>CAVFTC010000088.1:0-7512 GCA_963625295.1 Bacteroides faecis
CTGACGAAAAATCTTACTGCGCAATCCGCACACCCCAATTGTGCGGTATTGCCTATATTATATCATGGTTAAAAATAAAAGTAAATCGTAACATTACATAAAAAAACACTCCGATTTTTTCACATCGAAGCACTTTAGTATTTGACATATTTTCCATAAAGTGATATACTTTGCAATGAAAACTCATGAGGAGACGGTTGAAAATGAAAACTATCAAAAAAATTATAGCTGTGATTATGATTCTTGTAACCCTTTTTTGCAGCTTTGCCTTTGTTGTTTCCGCCGAGGACGCAAAAGCAACGGACGAAAACGAATATGTTGCAACGGTTTATGTCTGCCAGGAGATGCAGCCGCCGTACATAATGGGTCACACATGGCTCTACTTTGTCAATCTTACAGACCATGAAATCACCGTCGGCGTCTATACCCTCCCAAAGGGCGAAGCTGTTTCCGTCGGCACATACGGTCTTTCCATCAAGGGCGGCAGAGGCCTTTACTACAACATTGAGGGCTACCGCTACAACAATCCCACCAAAGAAAAGGACTTCGTTTGTCTCAAGAAGAATCTGACTCAAAAGCAGCTTGAAACAATGAGCGTTCAGATCACCCGTCACGGTGTTTGGGCTTTCCTGCTCAATTGCAGCTTTGCTCCGTTTATGGTTTGGGACTCCGTTTTAGGTCAGTTCCTGCCCTATCTCGTTCTGCCGATACTCGCAAGGCTCTGCATTCTTATGTATCCTCAGCACGAGGACGGATTCTATCTTTACAATCCAAGACCCGATCAGATATTCAAGCAGGTCGGCTGGGGCAAGAACGCATATCTCATTCCTGCCGATCCGACGGTTAAATAAAATCTCCTGATTTATAAGGTTGCCGCATTCCACGGCAGCCTTTTTTCATGTCTTTGACCGACCCAATACAATTTTCAAATAGGCAGTTCAAGCATTGACAAACTCGGCGGTAATATATATAAGGCAACACCGCACAATTGAGGTGTGCGAATTGCGCAGTAAGATTTTTCGTCAGGTTGTGCAAAAATTTTGCAGGCTTGCTGTCGCAAGTCAAGAAATTTTTGTACAGCATGGCGGAAACATATTCAAGCAAGGCGTGCGCATCAATTGTGCGGTGTTGCCTTAATTCTTTTGTGGTGCTACCATTTTCGGTAGGCGGTTACACTCTGCGCCCTCGTCAGGGGGTGATTTTATGCAATATGTTACATACGAAAACCTTTTTGCTTTCGCACTTGTAATCATCGGACTTGTAACGGTATTCGTTGCAGTTCTTGCATATAAAAAGAAATAACCGCCCTGTCCTGAGAAAACGAGCGGTTAATTTCTTCTAATCCATTATCTGAGGGCGTAACCGTCTATCGGTAGCACCACTCTTTGCATCTTTATTATATGCTATGCATTTTAAATTGTCAAGATGTATTTGAACCATTTTTCTAAAGCTGCAAAAGTTAAGCAGTTCAAGCATTGACAAGCTCGGCGGTAATATATATAATGTTTTTGTGGTGCTACCATTTACGGTAGGCGGTTACACTCTGCGCCCTCGTCAGGGGGTGATCTTATGCAATATGTTACATACGAAAACCTTTTTGCTTTCGCACTTGTGATCATCGGACTTGTAACGGTATTCGTTGCAGTTCTTGCATATAAAAAGAAATAACCGCCCAACCCTGAGAAAGTTAGCGGTTTATTTCTAAATCTACTTTAAAGAGGGCGTAACCGTCTATCGGTAGCACCACTCTTTGCATCTTTATTATATGCCATACGCTTTGAATTGTCAAGATACATTTTAACCGCCTGAAATGCAAATTTACAATTTTACAAATATCTTTTATTGACAAAAATTTTCATGTAATATATACTTAAGGCAACACCTTACTTGTACTGTATTGCCTTAAATAAAAAGCGTGTGAAAAGAGGAATGTCAATGCTTAAAATTGAACATCTTACAAAAATTTATGACGGATACAAGGCGGTTGATGATTTGTCGCTGCGCATTGCTCCGGGCGAAATATACGGCTTCATCGGTCACAACGGCGCAGGCAAAACCACTACACTGAAATCCGTCGTCGGCATTCTCCAATTTGACGAAGGCGAAATTTTTATCGACGGAACATCAGTGACCGCCGACCCGCTAAAGTGCAAAAAAGAGATTGCCTACATTCCCGACAATCCGGATATTTATGAGTTCATGACCGGCATTAAATATCTCAACTTCGTTGCCGATATT
Organism: Bacteroides faecis; assembly: GCA_963625295.1. Taxonomy (GTDB): domain Bacteria; phylum Bacillota; class Clostridia; order Oscillospirales; family Acutalibacteraceae; genus CAG-488. The sequence goes on from CAVFTC010000088.1 coordinate 2,239, forward strand.
TTCGGCGTTTCCGCCTCGGACAGGCAGGAAAAGATCCGGAAATACGGCGATTTATTCGAGCTGACCGCCGACCTTGCCCAACCCATTTCAACCTATTCCCACGGAATGAAGCAGAAGCTTGCAATAATTTCCGCATGGCTTCACGACCCGAAGCTTATCGTAATGGACGAACCGTTCGTCGGCCTTGACCCGAAGGCGGCTCACCTGCTCAAAGGAATGATGCGTGAGGTCTGCGACGGCGGCAGTGCGATATTCTTCTCCACCCATGTGCTTGAGGTTGCGGAAAAGCTCTGCGATAAGATAGCGATTATCAAAGAGGGCAAGCTTATTCGTTCGGGCACAATGGAGGAGGTCAAGGGCGACGACAGCCTTGAAGAAGTTTTCCTTGAACTGGAGGAAGAATAATGCTGAAACAGCTTCTGAAAAAACAGCTGCTTGAAATGTTTCAAAACTTCTTCGTTGACCGCAAGAAGAACAAAGGCCGTTCAAGGGCTTCAAGCATAATGATGATAATTGGATATTTCGGTTTCATCTGCATCCTTTTCGGTGGAATGTTTTCCGTTTTCGCCAACAGTCTGCTTCCCGTTGTCGACAAGGGCTACGACTGGATGTTTTTCAGCTTCATGGGAATCATCGCCGTTGCAATGGGTGCTTTCGGCAGCATTTTTAACACATACTCGGGACTTTATCTCGCCAAGGATAACGATTTGCTGCTTTCAATGCCGATCCCTGTCGGATATATAATGGCGTCACGGCTTCTCGGCGTTTATATTATGGGCACGCTTTATTCCGCACTTGTTATTGTTCCGGCAATTGTCGTTTATCTCTGCCACGCATACAGCGTAAAAGCCTTAATCGGCTCTGTTCTGTTCGTTATAATCATCTCGTTGATCGTTATGATCCTTGCCTGCTCTCTCGGCTGGGTTGTTGCAAAAATCAACAGCAAGCTAAAAAACAAAAGCTTCATCACGGTCATAGTTTCGCTCGCTTTTCTTGCAATTTATTATGTTTTTTATTTCAAGGCAAATGAAATCATTCGCAGAATCATTGCAAACGCCGACGCATACGGAACAAAAATAAAAGGCTCGGCTTTTCCGCTATATATCTTCGGCAAAATCGGTGCAGGCGATATGCTTTCGGCGCTGGTTGTGTTCATTATCGTCGGCGCATTGTGTGCGCTTACATATTATATAATCGCTCACAGCTTTATAAAAATTGCAACTGCGTCGCAGAACTCCGCAAAGAAAAAATATGTTGAAAAAAGCGTCAAGGTCAAGAGCGTCAACGCCGCTATGCTCGGCAAGGAGCTTCAAAGATTTTTCACCAGTCCCAATTATATGCTCAACTGCGGACTCGGCATTCTTCTTCTTCTCGGAGCAAGCGTTTTCGTGCTGATAAAGGGTGATTGGCTTTCAAATACGATTGTTGAAATTTTCGGCAGCGAGGATTATATTTGCGTTGCCGCCTCCGCTCTGATTTGTCTTATCGCATCAACAAACGATATGTCCGCACCGTCCGTTTCGCTTGAGGGCAAAAGCGTTTGGCTTGCACAGTCCTTACCGATAACATCATGGCAGGCGATAAAGGCAAAGAGAAGCATGCACCTTCTTCTCACCGCAGTGCCGGCATTTATTTGCAGCGTTTGCGCAATTATCGCTCTGCGCCCGAACGCTTTCGGTGCAGTAATGATAATCGCAACGCCGATAGTTTTCATTTTATTTTTCTCAATGTTCGGGCTTATGCTCAATCTTAAATACCCGAACCTGAAATGGACAAACGAGATCACACCGATAAAGCAGAGCATGAGCGTTTTTGTTTCCGTGTTCGGCGGCTGGATATATTCTATCCTTCCGGCGGTGATTTATTTTCCGTTAAGCGAAAGGATCTCCGGTGAGCTTTTCCTTGTAGGATTTTCCGCATTCACCGGCTTGTTGTGTCTTGCGCTTGACTCTTGGCTCAGGAAAAAGGGCGCAAAAATTTTCGCCGAATTATAATATACAAATCTATTTAAAAAAGGAGAAGTCAGATGAACAAAAAATATTTTTTAATCGGAAACGCCCACATTGACCCTGTATGGCAATGGTGCGTACCGGAGGGACTTGCGGTTGTCAAATCAACCTTTCGTTCCGCACTCGACAGAATGCTTGAATATCCCGATTATGTTTTCACCTCCGCCTGTGCCTCTTACTATAAATGGATAAAGCTCAGCGAGCCTGAAATGTTTGAGGAAATCAAGCAGAGAATAAAAGAAGGCCGCTGGAAATACACGGGCGGAATGTGGGTTCAGCCGGATTGCAATATCCCCTGCGGCGAATCCTTTGCAAGACATTTTCTGTATTCCCAAAGATTCTTCAAGGAAAATTTCGGTGCAATAACCGATTCCGGCTACAATGTTGATTCGTTCGGTCACAACGGTATGCTGCCTCAGCTTCTCTCAAAGGCAGGCATGAAAAACTATGTTTATCTTCGTCCGAGCCGTGACACGGAAAAGAAAAATCTTCCCGAAAGCTCGCTTCATTATTGGAAAAGTCCAGACGGAAGCTCTGTGGCGGCATTTCATATTCTTGACGGCTACGGCGACGAGCTTCACGAGGGGCGTATTGCGAAATACGAGAACCAAAAGCATTCGCAAATGCTTTTCTACGGCGTAGGAAATCACGGCGGCGGTCCTGCCAAAAGGCACTTAGCGCAGGCAGAGGAGCTTATCAAAAAGGGCAACGCACTCTATTCCGGCGTTGACGAATATTTTGATTATATCCGTGAAAATGAGGCTGACGATATTCCGACCGTCAGCGAGGATCTCCAACACCACGCAAGCGGCTGCTACAGCGCAAATTCAAAAATCAAAAAGCTCAACCGTGAAGCAGAAAACGACCTTATCTACGCAGAAAAGATCGATGTTCTTGCCTCGGTTCTCACAAAGTCCGAGCCGAAAAGCTCCGAGATTGAAAAAGCGTGGGAGCGTGTGATGTTCAATCAATTCCACGACATTCTCGCCGGCTGCTCAATCAAACCGGCTTACGATGACGCTTACGCAGGCTTCGGATACGCAAAAGAAACGGCAATGGAAATCGGCACTTTTGCAGCGGAGCGAATTTCATGGAGAATTAACACAACCAACTTTTTCGACTCAGAGCCGTCCGAAATCAGAGGACGCCTTTGGACTCGGAGCGGTGAAGGCTCTCCGATGGTTGTTTTCAATCCGCATTCGTTCCCCGTTAAGGGCTACGCCGACTTCGGCGAGCATTGGGCAACGGGAGTTGTTGACGAGAACAACAACGATGTTGAATTCCAGATGATAAGAGCACCGTACACAGACGGTCCGAGCTTCAACAGATGCCTTTTCTCGGTTGAAATTCCCGCATACGGCTATTCGACATATTTTATTTTCAGAGATCAGCAAAGCTATGTTCCGCAGGAGCGAGAAAATCAATTCTCGATCGGTGAAAGGTTTATCGAAAACAGCGTTGTCCGTCTTGAATTCGACAATGACGGCCGTATCATTTCTTATTACAACAAGAAGAAAAACAAGGAGCTTTGCGAAAAACCGATGAGTGCCGTTGTCTGTGAGGACAGAGAAAGCGACACATGGGGTCATCTTGTTTTTGATTTCAACAAGGATGTCGGCAGCTTCGGCAATGCGGAATTCACGATTGAGGAGCGTGGCACTCTCCGTGCAACACTCAGGGTCAAATCGCATTATAACGATTCCGTGCTCCTTCAATATTACACGCTTTACAAAGACAGCGACAGGGTTGAGGTCAGGTGCAAGACCTTGTTCAGAGAGGAATATAAAATCCTCAAGCTCTCTTTCCCTGTTGCGATAAGCGACCCGACGGCAGTTTATTCCATGCCGTTCGGATTCATCAAGAAGAAAGCCGACGGAGAGGAAGAGCCTGCTCAGGGCTGGACGGCTCTCGAAAACGGCACGGACGGCTTCGCCCTTATCAATAACGGTCGTTACAGCTTCTGCGCAATCGGCAACGAGCTGAGAATGATTGCCGCCAGAGCGTGCGCATATCTCGACCATTACGGTCAGAGCACCCGTGACGAAAACATGGAGATGCTCGACGGCGACGAGCTTGAATTCACCTACGAATTCATGAGCTATGAAAGCGGAAATTATTCCGAGCTTGTCCGTGAGTCTGAGCTGCTCAATATGCCGCTGAAGCTCTACCAAGAGACTCACCATAAGGGCACGCTGCCACCGACCTACTGCGGAATGAGCATCGACAGCGACAATGTTATTGTTCAAACGGTGAAGATAGCCGAGGACAGGAACGGATATGTCCTGCGTGCGATCGAAACGGGCGGCAAGGCCTGCACGGCAACGCTCGATTTAAGGTTTATCGGCAGAAAGGTTACGCTTAACTTCAATCCGCAGGAATTTAAAACGATTTTCGTTCCGTTCGACGGCGGAGAAATCAAAGAAATTTTGCTCACTGAGCTTGAATAACTCAACAATATAAGGCAATACTGCGCTTCTCGATTGCACGGTATTGCCTTATTGCTTTATTCACCACTTTATTAAAATACAGCCTTTTTTCACTCCGACTGAGACGCTGTTTTCTTTAAATTTATTGCTCACTCCGAGCGGAAAGAACGGAGAAAGAGTAAGCTTTTCCGTTTCATAAACTGCGCCCTTGATTGATATTCCCTCGGCAACTCCGCCGTAAGCGAAAACGGAAAGCGTTTTGCCTTTTTCCGAGTGAAGCGTAACACGGGAATTTTTAATCAGTACAAAGCGTTCATTCTCGCCGACAAGAACACCCTCGCCGCCATGGTCGACAATATATGCCAGCGACTGAATATTTGCGATCGTGTGATCCGTCCGTTCGCCACCGATTCCGCCGTAAATCGCAAAGCGTTTATAACCGCTGTTGAAGCCGTGCTTTATCGCCAGCATTGTGTCCGTATCGTCCTTGAGAACGGGAAAGGTTTCAATCGGCGCGTCCGTTTCGGGCTTCTCGGACGAATCAAAATCTCCGATTATAACATCGGGCTTAAGTCCTGCCCTTTGCACATTCAAATATCCAGCGTCGGCTGCGATTATCATATCGCCCTGCTCCGGATTCGGAAAATTATTTTTCATTTCGACTGCCGAAAAAATATAACATGTTTTCATAACTTCATCACCGCCCTTTGCCTTAAGGCAATACCGCACAATTAAGGCGCACGCCTTGTTCGGTAACCGCTGATTAAACCATAGCACAATTCTCAGCGGCTATTTTGCCGTCGAAAACGCCAAAAATACTCGTTAATACATAGAGTATT
>CAVFTC010000089.1:0-7204 GCA_963625295.1 Bacteroides faecis
GACGAAAAATCTTACTGCGCAATTCGCACACCCCAATTGTGCGGTATTGCCTTAAGGTAATGCCGCACAAGGTGTGCGAATTGCAAAAACAAGGTGTTCGCCTCGATTTGTGAGGTGCTACCTTAAGCATTGGTATTATAGCACATTAACAATTCTTCTTCAAGAACTTTTTGAAAGATTCTTTTCACCAAGCCTATTTTTACACATTGTTTACAGTCGCTCTATTGACAAAAATATAAAAGAACGATATCATTTATTTACACGATTTCAAGTAAAAAAAATCTTACTATGCAATTCGCAAACCTCAATTGTGCGGCATTGCCTTAAAGGAACAAACAGAATGGATAAATACGGTAAACTTGCAAAAAACACAATGCTTATAAGTATCGGTGTGCTGACATCAAAGCTCATCGTTTTTTTGATGGTCAGATTTTACACCGGCTATCTCACCCCGGCGGAATACGGCGACGCAGATCTGATAAGCCAGACTGCGAATCTTCTTTTTCCGGTTATTTCTTTGGGCATAACGGACGGTGTTTTTCGATATGCCATCAACTCGACGACGGACAGAAACAGGGTATTCTCATCGGGAATTTTGATAATTCTCCTCGGCTCGATATTTCTGCTGCTTTGCTATCCGCTTCTGGATATGCTTATCGGCGAAAAGCTTGATGTTACGGCGGTTATTTTATATACCGTTTCGGCGTGCATACATTCTGTTTGCAGTCAGTTCGCACGGGGGCTGGGCAACACACGGCTTTTTGCTGTGCAGGGTATAGTGAACACCTTTTCGGTTGTTGTGTTGAATATACTTTTTCTTGCCGTGCTTGGACTTGGCATCGACGGATATGTTTATTCGATCGTTATTTCGGACTTGATTTGCGCAATTTATATTACGCTCAGAGAAAAGCTGTGGCGATATGTTACCTTTAGGGTCGATAAAAGTCTTATCAAAAGAATGCTCAGATACAGCATTCCGCTTATTCCGACGGCTATTTTCTGGTGGATAACCTCCGTTTCCGACAGGTATATGATCAATTGGATGGTTGACAGCACTGCAAACGGAATTTACACCATGGCGTGTAAGCTGCCGACTGCTATTGTTCTTCTTTCGGGCGCATTCAGCGACGCATGGCAGTATTCCGCTGTCAGCGAGAGGAAGGACGGCGAGGCTGACGAGTACAAAGACTTTTTCTCGGACAGCTGGCTTTCGTTCCAAGGAATTCTGTTTTTTGGATGCAGCTTTGTAATTGCGATTGCAAAGCCGGGAATAAGACTGCTTGCGACTGAGGAATATTTCTCGGCTTATGCCTATGTTCCGCTTCTGTGCTGTGCGATGGTCTTTTCGTCGTTTTCAACCTTTATGGGCAGCTCGTTTTTGGTTTATAAAAAGAGCAGGCTTTCGTTTGTTACCTCAATGTTCGGTGCTGTCGCAAATGTCGTGATGAATCTTATCCTTATTCCGAAATACGAGATCTACGGTGCAGCGGCAGCCACCTTTGCCAGCTATTTTATTGTCTTTGTGATAAGAGCGCTGATGTCAAAAAGGCTTGTTGATTTTAAAATGTATGCCGGACGCACGCTTGCGGGAACGGCAATAATTGTGCTCCAGACCGTTTGCACATATTTTGAGCCGAAGTGCCTTGTTGCGATAAATATCGCCGCAGTTGTCATAACCGCAGCCATTTATTTTAAGACCTTCTATTCAGTAATCGCAAGGGTGCTGAGAGCGTTCGTTTCCAACAGAAAAAGAAAATAAAAAATTAGGCTGCGGCAGATTTTGTTCTGTCACAGCCTGTTGTTTTAAGGCAACACCGCACAATTGAGGTGTATGGATTGCGCAGTAAGATTTTTCGTCAGGTTGTACAAAAAAATTGCAGGCTTGCTGTCGCAAGTCAAAGAATTTTTGTGCAACCTGACGGAAACAGCTTCAAGCAAGGCGTGCGCATCAATTTGTGCGGTATTGCCTTAATATTCAATATGTTCCATTGTTTTGTCAACCATGTCGGTGATTTTAACTGTTCCGACTCCGAAAACGGAAGTGTGCAGAATATTGTTTATCGGCTTGCTCCAGTATTCGGGAATGGTTTCAACTCCGTTTGCCATGCCGAGAATCGAGCCGACGGTTGCGCCGTTGCAGTCGGTGTCGAAGCAGGTCTGAACCGCACGGCAAATCGACCTTGCGTAATCTCCGCCGCCGTAAAGCAGCGATGCTGCAACTATCATTGCATTTGAAATCGTGTGACACCAACCGTAGCCCGTGTGCTCGTCGTAGCAGGAGTGAATGTAAGAGAATGCTTCTTCCTCTGTAACACCGCTCTTGAATTTATCCATGATATCAATGACGCTCTTGTAAAGGCGAGAGGTTGACGGAATCTGAGCAAGACCCGATAGAATAATATCCTCGATATTGCTCGTGACGGCTGCGTTGGCGAGCATTGCTGCAACAAACATTTCGCCGTAAATGCCGTTTTTAATATGTGAGATCGAGGCGTCTCTCCATGCCATTTCCGCTGCAAGCTCCGGATTGCCGGGATTGATATAACCCCAATAATCGCCTCGTATCTGAGCGCCTATCCATTCACGGTAGGGATTTTTGTATCTTGCCGATTCGGGAGGAGTGAAGCCCTTTACAAAGTTGCAAAAAGCTACTCTTTCGGCTGTGCAGTATGCAAATTTCGGCTGATAGTCCATCCATGCGACGGAAATGTTATACGGCGTAAAATTCTTGCCGTATTTTTCACGGATAATTTGATCGAGAACCATATAATTGGTGTCATCATCTGCCGGCATACCTTCGATATCTCCGACATAGCTCATGTTCCCCGTGAAGCCGAATTTATATTTGTCCTCAATATCTGCCATGAGGTCGCTGCGGTAAATGTAGCGGGAGAGAGGATAATTGCCCGTTTCCTTAAGAAAAGGAATAAACTCGTCCGAGCGGATGCCCTCAACGGTCTTGCCGAGCATACAGCCGCAGATTCTGCCGAGCCATGCGCCGTGAATCTTGCCTTTGATTGTATCACGGTTAACCGTGCCGTCGATCGGATAAGCCTTCCTGAGTTTTTTTATTTCTTCAAGCTCAGACGGTTCGTTGAATTCATAATCGGCTCTCATCGGAGCGCTTGAAACGATTTTGAATATCGTGTCGCCGAGGTCATTTGCTATCTCATCATGCGGAAGCTTTGAAACTGCTTCAAAAAGCTCCCTGTATTTTTCAATATCAAGACCCTCGTCGATGCATTGCTTATATTCAATCATAATATCGGCCGGATAGAATTCGCAGCCGTCCAATTTTTCGTAATTCGGTTTAATCGACATTTAACCACCTCATACTTTGTATTGTGCGGGATTGCCTTTATATTGTACAACATAACAAAACCGTTTTCAACATAGAAATAAAAAAGCCGCAGAAATTATTCCGCAGCTCTAAGGCAAAAAAATAAAGCCGGGAAAAATCCCGACTTGGTGACCCGGACGAGAATCGAACTCGTGTTACCGCCGTGAAAGGGCGGTGTCTTAGCCGCTTGACCACCGGGCCATATGGTAGCGGCAGTGGGATTCGAACCTACGACCAATCGGGTATGAACCGAGTACTCTAGCCAACTGAGCTATGCCGCCATATGTGCGTCGCTTTTGATTCAAGCGACTTGCTAATTATATAGCATAGAGAAAGAAAAGTCAAGTGTTTTTTTGATTTTTTTGGATTTTTATCAGATATTTTATTATAATCAATTTTTAAATAATAAAACTGTTAAAAAGGCAGTTAATTGTAAAAAATATGTCAATTTTTGAAAATAGCATTGAATAAAAAAAGTATCGGTGCTATAATGTGCAATGGTAATATTTTGCCGAAATTAGTCATGGAGATGTGTTACTGAAATGAAAAGGGATTTTATTGGGAAAGCGATATTTTTAGTTGCGTTTGTTGCAATTCTTGTGGCTTCGGTGTACGGTATCAGCGGAAAAATCACCGAGGAAAGGCACGAGTCGTTGAGCAAAACCGGCGAGACGACGGTTGAGAACAAAACAGAAGATAAAAGCGAAGATAATAAAGAGATCACAATTAAAAAGACTACAAAAAATACGGCGGAAACGACAACGGAGAACACGACGACCGAGGAAGAGGAGGAGACAGACTCCAAGAGGAAGCTTCCGAAATCGACCGATAAGCTTGTCTGCTTCACCTTTGATGACGGTCCGTATGCTCCGGTTACCAATAAAATTCTCGACACTCTGGAAAAATATAACGGCAGAGCGACATTCTTTGTCGTCGGCGACAGAGCCTCAACCTATTCCGCAGAGATAGAGAGAGCGTCGAAGCTCGGCTGTGAGATAGGAACTCACACCTATTCTCATGTTAACCTCAACACTCTTTCTGCAGATGAAATGCAGAGGGAGATCAATAAATCCTGCAGTGCGATAACGAAATATTCGCACAGAAAGGTCAAGGTTCTCAGACCGCCGGAGGGCGCAGCGAACGAAACGGTTCAGGCGAATGTGAATATGCCGCTGGTGCTTTGGAGCGTCGATTCCCGTGACTGGGAATACAGAAATGCCGACAAGGACTATCAGACCGTTATGGATAATGTCTTTGACGGAAGCATCGTTCTCATGCATGACCTTTACCCGGCGACGGCAGACGCCGTTGCAAGGCTTATCCCCGAGCTTGCAAAGCAGGGATATAAATTCGTTACATTTTCCGAGCTGATGAAGATCAGGGGAGTGGAGGTCAAGGCAGGAGAGAAATACTTCAGCGCAACTCCTCAGACGCCGGCCGAAGAATGTAACGACGCTGCTGAATAAACAAAATTGCCTATATGAGCATTTTGTATACATTAAGGCAACATCGCTCGATTGAGATGTGCGGTATTGCCGAAGAAAACGGAGGATGACAGATGAAATTTTTCAACGAACTTTCTGCCTATGACAAGGAGATTTACGCAGCATGCGAAAGCGAGCTTGAGCGTCAGCAGCACAACATTGAGCTTATCGCATCCGAGAACATTGTTTCCAAGGCGGTTTTGCTCGCAGCAGGCAGTGTCCTGACAAACAAGTATGCCGAGGGCTATCCTTCCAAGAGATATTACGGCGGCTGCCAATGCGTCGATGTCGTGGAAGAAATCGCACGCAACAGAGCCAAGGAGCTTTTCGGAGCGGAGCATGTTAATGTTCAGCCGCACAGCGGAGCCAACGCAAACCTTGCCGTTTTCTTTGCGCTTCTCAATCCCGGCGATACCGTAATGGGAATGAATCTTCAGCAGGGCGGACATCTTTCGCACGGTTCACCTGTTAATATTTCGGGCAAGTATTTCAATGTTGTTCCCTACGGCGTTGACGAGACAACCGAGAGGATCGACTATGACGAGATGGAGCGTATTGCGCTTGAATGTAAGCCGAAGCTTATCGTCGTTGGCGCAAGCGCATATTCAAGAATCATAGATTTCCCCCGTTGCCGTGAGATTGCCGACAAGGTCGGAGCGTATCTCATGGTTGATATGGCGCATATTGCAGGACTTGTTGCCGCAGGAGTTCATCCGTCGCCCGTGCCGTATGCCGATATAGTTACCACCACCACACACAAGACTCTCAGAGGCCCGAGGGGCGGCATGATACTTTGCAAGGAAGAGCTTGCAAAGCAGATAGACAAGGCTGTTTTCCCCGGCACTCAGGGCGGCCCGCTCATGCACATTATCGCCGCAAAGGCGGTTGCACTCGGCGAAGCGTTGACCGATGAGTTCAAGGACTATCAGAAGCAGGTTGTCAGGAACGCTTCCGTGCTTGCGGATTCGCTTATGAAAAAAGGAATAAATATCGTTTCCGGCGGAACGGACAACCACCTCATGCTGCTTGACCTTCGCAACAAGGGTATCACCGGCAAGGAGCTTGAGCACAGGCTCGATGAGGTTCGCATCACGGCGAACAAGAACACGATCCCGAACGATCCGCAAAGCCCGTTCGTTACAAGCGGTCTGAGAATCGGAACGCCTGCCGTTACAACAAGGGGCTTCAAGGAAGCCGAAATGGAGCTTATAGCAGGCTGGATAAGCGATATTGTCAATGACTTTGACGGTAACAAGGACAGAGTCCTCTCTGAGGTTCAGTCCCTTTGCACAAATTTCCCGCTTTACCAAGATAGATGATAGATTTTAGATGTTTAATGCAGATCTAAAATCTACCGTCCATAATCGCTCCGAGGTCAGCAGTTAAACAGATTTCACCATTAACTTTATGCACAATCAGAATAATCTTGTGAGGGTGAGCATTGCTCGCCCTCATTTTATTTCACAACAAGGACAACACCGCAAAACGGAGGTGTGCGGTGTTGCCTTAAATTAAAACATCTTTATCCCATTATTGAAATGTAAACTTTTAAGGCAACACCTCACAATTAAGGCGCACGCCTTGCTTGAATATTTTTCCGTCATGTTGCACAAAAACTCCTTGACTTGCGACAGCAAGCCTGCAAATTTTTTGTACAACCTGACGAAAAATCTTACTGCGCAATCCACACACCTAAATTGTGCGGTATCGCCTTAATTGAAACAAGGCGGTAGGGTGCGATGCCCACATCGCACCGAGACTTTTCTTTTTCATCTCTGTAAATTCCAACGCAGAATTTTATTTCCCGCACATCTAACATCTACAATCTAAAATCTAACATCTATCGTGGGGCGACCATCGGTCGTCCTCGTTGTTTTCTGCTGACTTTACCGGACGAGCAATGCTCGCCCCACGATAGATGTTAGGGCAATACCGCACAAATTGAGGCGCACGCCTTGCTTGAATCTGTTTCCGTCATGTTGCACAAAAATTCCTTGACTTGCGTCAGCAAGCCTACAAAATTTTTGTACAACCTGACGAAAAATCTTACTGCGCAATCCGCACACCTAAATTGTGCGGTATCGCCTTAAAGCATATCAAGTTGTTCTTTATCCCCTCCGTCGCTCATGCGACACCTCTCCTTTCAAAAAAGGGAGGCTGGCAAGGCTTTTGCTGACCTCGGTGCGATGTGGGCATCGCACCCTACAAAATAGATGTTAGATTTTAGATGCTGGATTTTAGACCTGCGATAGATTAAAACCTGCTTTTTTCGCTAACATCATCTGCATTTGCGGCATGATGTGGGCATCATGCCCTACGATGATATGGAGTAGTACAATAAAAGTAGAGTCGACAAACACCCAAAATGCTGATAAAATAA
>CAVFTC010000090.1:0-6815 GCA_963625295.1 Bacteroides faecis
TCTCACATAACCACATGCCTCCTCTTGTGTATTTCAAGGGGAGGCACTATAGATTTTAGAAGATGGATAAATCGTAAAAATCTATCTTTTGTGAAATTTTAGTGGTTTTGTCGAGCGAATTGTGATTGGGGGAGACGGGAGGCACAAGCGGTTGTATTTTTACAAAGGGTGTGTAAAATATAATTTTACTGTTTAAATTTCCGCTGTAAAAGTGTATAATGTTATGGTAAATGTAATTATTCAGGGCGGTGTCGTAATTTATGCGGTATTGCCTTAAAGGATGTTAATAAATGTCATATATTTTTAATTCCGCTGTTCTCGGCTCAATGTTTGCCGTGCCGACTCAGGTGGTGGATAGCTACATAAAATTTGCGAGCGCATCTCAGCTCAAAACCCTGCTTTGGATTTGTCGGCACATATCCGAGCCGATCGACGCTGCGAAAATATCGAAGGAAATAGGTTATGGAACAGGCGATGTTGAGGACGCGCTGACCGTTATTGCCGGTTGGGGCGTTATTGTTTCAACGGATAGCTCCGTACCGATTCCTGCCGCAGCCGAAGAACCGAAGACCGCAGAGCCGCAGAAGCATTTTGAAGAAATCTCCGCATCGAAGCCGTCAAACGAACAGATAATGGCAAGGTGCAAGGAGGATCCCGAAATTACGGCAATGTTTTCGGATATTGAGAAGATGCTCGGTAAGACCCTCGGCTATGACAGCAGAAGCATTCTTTTGATGATGCACGACCATTACGGTCTGCCGATAGAGGTCATTTATATGCTCGTCGATTATTGCCGGTCGGTTGGCAAAAGCGGATTTTCCTATATTTCAAAGGTCGGCAGAACATGGGGAGAAAGGGAGATTGACACAATCGAAAAGGCGGATGAGCAGATAAAAATCCTCAACTCCTGCAACAAGCTTTGGAAGGACTTTGCCGAGATGGCGGGAATTCAGAATCCCCGTCCGTCCTCGTCGCAGTCGGCATATCTCAGAACATGGTCGGTCGAGATGAAATTCAATGTCGAAATGATATATCTCGCATATGAGGAAATGCTCAACCATTCAAGCAAAATAAGCTTTCCCTACATGAACAAAATACTTGCCAACTGGCATTCAAAGGGAATCAAAACCCCCGACGATATCGAAAAAGAAAAAGAAGAATACCGCAGAAAAAAAGCGCCTGCCGCAAAGACGAACGCATCATATGATATCAATGAATTTATCAAGCGAGGCGAAGCGCTGCCGGTGTACAAGAAAGGAAGCTGAACATGGCATACAGCAAGGAAACATATAAAAAAGCCGAGCAGGAGCTGTCTCTAAGAAGAAGCCGCGCGCTTGCCGAGCGTGAGGAGCACCACAGAATTGCCGTTGAAGCCGTTCCCGAAATTCTTGAGGTCGAGGAAAGAATGTCCTCGGCGGGTCTGGCGACCATCAAAGCCATCGGCATGGGTGCGGCGGACGCAAAGGAATACATAAAAAATCTTTCGGAAATCAACCTCTCCGCCCAGGCGCAGCGCAGGCTGCTCCTCAAAAACGGAGGCTTTCCCATAGATTGGCTTGATGTGCGCTATACATGCAAAAAGTGCGAGGACAAGGGCTTTGTCAACGGAATTATGTGCGATTGCTTCAAGGAGCTTTTAAAGTCGATTGAATACGAAAAGCTTTGCTCAAAGCTGCCCGTTAACGACTGCCGGTTTGACAACTTCAAGCTTGACTATTATCCCGACGGTGCAGGCACAAGCCCGAGGCAGAGAATGGAAAGCGTGTTGAATTACTGCAAAACCTACGCTGCAGATTTCAGCAAAAAATCCTCAAGCCTTCTGCTCTACGGCCATACGGGACTCGGCAAAACCCACCTCTCGCTTGCCATTGCCGGCAAGGTCGTCGAGGAGGGCTACGGAGTGATATATTCCTCGGCGCAGAACCTTTTCAATAAGCTTGAAAAAGAAAAATTCGGGCGTTCCGACGGCAACACCGAGGAAAATATACTCGATTGCGATCTTTTGATAATTGACGATCTCGGAGCGGAATTCACAACTCAGTTCACGGTTTCCGCACTTTACAACATCGTAAATTCGAGAGAGCTTGAGGGCAAGCCGACGATTATAAGCACAAATCTTCTTCCCAGCGAGCTTGAAGCCGCATACAGTCAAAGAATCACTTCCCGAATTCTCAGCAACTATGTTATGCTGTATTTTGATGGTACAGATATAAGACAAATTAAAACGAGGTAAACCATGGATATTATTCTTGCACTTACAACCGAATTCAATCTTAAAAAATGGCAGATCGAAAATGTTGTTTCTCTAATTGACGACGGCAACACGATCCCGTTCATCGCACGATACAGGAAGGAGGCTCACGGCACGCTCGACGATCAGACCCTGCGTGCGATCTCGGAAAGGCTCGAATACCTTCGCAATCTCGACAAGCGCCGTGAGGAGATCCGTTCCTCGATAGAGGGTCAGGAAAAGCTGACGGACGAAATATCCGCCGCACTTGACAAGGCGGCAACTCTTGCCGAGTTGGAGGACATCTACCGTCCGTTCAAGCCCAAGAGAAAGACGAGAGCTTCGGTCGCAAGGGAGAAGGGGCTTGAACCGCTCGCTCAGGCGATTTATCTTCAGACGGCGAACAGCCCGTCAGCATTTGAGCTTGCCAAGGACTACATAAACGAGGAAAAAGAGGTCAATACGGCCGAGGACGCTCTCCAGGGCGCAATGGATATCATTGCCGAGGATATTTCCGACATGGCGGATATTCGCCGCAGGCTGAAAAACTTGCTCAATGTTGTCGGTGTTGTAAATGTCAAGGCAAGCGATGCAGAAGCAAAGAGCGTTTACGAGCAATACTACGATTTTTCAGAGCCTGTCAGCAAGATTGCAGACCACAGAATTCTTGCGATAAACCGAGGCGAGAACGAGGGCTTCCTCAAGGTCGGCCTTGAGCTTGACAGGGTCAAGGCGTTGAATGTTATCGCCTCCGAAACGCTCGGCGGCAACGGCTCGCCCTGCACCGACACGGTTCGTGACGCAGGCGTTGACGCATATGACAGACTGATTTTTCCGTCGGTCGAGCGTGAGATACGCTCCGCATTGACGGAAAGAGCCGACGCTTCCGCAATCAGAAACTTCTCGCTGAATTTAAAGGAGCTTCTGCTCCAGCCGCCCGTCAAGGGTAAGGTTGCGCTCGGACTTGACCCGGGCTACAGAACCGGCTGCAAGGTTGCGGTCGTTGACGCAACGGGTCGTGTGCTCGACACCGGCGTTGCCTACATCACCCATTCCGCCGCTCAGCAGGCGCAGGCCAAGACGCTTATTAAGAATTTCATAAAAAAATACGGCGTTCAAATTATCGCCATCGGTAACGGAACGGCATCTAAGGAGACTGAGATTTTTACCGCCGAGCTTCTCAGGGAGCTTGACACGGACACGGCATACATGGTCGTCAGCGAAGCCGGAGCGTCGGTCTATTCCGCTTCAAAGCTTGCCGCCGAGGAATTTCCTCAGTACGATGTTTCGCTCAGAAGTGCGGTTTCCATCGCCCGCCGTTTGCAGGATCCTCTTGCCGAGCTGGTCAAAATCGACCCGAAGGCTATCGGTGTGGGTCAGTATCAGCACGATATGCCGAAGAAGGAGCTTGACAGCGCACTCAACGGCGTTGTCGAGGATGCGGTTAACAGCGTCGGCGTTGATTTGAACACCGCTTCTCCGTCGCTTTTAACAAGGGTTTCGGGCATCAACTCTACAGTTGCTAAAAATATCGTCGCTTACCGTGAGGAAAACGGAGAGTTTACCTCACGCTCTCAGCTTAAAAAAGTCCCCAAGCTCGGCGCAAAGGCTTTTGAGCAGTGCGCAGGCTTTATGCGTGTGCCGGAGAGCAAAAATCTGCTTGATAACACGGGCGTTCACCCTGAAAGCTATACTGCCGCAAAGGCTCTGCTTGAGATATGCGGTTACACGGTCAATGACGCCGCAAAGAGCAAAATAGGCGATCTTGACAAAAAAATTGCAGCTTTCGGCGAGGCAAAGCTTGCCGAAAAGATAGGAGTGGGCGTTCCGACGATGCAGGACATCGTCAAGGAGCTTATGCGTCCCGGCCGTGACCCTCGTGACGAGCTTCCGCCGCCGATGCTTCGCACCGATGTTATGGACATGAAGGATCTCAAGCCCGGCATGGAGCTTAAGGGTACGGTTAGAAATGTTATCGACTTCGGCGCATTCATAGATATCGGCGTTCATCAGGACGGACTGGTTCATGTTTCGCAGATAACAAACCGTTATATAAAGCATCCCTCGGAGGTGCTCAAGGTCGGACAGATCGTTACGGTTTGGGTGCTCGATGTTAATCTTGAAAAGAAAAGAATCTCACTGACAATGAAGAAGCCGAAGGAAGTCGAATAATGAACAAGCTTGACGGCAAAAATTCAAAAAATCTCATAAAGCTTTGCACTCTGGCGTATTTTGTCAGCTACCTCACAAGGATAAATTTCGCCGCCGTGATTGCTGCAATAATCTCCGACGGCAGCATCGAAAAGGCGGCTGCGGGCGCAGTTACCACCGTCGGCTTCATCACCTACGGCGTGGGTCAGCTCGTCAGCGGAAAGCTCGGCGACCGTTTTGACCCCAAACGGCTGATGACTCTCGGCTTCTGCATAACTGCGGCAATGAATCTGCTGATCCCATTCGTCAGCGGAGCAGCATTGATGTGCTTCGTCTGGGGAATAAACGGACTGGCGCAGTCGCTTATGTGGCCGCCGATGCTTAAGATAATGAAAACCGCAATGAATGAGGACGATTTCAACAAGGGCTGCGTTCAGACCAACCTCGGCAGCACCGTTGCGACGATTCTCATCTATCTCCTTTCGCCTGCCGTTATCTCCGTGTGGAGCTGGAGAGGAGTGTTCTTCATCACTGCGCTTTGCGGTGCTGTTATGGCGATAACATGGTTCACCGTGCTGACGAAAATTGAACGCACGGCGGACATTAAATATGTGTTGAAAAAATCGTCGGGCAGAAAAAAGAAAATCCACAGCCCGGCTATGCCGCTTGTGCTGCTCGTTTTTACCCTTGCGGCGATATTCTTCCAAGGAATCCTCCGCGACGGCGTAACTACATGGCTGCCAACCTATATTTATGAGTCGTTTGGACTGAGCAGTGAAAAATCCATTCTCACGAGTACGGTTATCCCGATTTTTTCATACATCAGCCTGCAAATTTGTTCCAAGCTTTATAACAGGACGGGGAGACAGCCTTTTAAATGCGGACTGATGATATTCGCCGTCGGTGCAGCTGCGGCAACGGTTCTTGCTGTCTTCGGCAGCCGTTCGGTCATTTTGACCGCAGCCATGTGCGCTCTTATCGTCGGCTGTATGTACGGTGTGAATCTTGTGCTTATCAGCTTCATTCCCGGAATTTACGGCAGCAACGAAAATGTTTCCGAGCTCTCGGGCACGCTGAATTTTATGACCTATGTCGGCTCTGCGGCTTCGGCTTACGGCTTTGCTCTGCTTTCGGACAGCTTTGGCTGGAACGGCACGATAATAAGCTGGGTTGTGATAGCTCTGCTCGGCACTGCGGCGGTAGGCGTTTGCAAAATAATTGATAAGGAATCTCAAAATGAACGATAAAAAGTCCAAAAAAGAACAGAAATTAGATTTTTGTCCCGTTGCGGGAAAATGCGGCGGCTGTCAGCTTCAGAATATGACATACGAACGCCAGCTCGGCTTCAAGGAGGCAAAGGTTGTCAAGCTCCTCGGCAGATACTGCCATGTCGGCAAGATAATAGGTATGGAGCACCCGTACCATTACCGGAACAAGGTTCAGGCTGCTTTCGGCTCAACGAGGGGTGGCAAAATCGTCTCCGGCGTTTATCAGTCAAAATCGCACAGGATAGTTTGTATCGACCGCTGCCGAATCGAGGACAGAAAAGCCGACGAAATCATCGTCACGATTCGCTCGATGATGCCAAAATTCCGCATGACAGCCTACAATGAGGACAGAGGGACGGGTTTTTTACGCCATGTTCTCGTCAAAAGAGGCTTCAAAAGCGGTGAAATTATGGTTGTGCTTGTCACCGGAACGGTTGTTTTTCCGGGCAAAAACGCTTTTATCAAGGAGCTGCTCAGGCTGCACCCTGAAATAACGACGATTGTTCAAAATATAAATAATTCCGATACGAGCATGGTTCTCGGCGAAACCGAAAAGGTGCTTTACGGCAAGGGAAGCATACGGGACACTCTCTGCGGCTGCGTTTTTGAAATATCGCCGAAGTCATTCTATCAGATAAATCCAGTGCAGACCGAAAAGCTCTACAACAGGGCGATGGAGCTTGCAGAGCTTACAGGCAGCGAAACGGTTATCGACGCTTACTGCGGCATCGGCACAATCGGAATCGTTGCAGCAAAAAACGCAAAACAGGTCATCGGCGTTGAGCTTAACCGTGACGCAGTTCACGATGCGATTGCCAATGCAAAGCTCAATTCGGTGAAGAATATTCGCTTCCATTGCGACGACGCAGGTGAATTCATGGTCAACATGGCCGCAGGTGGCGAAAAAGCGGATGTCGTTTTTATGGATCCTCCCAGAGCTGGCAGCGACAAGGCGTTCCTTTCCTCGGTCGTGACCCTCAGCCCGAAGAAAATCGTCTATATCTCATGCAATCCCGAAACGCAGGCAAGGGACATAGCCTTCCTCACCCGCAACGGCTATAAGGTCAAAAAAATCCAGCCCGTGGATATGTTCCCCCATACCTCCCATGTCGAGACGGTGGTCCTTCTTTCCAAGGGAGAAATCGACTCAAAAAAGGTGCGTGTGG
>CAVFTC010000091.1:0-5918 GCA_963625295.1 Bacteroides faecis
TTGACTTGCGACAGCAAGCCTGCAAAATTTTTGTACAACCTGACGAAAAATCTTACTGCACAATCCGCACGCCTTAATTGTGCGGTATCGCCTTAAATATTATAATATAAAGTTTTATTTTTTTCAATAAGCTGCTGTTTTATTTGCACTGTACACACGGTCAAAAATCTTATGAAAAAAAGTTTGTTTTTTTGCGGCAATGTGATATAATAAGGCTACGGTATTGTTCTGAAAAGAGGTGTCGGAGCATGGAACAGAGAAGGCTGATTGAAACGCTTGCCGTTGCCGAACGGCTCAAGGATGCGGCAAGGCATTGCTACACCTCCGGCGGACGGAGGGAAAGCGTTGCAGAGCATTCCTGGCGAATGACTCTTATGGCATATTTCGTCAGTGACGAATTCCCGGAGGCTGACCTTGAAAAAATCTTCAAAATGTGCCTAATCCACGACCTCGGTGAAGCCTTCACGGGCGATATACCGACCTTTGAAAAAACCGAGGAGAACGAGAAAACGGAAGAACATCTTTTGTACAATTGGGTTAAAACGCTGCCCGAACCGTTCCGCACGGAGATGGCGGCTCTTTACAAGGAAATGGCTGAAAGAAAGACGCTTGAAGCGAAGATATACAAGGCCATGGACAGCCTTGAAGCCTTGATTCAGCACAACGAAAGCGACATTTCAACATGGCTTCCTCTTGAATACGACCTGCAAATGACCTACGGGAACGATAAGACGGATTTTTCGGAATACATGAAAAATCTGCGTGAGCTTGTGCGCAATGACAGCATTGCAAAAATAGAGAAAAATAAAACAAAACTATGAGACGACAACGCAATTTGTGCGGTATTGTCTTGACTTTTTTCAAAAAAGAGTATATCCTTAAGCTGATAATGGTTCTGCAATTTAATCTGCAGTCACCAAAAAGTGCTGCCGTATGGCGGCTTTTCAATACCTTGCGGTTAGCGTATGCTAATTAAATGGATGTTTAGGGTATTACCTTAGTTGTGAGGTGGAAATTTATGCTGTTCAAAACATTGGGAGACAAAACAAAGCCCGCCGTACTGTTTTTTCATGCCATGGGGGTAACAGGAGCCAGCAGCGAACCGGTCGCGCAGCGGCTGAAGGACGATTATTTTTGTATTATGCCGACCTCGACGGTTTACTGCGACGGGCAAAAGTACATCTGCAAATCGGACGAGATACGACAGGTTGAAGCCTTTCTTCAAGAGCACGGCGTAAAGGGTCTTGCGCTTGTTGTCGCCTCCTCCATCGGCGCAGACCTCGCAACGGCATTTCTTGCGCAGACAAAGCTTCCGGTAGAAAATGTTTTCTTTGACGGCGGTCAGTTCGCCCAAATAGGAAAATCCGCTCGGCGTGTCATGACTCCGTTACTTTACCTTGCCATAAAGAGCCTGTACCTTTCAAACGGCAGAACTCTCAAAAAAATACTTTGGTGCGACGATGAAGCTATCAAGCCGTATTTTATTGCGGCAGGCAAAGCCTTGAGCTACGGCAATCTTCGCCGCCAGCTTGCGGACAGCTTAGAGGACAAGCCCTTTCCGCCGTTGTCCGACGAGCTGCAAAGACATATATATTTTGAATTCGGCAGCGCCGAGGAGCATTTCAAATACCGTGACGAGGTCATGAAAACCTATCCCCACGGCAACTATCCGATTTTTGAAGGATATAATCATATGCAATATCAGATACGAAATCCCGAAGGCTTCGCCGAAATGCTGAGAACAATCATTGAAGAAAACCGATTGCCGAGCCTGCCGTTTTTGAGGTAAGCCGCCACCAATCAATTATCATTAACCCGACAACTTTGATGAGCTGTCGGGACTTTTTGCCGTTATCGGCAATAAATATTGCAGTCGGGAACAATTTGTGCTATAATCGTCAATAAATCAATTTTTGAGGAGAAAAGCTAATGAAAAAAACATTGCTCAATATTTTTAACATTTGCTTTCTTGCCGTGGGTATAATAATTTTCGGAGCGGCTTTTTCTCAAGCTGCGGTTCAATCAATGATCTCCGTGGGGTTGACAATCCCGTGTCTTGCACTGATTTTATATTTTTGCATCAAAAAAAGCAAGTCCCTTGAAAAAATCAATTACGAAAACACATGGCTGATAATTCGGAGCATATCGTTTGCGCTGATGGCGGCAGCGGCTTTTTCGCTTGAGGTCGATCTCAGCTGGGACTGGGGCACGCTGATCAACTCGGCATACGGCTATTTGGAAACCGGCAAGCTTGACAGGGCTTATTATTATGCCAGATACCCGAACAATCAATTCTGGCTGTTATGCTTGGTTTGGCTTTTCAAGGCAATTAAGCATCTGATCGGCAACGCAGACATTCTTGTTTTCAAGCGGATAACCATGGCTCTTTCGGTCATCGTTATTCAAATTGCCGTCGAATTTATTTATCGCTCGGCAAGGCTCGCTTTCTCGGCAAAGAAAGCTTTTTTCGCAGGCGTTGTCGCCCTGCTCTGTTCACCGCTTTATCTTTATTCCCAGTTCTTTTATACCGATATTCCGAGCATTTTATCGGTTTCGATAATGATGCTTTTGTACTTGAAACTGCAAAAATCCGAAAACGGAAAGGCACGGATTTTATACTGTGTTCTTTTGGGTATTGTCGGCGCATTCTCTTACTTTATAAAAATAACCTCGTTTATCGTTTTTGTTGCGATTTTTATCGCTTTGCTTTTCGCTAAAATCAATTTCAAGCAATTTATTTGCTTTTTCCTCGTCAGCGTTACGGCTCTGAGCGTAACCGTATTGGTGGTTAAAAAAGTAACCGAACCGATCTATGAAAATAAATTTGGCTTAACCGAGGAGCTGGCAGAAGAAAACGAATTTCCTCCGACGCACTGGATCATGATGGGACTCGGCTACGGCGGATTTTCTCAGGACGATGTCGATTTCACGGCAAGCTTCGACACCTACGACAAGAGGAAGGAAGCGACAATAAACGAGTCGAAAAAGAGAGTCAAGGATTACGGAGCTAAAGGCTTTTTAAAGCATACATTTCACGATAAGGTTATTCGCACCTTCGACAGTCCCACCTTGGCAGGAAGCGACTACGCCGGACGCAGGCCTTTATATCCGAACAACATTTTATCCCGACTTTTCACCGATCAGGGCGACCTCTTTTCGTTCGGTTCGATCCCCTGCCGGATATATTATATTTTTATGATGCTGGGTGTTCTTTTCTCGGCAATAGAAGGCGTAAGAAAGAAAAAATCAGAGAGCAATCAAATGCTCCTTGCCGGCAGAATAGCGATTTTCGGAATATTTCTTTTTATGCTTATCTGGGAATGCAACAGCAGATACCTGCTTGTTTTCACTCCGATTTTGATCCTGCTTTCCGCAGACGGTCTTTCCTTCTTTGCAAGCATTTTTAAACGCACAAAAAATAAAATCTCAAACGGAGCTTCGCCGCAATGACGAAAGCTCCGTTTTCGATTTCTATTCAAATGACAAGCCGTAAGGCCATTCGACAAGACTGCCAACATCGTAAATATTTGTGTAACCAAGCTCGCACAAGGCTTCGGCGGCAAGCTTAGCCCTCTCGCCTGTTTTGCAATAGACTATAATCGGCGTGTCCTTGTTCGGAATAAGCTCTGCGGCTGTTTCGGGATTGATTGTGTCAACATCAAAATTGACCGCTCCCTCGGCGTGGCCGGTGAAAAATTCCTCATCGGTGCGCACATCGAGCATTGTGCATCCGCCGCCGTCCATCATCTTTTTTGCCTCATCAAATGTAATTTTTTTGTATGTAACCATGTTAACCTCACTCAAAATTTTTATGGAAAATCACCGCACAATTTGGGGTTAAAAGCTTGCGCCGATATCCTCACCCAGACCATTGCAGGTATAGCGGAATTTTATATCGTCGCCGTTCTTGACGGTGTGTTTATTCACGCCGTAGTTCGGGAAAACTCCGTTGACGGAATACATCCAGCCCGATTGCGTTCCGCAGTCCTTTTCGTAGAGCTGATGAATTCCTCTTATATATTCGCTGTCATAGCCCGGGGTGTAAACATATTCAAGCTGAATCCCCGATTGGCGGCAATAGCTGCATTTTTCGGGACAGGTGTTATTCTTGCAAACCAGCTTCAGCACATCAAAAACCGTGCTGCCCTCGGCAACGGAAACGGTCGTTTCATTAAGAATATATCCGTCCTTCGGCAGAAAAGCCTTCTTTTCGGGGCGAAGATTGCCGAGATTGTTGAGAATCGTTTTGCACTCTATTTCAATCGTGCAGGTAACAGTCTTGCCTTGATTTTTCGTCGTTGTGTCCTTTGAGGACTTGGTTGTCGGCGCTGTCGTAACCGCTCCGCCCGATTTGGTTGTTGCGGATCTTGTGGTTGAAATAATTTTGCCGGTTGTTGTGCTCGGCTCGGTTGTACTATAAGCAGTTGTTGAAGCCGTTGTCGATGTTGTTGTGTTTTCATCGGTTATAACATTCTGCCCGTCGGCTGTTGTGTTTTCAACCTTTGTCACGGTCATACCGCAGCCGGACAAAAGAATCAGCACCGAGGCAAGTAAAAGAGAAATATATTTTTTCATAATGCCCGTCCTTTCATTCGGAAAAAAGTCCGTATTTTTTTGCGATTCGGTCGAATGTATCCTGAATATACGGCGTTGCAACAAAAAGCGCAACAAGCGTTGTTACGGCGTGAATTGCATTGAAGCTCATGCCGGAAATATAAACCGGAAGCATTGTCTTGAATGTCGGCGCAATTGAAAAGAACAGTGCCGAGCTTGAATCGACAATAAATCCGTAAACGGCAAAGCATAAAATTCCGCCGACAATTGCGACCGCCCAACGATTTCTGTCGTAGCTTTTTTTATAGAAAATCAATCCGCACAGGAACGCAACAAGACCCATGCCGAACATCTGAAACGGAGTGTGCGCACCCTGACCGAAAAAGATGTTTGAAACGAGCATTGAGAGCGAGCCGCACAAAAATCCGACATAAGGTCCGAAGGAAATTGCCGCAAGAATTACGATCGCACAGGTGAGCTTGACCTGAGGGAACATAAACAACGCTGCACGCCCGACAACCGCAAGAGCGACAACGCAGGCAATTGCGACAAGCTCCCGTGTCTGCATTTTTTTCTTTTCAAGACTCAGAAAAAGTGCAGCAAGTGCAAGTGCAATTATCAATGCGCTTGCAACATAATACTGCTTGGAAATTATCAGCTTGGAGCAGCCGAAAATTATCGCCGGAATTCCGAGAAGAAAGACAAAAAGTGTGATTATTTTTTTAAGCATTCAATCACATCCTTTTCGGTAATTGCGCCGTCAATAAATCCCTTTGAAATTTTGTTTGCCGCCGTTGTGTAAAAACGGTTGCCGTCAAAAAACTCATCGGTCGTGTTAACGGCGGAAATATTTTTGTCAAAAAGCATTGCGCAAAGCTCGGCGTTCTCAGCGCAAAAATCTATGTCGTGTGAGATAATAATTACCGTTTTGTTTTTCGCTCTCAGTTCAGACAAAATGTCGGAAAAAATCTTTTTGAATTCTGCGTCCATGCCCTTGGTCGGCTCGTCAAAAAAATAAATATCGCTCTCACAGAGCAGAAGCTTTGCAACGGCAACACGCTGCTGCTCTCCGCCACTGAGGTCGAACGGATGACTTTCCGTCAAGCTTTCGATTTGCGTAAGTCTTGCGGCGTTTTTTATTTGCTCGCCGTCGGCTGACATTTCACGAAGCTCCTCCGCAACCGTCCTTGAGGCAAAAAGAGCTTGCACCTCCTGCGGCATAGCAGCAACCGTGCCGTTGATTTTTATTTTTCCGCTGTAGGGCTTTTCAATTCCGAGAATAATTTTAAAAAGCGTTGACTTGCCTGCGCCGTTTCCGCCGAGCAAAGCGAACACGCAGCCCTGCGGAATTTTCAGGTTTAAAG
>CAVFTC010000091.1:5968-6715 GCA_963625295.1 Bacteroides faecis
ATTTACTTTATTTCTTTCAATTTTTTTGCAAAAAATATTTTGATTTTTTATCCATTTTCTTCCGTCACGAACGCAGACGGGTGCCTCGCCTTTTTCTCCCGTTGCGGCGAAAATTTTCATCGCAGCCGGCAGACTCAGCTTAACAAGCTCCGGTAATTCGTTTATACTTTTTCCTATTTTTTTCGGCTCGTCATCGGCAACGATTTTTCCGCTGTCCATGACGATGATTCTGTCGGCAAAGGAGAAAATATTCTCCAATCTGTGCTCGGTTATTATCACGGTAACGCCGAGATCCTTGTTAATTTTGTTGACCGTTTCAAGGAAGCGATCCGCCGCAATCGGATCAAGCCGTGAGGTCGGCTCGTCGAGAATCAGCACATCGGGGTGCATTGCCATGACGGCGGCAAGATTTAAAATTTGTTTTTGACCTCCCGAAAGCTCGTTAGTTTTTTTGTCGAACCAATCGTCAATTCCGAAGTACGACGCCATCTCGGCAACTCTCAGACGAATTTCCGATGTTTTCATTCCGAGATTTTCAAGAGCGAATGCAAGCTCGTGCCACACCTTATCCGTAACAATTTGACTCTCCGGGTTTTGCATAACAAAGCCGATTTTTTTCGACTGCGTCCGCAAATCTGTTTTGTCAAGCTCGGTATCGTTAAAATAAATTTTTCCGCTTCTCTCGCCCTTGGGCGCAATTGCAGGCTTGAGCTGACGAAGCAGCGTCGTTTTGCCGCAGCCGCTTTT
>CAVFTC010000092.1:0-6608 GCA_963625295.1 Bacteroides faecis
GTAGGGGTCGATGCCCACATCGACCCAAAGTCAGCAGAAAACAACGAGGACGACACAATGCTCGCCCGTACAAATAGGTGCAACATACGGAAACAGATTCAAGCAAGGCGTGCGACTCGATTTGTACGGTGTTGCCCTAAAAAACAGCAGAGGTGATCGCTCATCTCTGCTGCATTTTTATTATAATCAGTTGTTGTAAAGACTGCGCTTGACATAAGTTGTGTGGAGAACCTCATGCGCCTTGTGGCTGCCCGGCTCGCCGAAGAACTCGTCATATACACGCTTGATGGCTGAATTCTCGTGTGACTTACGGTTTTCGTTGTTCTTGTCAAGATTGTAAAGAACGGAAGCACGCTTACTTCTGAAATCCTCAAAGTTGCGAACCGCTGCGGAAACAATCGGCTGTCCACCGCCGTTGATGCATCCGCCCGGGCAACCCATGATTTCGATAAACTGATACTCGCTTGTACCGTTTTTAATCTGCTCCATGAGCGTCTTTGCGTTCTTTGTGCCGCTTGCAACGGCTACCTTGATGCTGAGATCGCCGACAGTGTAGGTGGCCTCCTTAACGCCCTCCATGCCTCTGACCTGAGTGAAATCAACACTGTCAAGAGTCTGACCGGTAATCTTCTCAACCGCAGTACGCAGAGCCGCCTCCATAACGCCGCCGGTTGCGCCGAAGATAACGGCTGCGCCCGAACCCTCGCCGAGAGGGCTGTCGTATGTTTCGTCGGGAAGCGAATTGAAGCTGATACCTGCGCTCTTGATCATTCTTGCAAGCTCACGGGTCGTGATAGAGATATCAACATCGGCATAGCCTGATGCGCTCTGATCGTCTCTGCCAACCTCGAACTTTTTCGCCGTGCAGGGCATTACGCTGACGCTGACAATACTTGCCGGATCAATGTCCATCTTCTCGGCATACCATGTTTTGAGCGTTGCGCCGAACATCTGCTGCGGAGATTTGCAGGTTGAAAGGTGGTCAAGCTGCTCGGGATAATAATGCTCGCAATACTTGACCCAGCCCGGTGAGCACGAGGTGATCAGCGGAAGTGCGCCGCCGTTCGTGATTCTCTCGATAAGCTCGTTCGACTCTTCCATAATTGTAAGGTCGGCGGAGAAATCGGTGTCGAACACCTTGTCGAAGCCAAGGCGGCGGAGAGCGGCAACCATCTTGCCCTCAACATCAGTTCCGATCGGCAGGCCAAACTCCTCACCGAGAGCGGCTCTGACTGCCGGAGCGGTCTGAATAACAACAAACTTTTCGGGGTCGTTGATAGCCTCAAGCACCTTCGGCGTATCGTCCTTCTCACGAAGTGCGCCGGTCGGACAATTTACGATACACTGACCGCAGGCAATGCACGAAAATTCCTTGATATTTCTCTCAAACGGAGAGGTTATGCATGTGTCAAAGCCACGGGCGTTTGCTCCGATAACGGAAATTGCCTGTTCGTCACAGGCTGCAACGCAGCGGCGGCAAAGAATGCACTTGCTGTTGTCACGAATCATGTGCGGCATTGAATCGTCGTAGGCATAGTCGGGTGTAACGCCGTCAAACTTGCCCTCGTTTTCAACGCCGTATTCCTTACAGAGCTTCTGAAGCTCACAGCTTGTGCTTCTCACGCAGGAAAGGCACTTGCGGTCATGAGTTGAAAGAATAAGCTCAAGAGTCGTTCTTCTCGAATTGCGAACTCTGTCGGAATTTGTGAGGATCTCCATTCCCTCGTTTACGGGGAACACGCAAGAGGCAACAAGGCTTCTTGCGCCCTTGACCTCAACCATACAGATGCGGCATGCACCGATCTGATTTATTTTTTTAAGATAGCAAAGCGTCGGGATCTCGATTCCCGCATAGCGTGCGGCCTCAAGAATCGTAATTCCGCTCGGCACACTCAGAGGCATGCCATTGATTTTGATATTAACCATTTCCATTTCCGACATCCTCCTTATTTCTTAATAATTGCACCGAAGCGGCAGGTATCCATACATACGCCGCACTTTACACACTTGCTTGTGTCAATGGTATGCGCAGTTTTGATTGCACCCGAAATTGCGCCGACAGGGCACTTTCTTGCGCAAGCGGTACAGCCCTTACACTTATCGGCCACGATCGAATATGCGACAAGCTTTTTGCAAACGCCTGCCGGGCACTTCTTGTCAACAATATGAGCAATATACTCGTCCTTGAAGAAGCGAAGAGTTGCGAGAACAGGGTTCGGAGCCGTCTGACCAAGGCCGCAAAGCGAATTGTCCTTAATATAATGAGCGAGGGTTTCAAGCTCGTCAAGATCCTCAAGAGTAGCCTTACCGTCGGTAATCTTCTCAAGAAGCTCTCTCATTCTCTTTGTACCGATACGGCACGGAGTACATTTACCGCAGCTTTCGTCAACGGTGAAGTCAAGGAAGAACTTGGCAATATCAACCATACAGTTGTCCTCGTCCATAACGATAAGTCCGCCGGAGCCCATCATGCAGCCGATTGCGGTAAGATTGTCATAGTCGATCGGAGTATCCATAAGGGAGGCAGGAATGCAACCGCCGGACGGGCCGCCCGTCTGAGCCGCCTTAAATTTCTTGCCGTTCGGGATTCCGCCGCCGATATCCTCGATGATTTCACGAAGCGTAGTTCCCATCGGAATCTCGACAAGACCGGTGTTGTTTATCTTTCCGCCGAGTGCGAATACCTTTGTACCCGTTGACTTCTCTGTACCCATTGAGTTAAAGAACTCTGCGCCGTGGAGAATGATCTGCGGAATGTTTGCGAATGTTTCTACATTGTTTTCTGTTGTCGGCTTGCCGAAAAGACCCTTGACTGCCGGATACGGCGGACGGGGACGAGGCTCGCCTCGGTTGCCCTCGATAGAGGTCATAAGAGCCGTTTCCTCACCGCAAACGAATGCGCCTGCGCCAAGACGGATATGAAGATCAAAATCGAAGCCGGAATTGAATATATTTTTGCCGAGAAGTCCCGCTTCACGAGCTTCCTTGATCGCAACATCAAGGCGGTGAACAGCAATCGGATATTCGGCACGGACATAGACATAGCCCTCGGTTGCGCCCGTTGCGTAACCGCAGATAGTCATAGCCTCAACGATACAGTGGGGGTCGCCCTCAAGAACGGAACGATCCATGAATGCGCCCGGGTCACCCTCGTCGGCGTTACATACAACATACTTCTGGTCAGCCGAGTTCTTTGCGGTAAAGCTCCATTTAAGACCGGTGGGGAATCCGCCGCCGCCTCTGCCTCTGAGGCCGGAATCCTTAACAATCTGGATAACCTCGTCCGGAGTAAGCTCGGTCAAGCACTTAGCAAGAGCCTGATAGCCGTCCATAGCGATATATTCTTCGATGTTCTCGGGATCGATAACGCCGCAGTTACGAAGCGCAACTCTGTGCTGCTTCTTGTAGAAATTCGTTTCCTTGAGCGGCTTGATATCCTCCTTATGAACTGTCTCTTCATAGAGAAGCCTTTTAACCATACGACCCTTGAGAAGGTGCTCCTCGACGATTTCCGGAACATCCTCAACCTTGACCTCGCTGTAGAAGCAGCCCTCGGGATATACGATCATGACCGGACCTAATGCGCAAAGTCCGAAGCAGCCGGTTTTGATTACTTTAACCTCGTTTTCGAGATCCTTGGCTTTAAGCTCCTGCTCAAGCTTTTCAATGATCTCGGCACTGTGCGAGGAAGTACATCCGGTACCGCCGCAGACAAGAACGTGTGAACGATACATTGTTTTTCCTCCTTAATCTTTAACAACAGCGCCAACGGTGTATTCAATAACCGGATTGCCGTTTACAATATGGGAAGCAACGATTTCGGCAACCTTTTCGGGGCTTACCTGAACATAAGTTACCTTATCCTTGCCCGGTTCAAAAACCTCAACGATCGGCTCATACTGGCACATACCTATGCAGCCTGTCTGAGCGACCGTAACATTTTTAAGATTTCTTTTTGCGACCTCATCAACAAAAGCGTTGAGAACAGGACGGGCGCCTGCTGCGATTCCGCAGGTTGCCATGCCGACTACGACACGGATTCCGTCGCCTGTGCCCTCACGGTCTGTCATTGCCGCCTTAGCCTTGTCACGGATAGCAAGCAATTCTTCAAGTGATTTCATTTACAGTACACCTCCACGGATAGTTTGTGATTGTTCATGCAGGTACTCTTTTATCCACTGCGTTACCGACGGCTCGCTGAGCGGCACATCGCCGAGTATTCCTTTAAGCTCGGAGGTGGAAAGAGTGAATTCTTTTTCATCAACCTTTAGTCGATAGATAAAATTACGGTCTGTGTTCATGGTGATGAGCATAACAACGGTGGAATCAATGTCGCCGAGTGGCGTAAAATCAATGCTGTCGGTCTTAAAAAGCGCCTTGACCCTTGTCCCGACGCCGACCTCGGATTCGATGCAGAGGCTTCCGCCCGTCTGCTCGGCAGCCAGCTTAAAAAGAGGGATTCCCATGCCGACCTTTCTTGTGGTTCTGGTCGTAAAGAACGGATCTTGAACATTTTTAACCTGCTCGGGAGTCATTCCCTTGCCGTTGTCATAAATTCCGATAAGCAGCTCATTTTTTTTCGTGTCCCCGACAATTTCGATCTCAATAAGCGAAGCGCCGGCAGAAATAGAATTCTGCGCAATGTCGAGAACATTCAATGATAACTCACGCATGACCCTTCTCCGTAATTATGCTCTGTATTTAGCGAGAATGCCGGGCACATCATCAGCCGTGAGCTTACCGTATACCTCATCATTAACGGTAAGCACGGGAGCAAGTCCGCATGCACCGATGCAGCGGCAGGCTTCGACAGAAAAAACTCCGTCGTCTGAGCATTCGCCTGCGCCGATTCCAAGCTCCTCGCTGATCTTGTCAAGAAGCTCCTGCGAACCTTTAACATAGCAAGCCGTACCGAGACAAACAGAGATGTTGTACTCTCCCTTAGGGGAAAGAGCGAACTGAGCGTAGAAAGTGGATACTCCGTAAACCTTTTCGAGCGGTACATTCATACCGTCGGCAATCATGGTCTGCACTTCAAACGGAAGGTATCCGTATATGGCCTGTGCCTGCTGCATAACATGCATAAGCAGGCTCTTGTTGTCTTTGCACTCCTCAATTACCGCTTTAAGCTGCGCCTCCTGCTCAGGTGTTCCCTTGAACGGGATTTTACTGATTTTCTTGAGCATTTAAGTTGTTCCTCCTTTACAACAGTTTAGCCGTATGCGGACGGTCAAAACGGAACAGAAACAGTCTGTTAAAATATTAACATTCCGAAAGCCCACAATACAACATTTTAATGCTGATATATTATATCACACCGAAATTAAATAGTAAACCCATTTATCGAATTAAATCACGCCAAATTGGCTCAAAATTGACAATTTTTTATTTTTTGCAACTCTTTTTTGCTGCATTTTCCCACTATCGACCGATTTGCTATAATAAATAAGCCATTTATTGATTACGGTTGTATCTATTTATTTCTTATCAATTACTTGCATATCTGCCCCGTTAAAAATGATTTCAGAAGTTTTCGCAAAAGGCTTTACAAAAGTAAAAAAGTATGATAGAATATCTTTGCTTTGAGGGTGTAGCTCAGTTGGTTAGAGTACTTGCTTGACATGCAAGGGGTCGATGGTTCAAATCCATTCATCCTCACCAAAAATGGTCCTGTTCTCCGGAACGGGACTTTTTAACTATCAGGCTGTTTATGCGGAGGTAAACGAATGATTCCGAAAAAAATCAACTATTGCTGGTTTGGTGGCGGAGAAAAACCGAAATCCGTTAAGAAATGTATGGCAAGCTGGAAAAAATTCTGCCCCGATTACGAAATCGTCGAATGGAATGAAAGCAACTACGATGTCAATGCAACGGGCTATACCAAAATGTGCGCCGAAGAAAAAAAATACGCATTCCTCAGCGATTATGCCCGTCTTGAAATAATTGAGAAAAACGGCGGAATTTATTTTGACACCGATGTTGAGCTGATAAAAAATATTGATTTTCTCCTTGAAAACGAGGCGTTTTTCGGGCTTGAAAACCCAGATTATGTCAACACCGGCGAGGGCTTCGGCTCTGTCGCTCACGGGGAGGCGATCCGGGCAATGGTCAAGGAATACGAGCCGTACCTTGACGGAAAAAGCGGAACGGTCACCTGCCCCCGGCTCAATACGGATGCTTTGCTTCGCCACGGACTAAAGCTCGACGGAAAAATGCAGACTGTTGCCGGTGCGCTGATACTGCCGAGCGACTACATGAACCCCTACGGAAGCAACACCGGAATCATGAGCCTGACCGAAAATACGGTTTCGATTCACTGGTATTCCGGCAGCTGGATGACGCAATCCCAGCGCCTGAAATCCAAAATCACCAAACCCCTCCACCGCATATTCGGAATTGATTTTCTGAAAAAATAATCATCTAAAATCCAGCATCTACCGTCTAACATCTATTCTGCCTCCCCTTGAATGATTCAAGGGGAGGTGTCGCATGAGCGACGGAGGGGATAAAGATTTTACATTGACAACGCAGTAAATACAAACGCTGCCTTTTCCGCTAACAACATCTACATCGGCGGCATGATGTGGGCATCATGCCCTACGGACAAA
>CAVFTC010000093.1:0-6580 GCA_963625295.1 Bacteroides faecis
TCAAGGAATTTTTGTGCAACATGACGGAAACAGATTCAAGCAAGGCGTGCGCCTCAATTTGTGCGGTGTTGCCTTAAATATTTTATCACATTTTTCTGTCGGTTTCAAGGTTAATGTCGATTATGGTAAAAGCACCGAGAATAAGCATGGCGACCGAAGCGGGCACGGAAACGGAATAGGGCTTCACGACCACATCGGAAAGGCTCGAAAAAGCCTGAGCCTCGCACGGAAAAATCCTGAAAAGCAAAAACGATATCGGCAGCACGGCAAGGCAGTTGACCGCTCTTGAAAGCCAAAATTCCGGTAAGCTCATGCCGATTTTTTTGATGTAAGGCAAAAGCTGCATATGAACGGCAAAGCCCGACCAGCATAAGACTGGGGCGATGAGATAAACAGGCAAACGCTCGGCAGCAAATGAGCAGCCGCTCGTTACCTCCGACATAATAGCAACGGTATTGAACACGGAGCTTTTTTCAGCAAGCTTTGTCAAGAAAGGATTGAAAGCCGAAAAGAGCAGAATCCATGCGCAGATGTTCAGCATTGCGTCCGTTGCATACGAAACTGAAACCGTCAGCACAGACGCATTGATTTTATAATTTTTTATCTCACTTTTTCCGTCGTTTTTCTTTGAAAAAAATCTTGAGAAAAATCCGACCGAAAGTGCCGCTAAGGTCTGGGAAGCGAATAAAATTATACCACATTTTTTGCTTGAAAGTATTCCCGCTCCGACTGCGCCGATGACAAAGGCAGGACCCGAATTAACGCAGAACCACAGCATCCTTTTGGCTTGCGTCGCAGAAAGACGACCGTCCTCATACAGCTGCGATATCATTCTTGCCCCAACGGGAAAGCCGCCGACAAGGCTCATTATTATTGCGCACGCCGAGCAGCCGGGAAGCCTGAACAATTTCTCCGTCAGCGGAGAAAGAAATTTGCCGACGGCATAGCCAAGCTCCGAGCGCACAATAAAATCCGAAAAAATCATAAAGGGAAAAAGCGACGGAATAACCGTTTCGCCGCAAAGAAAAAGTCCGTTTCGCACGCCCTCGCCCATTGAGGATGGAGCGGAGAAAAAAAGTATGATAAAACCGACCGAGGCAGCCGACAAAAAAATAATTTTTTTGTAATTATTCAAGAAAATCACCCGTAAATATATATGAGACGAAAACTTTATTATGATAGGGTGATACAGGATGACTCCGAGAGAACGAAAGCAATACAGCACTCCGCTTGCGCACAGAATTTGTGAAAAGCTGGAGCTGCCCGAGGATATTTTTCGCAATTGCAGCCACATTGAGCTGGTTTCAAGCTGCTGTGCAATGGTGGACGGCTGCAAAAGCGTCATGGAATATGACGACACAATCATCAAGCTGAATCTCGGAAAAAGCAGCGTAAAATTCACGGGATATGATTTAACGATCAAGTCGCTCTCGCTTGAGCAGGCAATGATTGAGGGTAAAATCATTTCGCTGGAATTTGTCGATTGAGGGTTCACTATGATTTTCAGTCTTTTTCATTTGATTTTCGGCTGTGTTTATTTTACTGCCGACGGCGGTTTTGCCGAAAGATTTATCAACATTTGCACCGCCCTCGGAATTCAGCTTTGGGGAATAAAAAGGAAATCCTACGGACTGACGGCGTGCACAACGATTGACGGCTACAGAAAAATAAAAAAAGCCGCCCGTTCAAGCGGCATGAGGGTGCGGATAAGGAAAAAGGTCGGGCTTCCGTTTGTAATCAGAAAATATGAAAGCCACACAGGACTTTTTGTCGGCTTTTTCGCAGTGCTCTTGATTCTTTCGATCATGTCCGACCGCATTTGGGTAGTTAACATTAACGGAAATACAACCGTTGACAGTGAAAAAATCGCCGAGGTTTTCTCCGACGCAGGATTAAGAATCGGCGTCAAGAAAAATAAATTTGACGCAAGCGACATCAACTCCGACGCCGTTTTGAGCATCGGCGAGCTTTCGTGGGCGTCGATCAATATCGACGGCTCGGTTGCCGAGATTGAGGTCAGAGAGGCTATGCACAGACCGAGCCTTGAAAAATACTACGGCACTTCAAACCTTGTCGCATCAAAGGACGGACAGGTTGAAATCATCGAGCCGTACAAAGGCTCGGCAGCCGTCAAGAGCGGTCAAACGGTTATGCAGGGCAGCCTGCTCGTCAGCGGAATCAGCCATGTAAAAAGCGGAATGTCGGTATTCAACGACGCCGACGGCTATGTTGTCGCACGAACAAAAATAAGCGTCAGCGTTCCGATTGAAACCGATTTTGTTGAATTAAAGCCGAAAACGCAAAGGGTGTATTCACTGTATTTTCTCGGCAAGGAAATTTCGC
The DNA here is from genome assembly GCA_963625295.1 of Bacteroides faecis. Classification (GTDB taxonomy): domain Bacteria; phylum Bacillota; class Clostridia; order Oscillospirales; family Acutalibacteraceae; genus CAG-488. The sequence continues at coordinate 2,344 of CAVFTC010000093.1, forward strand.
TTTCAAAAAAGCGCAGTGCCGATATTGTTTATCGTCACAAATCATGGCTTTATATCAACAAAATCAAAATGCCGTTCGGAATTTTTTACACGCAGTATACCGATTTTGAGGAGGAAAATCAAACGGCGGGCAGAAGCTTTTCCGAGCTTTCAGCACTCAACGATTATGCGCTGAAAAGCTACAATGAAACGCTTCATGCACAGATCATTTCGCAAAAGGTTGAGATAAAAAACGGAGCGGTAACCGGCGAATACAGCGCATTTGAAAATATCGGAAAGCGAGTTCCGTTTGAAACGGAGGAAACGCCGACCGATTAAGCAAGCTTAACCTTTTGCACCAATTTTGCACGGTCGAGCGCAAGCTCGGCAAAAATTATCTCAACGACGCTCATGACGACAAGCTGTATCGCCCTTGTTGCGAGCAGGGCGGTGAAAGCCTTTGTGTAAAGCAACGAAATAAACAGCGTGTTGAGAAAAAAGCCGCAAACCAGTTGAGTTGAAATAACGGCGAGAACTATTCTCGGAAAATTGCATTTTTTGTAAAGCAGCAGTCCGAAAACAAGCCCGGTTATCGCCGCAGTGGCGGTAAATCCCGGAAAATATGCGCCGGTCGGCATGAGTATCGCTCCGATAAAATCGACGAGCGCACCGACGACAGCTCCGCCGACAGGACCGGAAATGCAGGCGGCGAGCATGACGGCGACAAAAGCGAACTCAATCTTCGTATTCCAGAGGTTGACCACCGGAACAAGTCTGCCGAGCACCACGCCTGCCGCAGTCAGCAGAGCGAGAACGCAAATTTGCTTTGTAAAATTTTTCTTTTTTGTGTTCATAAAAGCAAAACCTCCTTATTACCCGTTTTGAATAATAAGGAGGCCTAAAGTCGCATTATTACTCAGCGGGATGCGACAGAAGAACCGCAAGAAATCTTTTCGTCCGATGGACAACTCCCCGTTCCTTCGGCACTTAACGCTCATCTGTCTACTCTGAACAGTGCTATTATATAACAAATATAAAAATTGTCAACAGTTAATTGTGCGGTGTTGCCTTAAATCCCTCTACCTTCATGTAATCCTTGGATTTATATTTGATAAAGACGGTCAGTGCTGCACCGAACGGAATTGCAAGCACGGTCAAAAGCTTCTTGGGCGACTCGGAAACAAAGTGCCTGTTTTTCATCAGAATCGAGCTTGAAACATAGTGGATACAGTTTCTCACAACATCCTTGGGCTGAGGAAAAGCGGTCATGTCGAATTTTCTCAAGAAAGCGAAGCCCTGCGGATTTTTGAGATATTGGCGGTACATATTCGTGCTTGATCCGTCCGCCATGTATTCGACAACGCAAACCGGCTCGTTCATGATTATCAGCGTATATTCAAGGTCGGCAAGCGTGTATTTATACGAAAGCGGAACATATTTTTCGCCCGGAAAGGTTGGGTAAGGCGGAAAGCTTTTCATGATATCGGTTCGGTAAATTATCTTTTTGTCTCCTCTGCCGCCCCGCTGATAATACGAATAAAATGTCGTGTCAAATCGGTCGGTTTCAAGCTCCTTGCCGATAACCTTGCCGTTGTCAAAAATGTCAAGAGCCAGAATCCCGGCATATTTCTCACTGCCGTATTTTTTCCAGCAATTCACGATTTTTTCGACCGCATCATCGGTCATGTAATCGTCGGAATCTATGCAGGTGTTCAGCTCCGTGTCAATATTTTCATAAGCGGTGTTGTGCGCCGTGTGCATTCCGCCATTTTCTTTGTAAACATAGCGAATCTCAAAGCCGTTGTCGGGCACAGCCTGCCATTTTTTTATAAGCTCGGCGGTGTTGTCGGTCGAGCCGTCGTCAACAACGAGCCACACAAAATCCTTCAAGCTCTGACGGCGCAGGCTCTCATAGCATTTGTGAATCGTATAGGCTCGGTTATATGCCGGCGTGAACACCGTTAAGGTTTTCTTTTGCGCTTCCATATGTTACCCTCCCGACAAAGACAATATCGAAAAATCCGCCGGGTAAAGCCCGACGGATGATTACCTCTATTTAATTATACAATCAAATAAGCTTTTTGTAAAGAGCGGTTATTTCCTCAACGCTCGTATCCTTCGGATTACCGGGACGGCAAGCGTCATCATAAGCCGACTGAGCAAGGAACGGGATATCCTCTTCCTTGACGATTTCCTTGAGGTCTGCCGGAATTCCTACATCATGCGAAAGCTGCTTAACTGCGTCAATAGCCGCCTTGCGAGCCTCCTCGATGCTCATATCCTCTGTACCATCAACGCCCATTGCCTTTGCAATGTCGCGGTACTTGTCGCCTGTTGCCGGAGCGTTATACTCCATAACGGTCGGAAGAAGAATAGCGTTTGCTACGCCGTGCGGTGTGTCATAAAGCGCACCGAGCGGATGAGCCATTGAGTGAACGATACCGAGTCCGACATTTGAGAAGCCCATGCCTGCAACATACTGACCGAGAGCCATTCCCTCTCTGCCCTCTGCGGTGTTCTCAACAGCACCTCTGAGGTTCTGAGAAATGATTTCAATCGCCTTGAGGTGGAACATATCGGAAAGTGCCCATGCACCCTTTGTGATGTAGCCCTCGATAGCGTGTGTAAGAGCGTCCATACCTGTTGCAGCGGTAAGACCCTTCGGCATCGACGACATCATATCGGGATCGACAACTGCGACAACGGGGATATCGTGAACATCAACACAGACCATCTTGCGGTTTTTCTCCGCATCGGTGATAACATAGTTGATCGTAACCTCGGCTGCCGTACCTGCCGTGGTGGGAACTGCGATAATGGGAACGCATTTATTCTTTGTCGGAGCAACGCCCTCAAGCGAACGAACATCGGCAAACTCCGGGTTGGCAATGATAATGCCGACCGCCTTTGCCGTATCCATTGACGAACCGCCGCCGATTGCTACGATGCAGTCTGCGCCGATCTCCTTGAACTTGGCAACGCCTGCCTGCACATTCTGAATCGTCGGGTTGGGCTTGATATCTGTAAACAACTCATACTCGATTCCCGCATTTTCAAGTACATCTGTAACCTTCTTTGATACGCCGAACTTTACAAGATCGGGATCGGAAGCAACCATAACCTTTTTAAATCCCCTGCCTTTAATTTCATCGGGAATGGCGTTGATTGCGCCTGCGCCGTGGTAAGAGGTTTCGTTCAGTACAAATCTGTTCATTGATTACACTCTCCTTAATAACCGCTTTTAAAACGGTTTTCTTTCGGCGTGTTTCGTTCATCGTGCGATAACGATTACTCACGCTTTAATTATATTATAAACCCAAATTTTGCGGAAATTGTGACATTTTTTTAACAACCTGTTAACTTTTCAATTTCTTTTAGAAAGACAGTGCCGTTGTCAACGGTAAATCTTACTTCGTGTCCTGCAAATCCAAAGCCATATAGCCTTTCGGGGTCGTTCTGATATTGAGGTCTTGGGTCAAGCTCCAGCACCTTGATAAGTGCGGATCGCTTGCTCTCGGGAAAGGCGGACAGAAGCTCCTCGGGAGCAACGACCTTCAGCCGTTCTTGTCCGTCCTTTGAAAATCCGCCCGTGGCATCGGGATGACAGTCGGCATACGGTACATACGGCTTAATGTCCACAAGCTCCGTGCCGTCCATCAGATCTGCGCCTGAAACAATCAGCTCCGTGCCGTCGATCTTGTCAAGCCTCACGCAGGAAAGCCCAATATTATTGGGGCGAAAAGGCGAACGGGTCGCAAAAACACCCATTCTGACATTGCCGCCGAGCTTCGGCGGACGAACGGTCAGTGAATGGCCTTCGGCAGGAGTGTTGAATTTCCACAGAAGCCAGATATGCGAGAAGCCGTCAAGCCCCCTTATTGCGTCGGCATTGCGGAATTCAGGTTCAAAAACAATTCTGCCCTTAAGCTCCTCAACCAATCCGCTCTGTCTCGGAATTCCGAATTTTGTCGGAAAATCCGTATGAATTTTTGCAATCGTTTTCATCATGTCACCTTTTCTTTTTTCATGAACCGCACAATCGGGGGGTGTGCGGTATCGCTTTAAAAATATTATATCAAATGATGAATAAAAAAACAATGTCGGCTACTTGAAAAAAATTTTTGTGAGTGTATAATAAAGGCAACACCGCACAAATTGAGGCGCACGCCTTGCTTGAATCTGTTTCCATCATGTTGCACAAAAATTTCTTGACTTGCGTCAGCAAGCCTACAAAATTTTTGTACAACCTGACGAAAAAT
>CAVFTC010000094.1:0-6559 GCA_963625295.1 Bacteroides faecis
GACGAAAAATCTTACTGCGCAATTCGCACACCCCAATTGTGCGGTATTGCCTTAATTTTGCTCATCCGCAATCCGGCGTCTAAAATCTAATATCTATCTTAACGAGGGACAAAGCGTCCTTGACTTTTTTGCATTACTTTTATATAATATAAAAAGTCTATCGTTTTGATAGGTATATATTGGCTTTGAGGCGGTGAGTGTATGAAGGATTTGGTTGAAAGGCTTTTCGAGAGCGGTGATTTGTTCGATGATGAGATAAAAAAACTGCTTGAGAGCGACAGCTTTAACGAGCCGCTTGCCGCTGCCGCAGATGTCCGCCGCAGAGAGAATTACGGCGATAAGGTTTATATCCGAGGTCTTATCGAGTTCACCAATTACTGCCGCAACGACTGCTATTATTGCGGAATTCGGCGAGGTAACCAAAAGGCTGAACGCTACCGTCTGACGAAGGAGGAGATCCTTCTCTGCTGTGACGAGGGCTATCGGCTCGGCTTTCGCACATTTGTTATGCAGGGCGGCGAAGACCCGTATTATTCGGACGAAATGATTTGCGGCATTGTTTCCGAGATAAAATTGCGCTATCCCGATTGTGCCGTTACACTTTCAATCGGTGAAAAGCCAAGGGCGAGCTATCAGGCGTTTTTCGACGCAGGCGCAGACAGGTATTTGCTCCGTCATGAAACCGCAGATGCCGAGCATTACGGCAGGCTGCACCCGAAGTCGATGAGCCTTGAAAACCGCAAACGCTGCCTTTTTGATTTGAAGGAGATCGGCTATCAGGTCGGCTCGGGCTTTATGGTAGGTTCGCCGTACCAAACGACGGAAAATCTCATTTCCGATTTGCGCTTTTTGCAGAAGCTTCAGCCCGACATGATCGGAATCGGACCGTACATTACCCATGCAGATACGCCGTTCGCTGAGTTCAAAAGCGGCGATGTTATGCTCACGCTCAGGCTTGTTTCAATTCTCAGACTGATGTTTCCATATGCGCTCATTCCGTCAACGACCGCCCTCGGAACGATTCATCCGCAGGGTCGGGAGCTTGGGTTGAAGGCTGGTGCAAATGTCGTTATGCCCAATCTTTCGCCCGTTTCGGTACGCAAATTATATTCGCTCTATGAAAACAAAATCTGCACCGGCGAGGAGGCCGCTCAGTGCCGAGGATGTCTTGAAAAAAGAGTTGAATCGGCAGGATATAAAATTGTAACGGATATCGGAAATGTAAGCAACCACTGATTGCTCAAAAGAGGTAGAATTATGCTTAATCAATTTTCAAGAACAGAGCTTATATACGGACATGACGCAATGGAAAAGCTGAAAAATTCCCGTGTTGCGATTTTCGGAATCGGCGGAGTCGGCAGCTTTACGGCGGAGGCACTTGCACGCTCGGGCGTCGGTACTCTTGACATTATCGACGACGACAAGGTTTGCCTGACAAACATCAACCGTCAGCTTCTTGCAACGCACAAAACCGTCGGCAAATACAAGGTCGATGTTGCCGCAGAAAGAATTGCCGAGATAAATCCCGATGCGGTCGTTAATAAGCACAGAATTTTTTACACCCCCGAGACTGCCGAGCAATTTGATTTTTCACAGTACGATTATATTGTTGATGCAATTGACACGGTCACGGGCAAGCTTGCGCTGGTTGAAAATGCAAGCAGGACGAAAACGCCGATAATTTCCTCAATGGGCGCAGGCAACAAGGTTGACCCGACGGCGTTTGAGGTTACGGATATTTTTAAGACCTCGGTTTGCCCGCTGGCAAAGGTCATGCGAACCGAGCTGAAGAAAAGGAAAATCAAAAAGCTCAAGGTTGTTTATTCAAAAGAGCTGCCGATAACCCCGATTGACGATACGGTGATAAGCTGCCGCCAAAATTGCATTTGTCCTCCGGGAACGGCAAGAAAGTGCACACAGCGCAGACAAGTGCCCGGAAGCACGGCGTTTGTCCCCTCGGTTGTAGGCTTGATAATCGCAGGCGAGGTCATAAAGGATATCACGGGCTTCAAGGGTCGTGGAATCGGCGCATAAATGAGAAAGGCTGTTTGAACGGCCTTTTTTCGTTATAATTCACAAATACGCACGCCAAAATTCTACACATGAAAAAACGATTCTCGTTGCGTTTTATTTTTGTTTTTGATAGAATAGAATTAAGATGATGAACGGGAGTGAAAACCATGGCAGAATTCAGAACGGAGCGCAAGGGAGCTATCATAAAATGCGAATACACCGTCAGCGGCGGAATTGAGGGAGGAGCTTATTCGCTCAGAGCGTCAAAGACGGGCGACAAAACGGCGGAGCTTGCCGTATCGAATGTTGTTAATCAGACAACCTTTGACCGTGAAAGATATTACGATATCGGCATTGAGATTTTTGAGGAGCTTGCAAAAATCGTTGACCGATACAGAATGCTGCGCTGGTCTGCCAGAACGGAAAACCCCGTGCTTGTCAATGACGAGGAGATAACAACCGTGCGAATAGCCGTGTCAGAGGATGGCGAAGCAAGGGCATACAAAATTTCAAGCAAGCAGCTTTTGCCGTCGAACGCATTAAAAGCGTTCAGGGAAATCCGTAAATGCATGGAAAGCTATATCTAAGGCAATACAATTGAGACACCGATTTATGAGCAGTGTTGTTGGACTTTATATGTTATTTGTATGATTTTTATATTTATAATCTTGACAAATTTTCGGGATATGATAATATAAAGGTGTAACCATTGGGGAGTAGCTATAGGATTTATCCTATCTGTTGTCACCACGCGCTTTAAAGACTTGAGATATCGGGTCATTTTCAGCTGGCAGCAGACCGATGCGTTTTTCGTATTTGATGCAAGACCTTTGGCAGGCGACAAGTCTGTCAAAGGTCTTTTTAACAAGGTGACACTGTATCGCAATTGTGCGGTGTTGCCTTAACACAAAGGAGGTCATTTTTATGAGGTATTATCTTGAAAATGAAAAAGAGGTTCTTTCGCAGACCGGCAGCTCCGAAAAAGGCTTAAGCTCCGCCGAGGCGGAAAAGCGACTTGAGAAAAACGGCAAGAATAAGCTCAAGGAAGCCGAAAAGGAAAGCTTGTTCAAAAAGTTTATCAACTCGCTTGCCGATCCCATGATAATCATGCTTCTTGTTGCGGCGGCCATTCAGGGCGTTGTTGCGGTTATCGAGGCCGGCGGTAAGCCGACGGTTCGTGACTTTTCCGATGTTCTCGTTATCCTTGTTGTTGTCATTATCAACACGATAATGGGTCTTGTTCAGGAGAGCAAGGCGGAGGCGGCAATGGATGCGCTTATGCAAATGACGGCTGCAACCTCAAAGGTCTTGCGTGACGGCGAGGTGGTCGTTCTCAAGAGCGAGGACGTTGTTGTCGGCGATGTTGTCCTTTTTGAGGCGGGCGACGCTGTTCCTGCCGATTGTCGAATTCTCGAATCTCACTCAATGAAGGTTGAGGAAGCTGCATTGACGGGCGAATCTGTTCCCGTTACAAAAATGGTTGATGTTCTCATGCTCAAGGACAGCTCAAAGGATGTTGCCCTTGGCGACAGAAAAAATATGCTTTACAGCGGTTCAACCATCGTTTACGGACGAGGCAAGGCTGTTGTCACAGGCACGGGCATGAACACCGAGATGGGTAAGATCGCCGACGCTCTCAGCACGGCGGAAAAGGAGCAGACTCCGCTTCAAAAGAAGATGACGGAGCTTTCACATTTCCTTACCAAGCTGGTTATCGGCATCAGTGTGCTTGTTTTCGCCGTAGGCGTTATCGAAACGCTTGTGCTTTCAAATGAGCCGTTCTCATGGAAGCTTCTCGGCGAAACCTCGCTTAATACATTCATTGCAGCCATTGCTCTTGCGGTTGCCGCCATTCCGGAGGGACTTCCGGCAGTTGTTACAATCATTCTTTCAATCGGCGTTACCGCCATGAGCAAGCGTCAGGCTCTTATCAGGAAGCTGACCGCCGTTGAAACTCTCGGCTGTACGCAGATAATCTGCTCGGATAAGACCGGTACGCTTACCCAGAATAAGATGACGGTTGTTGACCATTACGGCGAAAAGGAGGAGCTTCTCGCCAAGGCGATGGCCCTTTGCTGCGATGCTGAAATTGACGCAAACGGCAAGGTTACGGGTGAGCCGACGGAGGCTGCGCTCGTTGCATATGCTTATTCGCTCGGTATGCACAAGAATGACCTGACTGCCGCAGAGCCTCGCATCGGCGAAGCCCCATTCGATTCCGGCAGAAAGATGATGTCAACCGTCCACAAAACGGCAGATGGAATCATTCAGTATACAAAGGGCGCACCCGACGAAATTCTCAAGAAGTGCAAGTATGCTCTTGTGGACGGCAAGACGGTTGAAATCACAGATGAAATTAAAGCCGCCGCACTCAGAGATAACAAAAGAATGGCGGACAAGGCTCTCAGAGTTCTTGCCTGCGCATATAAAAAATACGACAGCACACCGACAAGCTTTGAGCCGGAGGCACTTGAAAATGACCTTGTTTTCATCGGTCTTACCGGCATGATTGACCCGGTTCGTCCCGAGGTTAAGGCGGCTATCGACGAGTGCCGCAATGCAGGTATCCGTCCGGTTATGATTACGGGCGACCATAAGGATACGGCGGTCGCAATCGGCAAGGAGCTTGGCATTATTACCGACGCCTCCCAGGCTATCATGGGCGCAGAGCTTGACAGGTTCAGCGACGAGGAGCTTAAGGAGGAGGTCGTGAAGTATTCGGTTTATGCCCGTGTTCAGCCTGAGCATAAAACACGCATTGTCAAGGCATGGAAGGCTCGCGGAATGGTAACCGCCATGACCGGCGACGGCGTTAACGACGCTCCGTCAATCAAGGCGGCGGATATCGGTATCGGAATGGGTATCACGGGTACTGATGTTACGAAGGGCACCTCGGACATGGTTCTTGCCGACGATAACTTTGCAACTATCGTCAATGCCGTTGAGGAGGGTCGTAAGATCTACGACAATGTTCTCAAGGTACTTCAGTTCCAGCTCTCGACGAACTTAAGCGAAGTCATTATCATGTTCGTTGCGTCCATTCTTCACTTTACGATTCTTTCGCCGGTTCATCTGCTTTGGATCAACATGGTTACGGACTCGCTCCCGGGTCTTGCACTCGGAATGGAAAAGGCAGAGGGCGACATCATGAGAAGAAAGCCCCGTTCAACGACGGACGGTATTTTCTCGGGCGGTGCAGGCGTTGATATGATATGGCAGGGCGTTTACCTTGCAATTATCGAGATTGCCGCTTATGTCATCGGCTATTGGCTTGAACCGGTCGGCGGCAAAGCGCACAGCTTTGAGGGCTTCTTCAGCGGAGAAACCTGCGTAAATGCAATGGCGATGGCATTCCTCACCGTCAACTTTGCGGAAATGATGTGCGCCGTCAATATGCGTTCCCGTCAGGCTTCGATCTTCTCGGCCGACCTGCTGAAGAAAATGAACTGGTGGCTTTTAGGAGCGTTCTTTGTAACGACAGGACTTACTCTTGCGGCTATTTACATTCCGGGTCTTTGCACCGTATTCGGAATCACACCGGGCACATTCAGTACCGAGGAGCTTGCAATTTCCGCAGGTCTTGCACTTTCGACCTTCCCTGCATTTGAAATAGGCAAGGCAATCAGACGAGCAGTCAACAAAAGAAAAGCAAAAGCATAAGCATAAGCAAATCGCCGATGAGTAATCATCGGCGGTTGATTTTTTTGACTGTGAAGAAAAGGCGAGGCATTTTGAGTATGATCGAGCCGTCGGCACGGCGAGGAAAGTTTTCGGAGATTATCTCCGTCAGCTCGGCAAGGAATCTTGGCCGCTCCTCTTCGGAAAGCATATCGAGATACGGGCGCAGTCCGCTGCCCTTGTACCATTCTATCACGCCGGCGTGTGAGCTGACCGTGTGATAATATGTTGTTTCCCAGATGTTGAAATCCTCGCTGAGCCTGCCGAGAATATCATAGTAATCCTCGGGGAAAAGGTTGTAAAAATTGCGTATTGAGGCAAGCTTTTTCCATTCTACGGTGTTGACGAGCAGATTCAAAAGTCGGTAAAACGGAGCTTTTTGAATGTACGGGATCTGAACGGCAAGCATACCGCCGTCGCTGAGCTTGTCGAAAATTGCGGGAATAAGGGCTTCGTGATTGGGAATCCAGTGGATACAGGCGTTTGAGAAAATGAGGTCGAACTGTCCGTCAAGCTCGTCAAGACCCTCCGGCATACAGCTTTGCTTAAAATTCAGCTCAGGATAGGTCGCTTTCGCTTTTTTCAGCATATCCTCTGAGTAATCCACACCGAGAATATCTGCATTCGGAAACCGCTCGGCGAGCCTGTGGGTGCTGTTTCCCGGGCCGCAGCCGATGTCGAGTATTCGCTTCGGAGCTGTGTCGGAAATACGGTTGACGAGGTCGATTGACGGCTGAGTACGCTCCGCCGCAAATTTCATATATTGATTTGAATTCCAGTCGGACATAACTGAACCTCCCGTCTTTTTTCTTTAGGCAATACCGCACAATTGGGGTGTGCGAATTGCGCAGTAAGATTTTTCGTCAGG
>CAVFTC010000095.1:0-6432 GCA_963625295.1 Bacteroides faecis
CGCTCGACCACGAAATCTGGCTTGTAGACGCCAAGCTCTATTCCGGACTCAAATACACCGTAGCCGGTAAATTTGAAGCAGGCTGGAACATGAACGGCACCGCAACCATGACGGCTCATTAAAAAGAAAGAGAAAAAGAAAAAAACAAAAACAACCACAGCACCCCGAACCAAACGGCTCGGGGTGCTGTCTTAAGCGAAATTTTTGTAAAAACAGATTGACCGAAAGCGAAAAAGATTGTATTATTATAATAAAGCAACACCGCATAATTGAGGCTTGCGAGAAAAGGGGATATGCATGAATATTATTTATAAAATACTTTCAATTTTTAATATAATTACGCTCTGCCTTGCAATGATTGGCGGAAGCTATCCCGGATTTGTCGCAACAGAGCTTGAATATGATACTGCTTACGGCAATCCGATGAAGGGTTTCATGCCGTTCTACAGCGAGGAGGGCGCGGATTGCACCGTACCTTACAGCATGGAGTGGCTTTATATTCCGCTAAACGACCTTGTTGCCGACGACGGTACATATACATTTGAAACAGGTCTTGATGAAAAGCTTCAAAAAATTGCACAAAGAGGTCACCAGGCCGCATTAAGAGTTTATCTTGATTATCCCGACAAGGAATGTGCCGTTCCGCAATGCGTGTGGGATATGGGTGTTAAAAAATATGAATACGATGAATACGGCGGAGGAATAAGCCCCGATTACAGCGATCAAAAACTGATAGATTTTTTGCTTGATTTTATCGAGAGCTTTGCTTTGAAATATGACGGCGATAGCAGAATTGCATATATCACAACAGGACTTATTGGTCACTGGGGCGAGTGGCATGTTTGCACTGAAATTAAGTCTGCAATGGCGTCTGACTGTCAGAAAAGGCAAATTATTCATGCGTTTGAGCATAATTTTAAGCACACAAATATACTTACACGCTATCCCGGAACGCCCGGTTCGGGAAACGGACAGATCGGATTTCACGACGATTCGTTTACCTACAACACGATAGATTCAGATAAAAATTATTTCTTTTACACTCAGCTGAAAAAAGCATGGAAAACATCTGTGTGGAAAACCCAGCCTATTGGAGGCGAGTTCCGTCCGGAAGGTCAGAAAGATTTTCTCAACGGTCAGGTTACCGCAGATTTTCAGGATTACGACGAGTGCGTTAACAAAACGCATTGCTCGTGGCTCATGATGGCGGAAGCGTTTACGGGTGATCTCGGCGATGAGGAGATTAAAACAGCAAACGAGGCTTCCGCAAAGCTCGGATATGATTTTTATGTTGATAAGGTTCAGGTGAAAAAGCTGTTCGGCAAGGCTTATGTTCGGGTTGCCGTGAAAAATCTCGGCGTTGCGCCAATCTATGCCGAGCCTGCCGTTTATATCGGAACTAATAGCAGTGAGGTTAAAACAAAGCAGGATATAAGTCGGCTTTTGCCCGGTAAAACCGAATACTTCACTGCAATAATCAATCTTGAATCCGGAGATGAAATTTATATAAGAATTGCTGATTTAACGGATTACGGCGCAATTGTCCGCTTTTCAAATGTCGGCGGCTCGAATTCGTCGGACGGAAGATTTATTATCGGCAAAATAAAATGAGGTGAAACAATGGCTGTATTATCATATATCGGCAACAAATTCTTCCTTGACGAGGAGGAATATACTATAATTTCAGGTGCGATGCACTATTTCAGAATTCCGAGAGAATACTGGTATGATCGGCTTTTAAAGCTCAGGGAATGCGGCTTCAACACCGTTGAAACCTATACCTGCTGGAATCTCCACGAGCCTCGTGAGGGCGTTTTTGATTTCAGCGGTATGCTTGACCTTGAGGCGTATATTGACATCGCAAAGGAGCTTGGGCTGAATGTTATACTCCGTCCCGGTCCGTATATCTGTGCGGAATGGGAAATGGGCGGATTGCCCGCATGGCTGCTTAATTATCCGAGCATAGCCGTTCGCTGCAATGACGAGCTGTTTATTTCAAAGGTCGAGCGTTACTATAACGAGCTTTTCGGGCGAATTGCACCGAGGCTTTCGACAAACGGCGGAAATATTTTCATGATGCAAATCGAAAACGAATACGGCAGCTACGGCGACGACCATGAATATATGCAAAAAATTGCCGATATTTACAAAAAGAACAACATAAACTGTCTGCTCTTTACCTCGGACGGAGCAAGCTATTCCATGCTTCAGGGCGGCACATTGCCGGATTATCCCTGCGTTGCAAACTTCGGCTCACGGCCGGAGGAGAATTTTCGGGTTCTCAACGATTTTCGACCCGACCAGCCGCTTATGTGCGGTGAATATTGGGTCGGTTGGTTTGATCATTGGTACGAGGAGCATCATGTTCGTGACGCAAAAGAGGTTGCAAAATTATTTAAAGACATGATCGACTGCGGCGCTTCGCTGAACTTTTATATGTTCCACGGCGGCACGAATTTCGGCTACATGAACGGCGCAAATTATTATGATAAATACGAGCCGACGATAACAAGCTACGATTATAATGCGCTCCTTTCCGAGGCAGGCGACCTCACTCCGGCTTATTTTGAGGTCAGAAAGATAATTGAAGAACGCTACGGCAGGCTTGGCGAGCTGACAGTCAAAAATTCCGAAAAAGCCGCATACGGCAGACTTGATTTGAACGAAAGATGCAGTGTTTTTGAAGCGATAAAGCTTCTTTCGGAGCCTGTTCATACCGCTGCGCCGAGGTTCATGGAGGATATCGGGCAGTATTACGGCTTTACGCTCTACTCGACCGTTGTTGACGGCCCGAGGGACGAGGCAGAAATGAAATTTGACGCTGTGCATGACAGAGCCGTTGTTTTTATCGACGGTGAAAATAAAGGCTACTACGAACGCTCGAGAGAAGGCAAGCCGGTCAGCTTTTCGCTCGGAAAAGGCGAGAATTGCCGAATTGATATACTTTGCGAAAACATGGGCAGGGTAAACTACGGCACAAAAATAATGGACAGAAAGGGCGTTAAGGGCGTCAGATTCAATCTGCAATATCATTTCGGTTGGGATATGTATCCGCTGCCGCTCGATAATATTTCGTCGCTTGAATTTTCGCACAAAGCCGGAGAGGTGAAGGTCGCTTCATTCCTTAAGGGAACGCTCAAAATCAACGGCGAACCGCACGATACATTCATTCGTCTTGACGGCTTTACAAAGGGCGTAGTGTTCGTCAACGGCTTCAATATCGGACGGTATTTCAATCCTGCCGGCCCTCAAAAAACGCTTTATGTTCCTGCTCCGATGCTCAGAAACGGGGACAATGAAATTGTGGTCTTTGAAACGGATTATTCCGACAGAAGCTATGTAACATTTCTCGACAAACCTGATTTAGGTTAAGGTAACACCGCAAATTGTTTAGGTTTGCGGTATTTTTTTTGCCTATGCGGCATAGCATTTACAAAGGAGTTGACAAGCTATGTCTGTTATTGGAACGAAAAAAACCTTAAATTTGCACAAATACAGTCTAAAAGCAACTGAGTTTATTTCTAATTGGAAATTATTTGTGCCGATAATTTTTGTCTTTTGCGGAATTGTTTTTGGCTGCATCGGTGGAAAAGGGGAGGGAAGGCTCTTTTTAAGAATAACCGAATACTTTAAAACGGTTATTTTAAACAGAGAGATAAACTCCATCGGTTCGGAATTTTTGATTTATCTCGCATTTCCTGCTGTGTTTTTAGCAGTTGTGTTTTTTCTCGGGCTTTCTGTTTTCGGTTCGCTGATAACAAATTTTGTGCCGCTTGTTTACGGCTACACCGTCGGCTGCATTTCGTATTTTCTTTACAATGAGTATACGCTCAAAGGGCTTGGCTATTGCATCATAATGATTTTTCCTTACGGCACGCTTTGTCTGCTTGCAATCGTTATGTGCTGCCGTGAAAGCATAAGCATGTCAGAATATATAACAAAAAGCATTTCAAAAACGACAAAATTCCCGAATTACGGATTTGCCGTTTATTACAAATCTTTCTTCAGGAATTTTATTTTCATTGTTGCCGCTGCCTTAGTCAAGACCGTGCTTGAATATTTATTCGGAGGGCTGTTTGTCTTTTAATTTGTTGAGAGGGTTGGACGATATGGCGTCCTTAAGCTGTGAGTCAACAATGTGAGTATATATTTCGGTTGTTGCAAGATTTTCGTGTCCGAGAATATCCTTAATAAGCAGAACATCGACGCCTCCGTGCTGGTACATAAGCGTTGCAGCTGTGTGGCGCAGCTTGTGAGTTGACAATCCACGATCGCCGAGTCCGCTTTTTTCGATGTATTTCTCCACAATATGCTGCACCGACTTAGGACTGATTCGGGATTTACGGCTGCTGAGGAAAAGGGCGTTTTTGTCTTTGACACCGTCAACAGGACGAACCACCATGTAATTATTGATCGCATTTATGCACATCTCGTTAAGATAAATTGTTCGCTCCTTGTTGCCTTTTCCGGTAATGGTCATTGTGTTGTCGCTTTTTATATCGCTGTAATTAAGGCTGCACAGCTCCGAAAGCCGCAGTCCGCAGTTGAGAAATATGGTTAAAATCGCATAATCCCGTTCCTTGTTTCGTCCCGACACGCTTTCAAGAAGCTTAATGCTTTCTTCAAGAGTAAGATACTTCGGCAGGCTCTTTTTTTTCTTCGGTGACTCAAGCTCCTCCATAGGATTTTCGGGAATTACCTTAATTTTAATATGAAGATATTTAAAGAAAGCCCTTATAGTCGAAACCTTTCTGGCGATGGCGGCGTCGTTGTTCATTCTTTC
The DNA here is from genome assembly GCA_963625295.1 of Bacteroides faecis. Classification (GTDB taxonomy): domain Bacteria; phylum Bacillota; class Clostridia; order Oscillospirales; family Acutalibacteraceae; genus CAG-488. The sequence goes on from CAVFTC010000095.1 coordinate 4,784, forward strand.
GCTGCGGCAATAGGAAAGGAAGGCGTATGCGTCGGAGATTTTGATTGTCTTGATGAAGTCAAGGTCGATAAAATCGATTGCAATCTTTTCAAAATCGCTATCCTTAGGCACAAGACGGCGGTAGACAAGCATAAAGCGGAAAAACAGCCTTAAATCCGACGCATATTCAAGAACCGTAAGCTCGGATTTACTCTTAACAACCGAAAGATAGTTAAGAAAATCAACGACAGACGGTGGCAATGAAACAAATTCTTCCTTATGCATAACAACATTCCTTCATAAAAAGCGTTTTAGGCAATACCGAATAATCGGGCGAGTGCAGTTAGCCGTAACAGTACGGTATTGCCTTAACTCGTAATCTATCAAAAGTCGAAATTTTCAGGCATTTCAATAGGGCATTATCATTATAACACAGGCATCCGAAAAAATCAAGTAAAGATACAAAATAAATATTTTGTATCAAAAAGGGGAGGAGTAAGGCGAAAATTCAACGGATTAAGGGTATTAGGCAGCCATGTTGATGTATTGTGGGTTAAGGAAACGCTTCAATGAAAAAAGCGTCCGAAAATCAATCGGTCGCTTATGTTTCTTATAACAAGCTATATCTCTTCAAAAATCGGAACTATTCCGCCGATATCGGTCAACGGATCGTCTGTCAGCTCAACATAACCGATATTATACTTATTGAGAAAGCTTTTTATTTTCTCTGCATCATTGTGTGTTTCAAGACTTCCGTTAAATGCAATCAAATTTTTGTCAATAAATCCGCAGCAGCCACCGATAAATCCGTAGCTGTATCCGCTCAGTTTTATCTGACCCTTAGAAAGCATCAGACAATCCAAACCTATTCGACAGAAAGCATTGTAAACCGATTCGTCATCGGTCATGGCGGCGTACGGGCTGATCAAAACAGATGAACAGCCGACATAGCCTTGATTGCAATGGTGCAATTTAAGACCTTTGGAGGCAGCAAAATCACGAACCGTATTGCTTACATATTTGGTGTTGCAAACTACACAATCACCAAGCATTTTAACATTGATAGCCGCCTCGTTCGGATATGGCGAAGCAATTTTTTCAGTTATAACGGTTGCGATTTCGTCCTCTGTTACAAATTTTTCGTTGCCCTGCCCTATTGTTAAATAATTAACGAGCGTTTGGTTTTTAATGAAAGCTTTAAAAGACGGAACAAGCTCTTCGTCACAAATAAATGTGCTGCCGTCGAGCTGCAAAAGGTTGCAGTCCGCATGGCATGAAACGGTCGGCGAAAGCTTAGAATTGGCGCTCAATTCAAATACTTCCACGCCCGTTTTCTTTAGTGCTTCAATCGCTTTATTTGCTTCGCCGGAAACAGCAACAGTCGCCCTGCCCTGTGGTAAAAGAGGAGTTTTCAGTATTCTTTTCAGCGTCCTCTCCCCTTTCGTTTTTCTTGTTGACATTTTCACTAAAAATTTTACAGCAATAATAAAACAATGTCAATATAGATGGTAGATGTTAGATGGTAGATGTTAGACCGGCGTGAAGCGAAATTCTGCGTTAAAATTTATAGAGATGTAAAGGGAAAATTGCGCACATTGGAGTGGTTTTTTGTAGAGGGCGAGCATTGCTCGTCCGATAAAGTCAGCAGAAAACAACGAGGACGACCGATG
>CAVFTC010000096.1:0-6371 GCA_963625295.1 Bacteroides faecis
AATCTATAGTGCCTCCCCTTGAAATACACAAGAGGAGGCATGTGGTTATGTGAGAAATGTTGTTGGTGGAGTTATCAATATTCAACGACGCCTTCGTAGACTTTTCTTGTATCGCCGTTAACGAGGATCGTTTCGTCGGTATAGGTGATGACGACATCGCCGCCGGGCATCTTGACCGTTACATCCTCGCCCTTTCGGCAAAGACCCATTTCCGTTGCGATAACTACCGCAGCGGCAGCCGATGTTCCGCAGCCGAGGCTTTCGCCGTTGACCGCTCTTTCATAACAGCGGAGCTTGATGGTGTTCCTGTCGATCATTCGGGCGATACCGGTGTTGATATACTCCGGAAGAATGCCTGAATTTCGGATCTTATCGCCAAGCTCATTGAGGTTGACGCTATCGACATTATCCATAAAGAGAATGCAGTGCGGATTACCGATCGTGACGCAGCTTATGTTTACCGACTCGCCGCCGATATCGACCGGCTGATCGATTATCATGTATGTGTCGGTCTTCATCGGAATGCTTGCAGGGTCAAAATCGGGCTTACCGATATCGACCTGAGCAGATCTGACCTCACCGTTGAACGAATACAGGCGAACATTCTTCACGCCGCAGTTCGTCTCGAGCGTCATTGCCGTTTTCGGCACGATTCCGTTGTCATAAAGGAACTTTGCAGCGCAGCGAATACTGTTCGCAGCCATGAGCGTCTGAGTTCCGTCATCGTTATAAACAACCATTTTTGCGTCGGCAATGTCCGACTTTTCAACAAGCACAACGCCGTCGCCGCCGATTCCGTAGTGACGGTCGGTGAAGTTTATCGTCAGCGATTCGGGAGAGGGAATGTTGCCGTTCATGTTGTTGAAATAGATATCGTCGTTGCCCGTCGCCTGCATCTTTGTAAAGTTAAGAAGCATCCGCTTTGAGCGCATATGGTTGATATCAACAAGCTCAGTGTTGCGCTGAGTGAAGCGGCTTGCAAGAATGTCGCAGAGCGCATTTGCCGTATCAAGCGAGGTCAGGCAGCAGATTGAAAGCTGAACCGCACGGCGATGAATTTTGATGAAGTTTTCAATCGTCGATTTCGCCGTTGAGCCTGTGTAAACGATATAATCGATCTTACCCGTTTCGAGCATCTCGATAACACGGTTGCTGTCGCCGAATTCTTCGATAATTTCGGCGTTTATGCCTGCCGACTGAATGAGCTTGCCCGTGTTCGGCGTCGAATAAATCTTCAAGCCGACATCGGCGAACTTCTTCGCAAGCGATATGACCTCCGGCTTGTCCTTGTCATGAACGCTGATGAGCACGCCGCCGTTGTATTTCTTGTCGTGATATGTGCTCTCGTGGCCGACCTTGAAGCCTGCGGAAATAAGTCCCTTGAACAGAGCCTCGTTGAGGGTTCTGCCTATGCCGAGAACCTCGCCGGTTGACTTCATCTCGGGGCCAAGCTCGGAATTGACATCATTGAGCTTCTCGAAGGAGAAAACGGGAACCTTGATCGCAACATACGGCGGAATCTTGTAAAGTCCCGTGCCGTAGCCAAGCTCGATGAGCTTTGTTCCGATCATGACCTTCGTCGCAAGCTCAACCATAGGAACTCCCGTGACCTTGCTGATGTACGGAATAGTTCTCGACGCACGGGGATTGACCTCGATAACATAAAGCTCGTTGCGATAAATGAGGTACTGAATATTGACAAGACCCTTTGTGCCGAGCGAAAGCGCGAGCTTTGTCGAAATATCAACGATTTTGTCAATCATGCTGTCAAGTATATTGTAGGGAGGATAGACCGCTATCGAGTCGCCCGAGTGAACGCCGGCACGCTCGATATGCTCCATGATGCCGGGAATAAGAACATCCTTGCCGTCGGAGATAACATCGACCTCAAGCTCCGTGCCCATCATATATTTATCGACGAGAACGGGATTTTCAATCTTCTGAGAAAGAATGATGTCCATGTAGCGTTTAACATCGGTGTCATTATATGCGATGGTCATGTTCTGACCGCCGATAACATACGATGGACGCAGAAGGACGGGATATTCAAGCTCGTTTGCGGCTCTGATGGCGTCCTCGGTGTCCATGATGGTCTGACCCTTGGGTCTGCTGATGCCGAATTTTTCGAGCAATTCGTCAAAGCGCTCTCTGTCCTCTGCAATGTCGATACCCTCCGCCGATGTGCCGAGAATCGGAATATTGTTTTCATCAAGGAACTTTGTGAGCTTGATCGCCGTCTGTCCGCCGAATGCGACAACAACGCCGACGGGCTTTTCAACCTTGATGATGTTCATTACATCCTCGTCGTTGAGCGGCTCAAAATAAAGTCTGTCCGCAGTGTCGAAATCGGTCGAAACCGTTTCGGGATTGTTGTTTACGATGATGACCTCATAGCCAAGCTCCTTGAGCGTCCAAACGCAGTGAACGGAGGAATAGTCAAATTCGATACCCTGACCAATACGAATGGGGCCCGAGCCGAGAACGATGATTCGCTGCTTTTCGCCTCTCTCGATCTCCCTTGACTCGCAGTCGGTGTCGTAGGTCGAGTAAAAATAGGGCGTTTCCGCCTTGAACTCTGCGCCGCAGGTGTCAACCATCTTGTAAACGGCGTCAAGCGTCTTTGCCGGGAGCTTGCCAGCTATTTTGAGGATAGTCGCATCCTTGTAGCCGTATTTTTTGCCTTTTTCGTAGTAGTCCTCGTCAAGCTTGCCGCTCTCAAGCATTTTTTCGTAGTCGGCAAGATTTTTGAGCTTACCGAGGAACCATTCGTCGATCATAGTAATCTCATGAATTTTCTCGATGCTTACGCCCTCTTTAAGAGCCTTGAACACGGCGAAAATTCGCAGATCGTCCTGTTCGTGCAAGCGTTCGACGACATCCATATCCTCGGGGAATTTATTGTAATTAAGTGTTTCAAGTGAAATTTCTGCGCCCCTGACGGCCTTCATAACCGCCATTTCAAAGCTCGGAGCGATTGACATGACCTCGCCGGTCGCCTTCATCTGAGTGCCGAGCTTGCGGCTTGCGCCGACGAATTTATCGAACGGCCACTTTGGGAACTTGACAACAACATAGTCAAGAGTAGGCTCAAAGCAGGCGCAGGTTTTGCCCGTGATGTCGTTTCTTATCTCGTCAAGCGTGTAGCCGAGCGCAATTTTGGTCGTAACCTTTGCAATGGGGTAGCCCGTTGCCTTTGAGGCAAGAGCCGACGAGCGGGAAACTCTCGGATTGACCTCGATAACGGAATACTCGAAGCTTTCAGGATTGAGCGCAAACTGACAGTTACAGCCGCCCTCGATGCCAAGCTCGGTGATGATATCAAGCGAAGCAGAACGCAGCATTTGATATTCCTTGTCCGAAAGCGTAACGGCAGGCGCAATAACAATGCTGTCGCCCGTGTGAACGCCGACGGGGTCGAAGTTTTCCATTGAGCAGACGGCGATAACATTGCCGACGCTGTCACGCATTACCTCAAATTCAATTTCCTTCCAGCCGCCGATAAAGCGTTCAACAAGGATCTGATTGATGGGAGAAAGCTCCAGTCCGTTATATGCGATAATTCTTAATTCTTCCTCATTGTAAACAACTCCGCCGCCTGCGCCGCCGAGGGTGAAGGCGGGACGAATGATTACGGGATAGCCGATCTCCGCCGCAATCTCCGCCGCACGGTCAACTGTGTGCGCAATATCCGACGGAACGACGGGCTGACCGATTTTGAGCATCGTGTCTCTGAAAAGCTGTCTGTCCTCCGCCTTGTCAATGGCTTCTGCATTTGTACCGAGCAGCTTAACGCCCATTTTTTCGAGATATCCGTTTTGAGCGAGCTGCATTGCTATTGTAAGTCCCGTCTGTCCGCCGAGTCCGGCAAGAATGGAATCGGGACGCTCTTTTTCAATGATTCTTTTGACGGTTTCCTGCGTCAGCGGCTCAAGATAGATCTCGTCCGCAAGAGCATTATCCGTCATGATGGTTGCGGGGTTGGAATTGACGAGAACAACATCAAGTCCCGCATCCTTAAGAACACGGCAAGCCTGTGCGCCGGCGTAGTCAAACTCGGCAGCCTGACCGATAACGATGGGACCGGAGCCGATAACAAGTACCTTTTTTATGTCTTTATTCAGCGGCATTGTTTTTTCCTCCCATCATTGAAATAAATCTGTCAAACAGGAACTTTGTGTCCTTCGGACCTGAGCATGCCTCGGGGTGGAATTGAACGGTGAAGATCAGCTTGCTTTTGTATTCCATACCCTCGCAGGTGTTGTCGTTTGCGTTGATGAAGCTCTCTCTTGCATACCGTCTGTCGAGGCTGTCCGAAACAACGGCGTAGCCGTGGTTCTGGCTTGAAATATAGGTTCTGCCCGTTTCAAGCTGCTTGACCGGTTGGTTAACGCCTCTATGGCCGTACTTGAGCTTCATAGTTTTGCCGCCCATTGCAAGAGCGGTGAGCTGGTGACCGAGACAGATTCCGAAAATCGGGAATTTGCCGGCAAGCTCCTTTATGTTTTCAATCGGGACGATGTTTTCCTCCGGGTCGCCCGGACCGTTCGAGAGCATGATTCCGTCGGGATTCATTTTGATAATTTCCTCAGCCGAAGTGTCATACGGGAAAACCGTAACCTCGCAGCCCCTTGCGACAAGCTCACGAACGATGTTCTTCTTTGCGCCATAGTCAAGAAGCGCAACCTTATATTTCGCTCCCTCGTCCGACACAGTATATTTTTCCTTGCAGCTTACACTCTTGACTGCGTCAACGATTCTGTAAGCCTTTATCTCGTCATAGTCGATATTGTCCGTCGAGCTGACGATTTTGGCGTTCATAACGCCCTTTTCACGGATTATTCGTGTAATTTCACGGGTATCGACGCCGTAAACACCAACTATGCCCTGTTTCTTGAGAAATGTGTCGAGGTCATATTCCGTTCTGAAATTTGACGGAAGCTCGCACCACTCCCTGACAACATAGCCGCTGACATAGGACTTGTCGCTTTCAAAGTCCTCCTCCATTATGCCGTAGTTGCCAATAAGGGGGAAGGTCTGCATGACTATCTGTCCGTAATAGCTGGGGTCGGTGAGCGTTTCAATGTATCCACCCATGCCCGTTGTAAAGACAAGCTCGCCGAGAGCCTCGCCCTCTGCGCCGAAGCTCTTGCCTTCAAAAATATGTCCGTCTTCCAGTACAATGTAAATTTTTTTAATCATAATGTCGCCGCCATAACTGCTTTTATAGTGTGCATTCTGTTTTCCGCTTCTCTGAAAACGATTGACCTTTCGCTTTCAAAGACCTCGTCAGTGACCTCAAGTGCGTCACAGCCGAACCTTTCGCCGATCTTCTTGCCAACCTTCGTCTTATGGTCGTGGTAAGCGGGCAGGCAGTGCATAAACACAACATCGTCCGCCGCCGCAGCCATAAGCTTTTTGTTAACCTGGTACGGCATGAGGTCGTCAATTCTTTCTTTCCAAACCTCCATCGGCTCGCCCATCGAGACCCAAACATCGGTGTAGATAACATTTGCGTCCTTGACGGCCTGCATGGGGTCTTCGCTGAATTTTATTTCACAGCCGTTTTCCTTTGCAATAGCCTTGCAGGTATCAACAAGATCATGGTCGGGGAAATACTTCTTCGGTGCGCAGGCAGTGAAGTTGATTCCCATCTTGGCGCAGCCGACCATGAGCGAATTGCCCATATTGTACCTTGCGTCGCCCATGTAAACGAAGTTGATTCCCTTAAGATGGCCGAACTGCTCCTTTATCGTCAGGAAGTCGGCAAGAATCTGAGTCGGGTGAAATTCGTTCGTCAATCCGTTCCAAACGGGAACGCTTGCATACTTTGCAAGCTCCTCGACAAGCTCCTGACCGTAGCCACGGTACTCGATGCCGTCGAACATTCCGGAGAGGACTCTCGCCGTGTCCGCAATGCTCTCCTTTTTGCCTATCTGAGAGCCTTCGGCAAGATAGGTTGAGCCCATGCCGAGATCGTTTGCGCCAACCTCAAAGCTGCACCGTGTTCTCGTGCTCGTCTTTTCAAAGATGAGAGCAACATTCTTACCCTCGTGCATTCTGTGCGGAATTCCGGCCTTTTTCTTCGTCTTCAAATCCGCCGCAAGGTCAAGAAGATACTCTATCTCCTCGCTCGTGAAATCAAGCAGCTTCAAAAAGTCTCTGCCTTTTAAATTAACCATCGGTATCACCCTCCTGTAATTATACATCATTTATCTGCAATTATAAATATCTATTTAAGGCAATACCGCACAATTAAGGTACACGCCTTGCTTGAATATGTTCCCATCATGTTGCACAAAAATTCCTTGACTTGCGACAGCAAGCCTGCAAATTTTTTGTACAACCTGACGAAAAATCTTACTGCGCAATCC
>CAVFTC010000097.1:0-6128 GCA_963625295.1 Bacteroides faecis
CAGGCGTATTCTTATACGCCAAGACGAGAAAAATGTTTTCTTCGCCAAAAGAAACGAAAACCTGAACTTGAGGATTAGGTAAATAAGCCGTTTTCTTTCAACGCCGATGTATTCGTATACATCAAGTTGGAAAAAACGGCTTATTTGCCTGATAATCAAGTTCAGAAGGTTATTCGGCTTTGGTTTCGCAATATATACATCTGTATACCTTTTTTTCGCCCGTCCCCGAAAGCTTGAAAATATGCGGAAGCTCCTGCTCGGTGGTGGTTATGCAGCGGGGATTTTTGCATTTAAGAATATTTTTGAGCTGCGTGGGAAGAGATACCTTTTTCTTGTCAACGAGCTTGCCGTCTTTGATGATATCAATGGTAACGCCGGGGTCAACATAGCCGAGAACATCGAGGTCAACATCATAGTCGGAGTCGATTTTAATGATATCCTTTTTGCCGAGCTTGCGGGACATTACATTTTTGATGATGGCGATGGAGCAGTCCAGCTTGTCAAGCTCAAGGAGATTGTAAATCTCCATACCCTTTCCGGCCTTGATATGGTCGATAACTATGCCGTTTTTGATGGAATCTATGTTCATGCTTTTACCTCCAGGAGCTTGAGAATGAGAGCCATTCTCATGTATTTTCCGTTGAGAACCTGCTTGAAATAGCATGCACGGGGGTCTTTATCGACGGCGATGCTGATTTCATTGACACGGGGCAGCGGGTGAAGAATTGAAAGATTCAGTTTTGCGTTTGTGAGCTTCTCGGGAGTGAGAATGTAGCTGTCCTTGAGACGGAGGTAATCCTCCTCGTTGAAGAAGCGTTCCTTCTGAACTCGCGTCATATAGAGAACATCAAGCTCGGGCATGACCTTTTCAAGATCGGTCGTCTGAATATATTCGAGATTTTTCGCCTTGATAACATCATTTTTAACATAGCTCGGAAGCTTCAATTCCTCGGGAGAAATTAGGACAAATTTCACATTGTTATATCTCGTAAGAGCTTCGATGAGCGAGTGAACCGTTCTGCCGAATTTAAGATCGCCGCAGAAGCCGACCGTCAGGTTATCAAATCGACCTTTTTCACGGCTGATTGTGAGAAGATCGGCAAGGGTCTGAGTGGGGTGGTTGTGTCCGCCGTCGCCTGCATTGATTACGGGAACGGAAGCGTTGAGCGAAGCGACATAGGGTGCGCCCTCCTTGGGGTGACGCATTGCGATTATATCGGCGTAGCAGGAAATCGTTTTGACGGTGTCGGCTACGCTTTCGCCCTTTGCCGCAGAGCTTGATTTTGCGTCCGCCATTGTAAGAACATTGCCGCCAAGCTCATACATTGCCGCCTCAAAGCTAAGCCTTGTGCGTGTTGACGGCTCAAAAAAGAGAGTCGCAAGCTTTTTTCTGCGGCATATGTCCGCATATTTGTCAGGATTTGCGATTATATCATTTGCACGGGCAATAAGCTCGTCAATCTCCTCAACAGAGAGATCAAGAATACTTATAACGCTTCTCATTTTGTGCCTCCGATCCAGCTTTCGTCGGACGGATTGTTTCTGAAAGCAATGAGCCTTTCAACATCCGTCGGGGCGATATATCCTTCCTGAGCCGCAATTTCTGCAATGACATCAAAATTGGTAAGGCTTGCGTTTTTAACATTTGCCGCTGCAAGGCGGTCAAGTCCCTTTTGCATGCCATAGGTAAAGATTGAAACGATGCCGAGAACCTCCGCTCCGGCTTCTCTGAGGACATTTACAACCTCGATAACGCTGCCGCCCGTTGAGATAAGATCCTCAACAACAACTACCTTCTGACCCTTTTCGAGCCTGCCCTCAATCTGATTTTTTCTGCCGTGATCCTTTGCGCCGGAGCGAACATAGCCCATCGGAAGTCCCATGATCTGAGCGGTGATGGCGGCGTGTGCAATACCTGCGGTAGATGTGCCCATGAGAGCCTCTGCGTCGGGATAAAGCTCCTTGACCGTCTCGGCGAGAGCTTCTTCAACATGAGTGCGAACCTCAGGATATGCGAGGGTCAATCTGTTGTCGCAATAAACAGGGCTTTTGATGCCGCTTGCCCATGTGAACGGCTCGTCGGGACGGAAGAAAACCGCCTTGATTGAAAGAAGGTCTTTTGCAATCTGAATCTGAATGTCTGTCATGTTATCCGCTCCTTAATCCACAAATTCGTTTATACATCTTTCGTATGCCGCAACGGGATCAGCCGCCGCAGTTATCGGGCGTCCGACTACAATGTAGTCCGAGCCGATTTTTTTTGCCTGTTCGGGGGTCATAACTCTGACCTGATCGCCCTTATCCCCGTCGGCGAATCGCACGCCCGGGGTTACGGTGAGAAAGCCGCTTCCGCAAGTCTCATGCACCTTGCCCGCCTCAAGAGGTGAGCACACAACGCCGTCAAGTCCGGCGAGCTTAGCATTATGGGCATAATGCATAACAACCTTATCCATGCTCTCGTCAATGAGCAGATCGTTCTTCATTCTCTCCTCACTCGTCGAGGTGAGCTGAGTTACGGCAATGAGCAGCGGTCTTGTGCCGTCGGGACGGGTCAGCCCCTCAATCGCCGCCTCCATCATTGCGATAGTTCCGCCTGCATGAAGGTTCGTCATATCAACATCGAGCCTTGAGAGCACAGCCATTGATTTTTTCACCGTGTTAGGAATGTCGTGAAGCTTGAGGTCAAGGAAAATCTTGTGTCCCCTCGCCTTTATCTCTCTTACGATATCCGGTCCTTCGGAATAGAAAAGCTCCATTCCGATTTTTACAAACGGCTTTCTGCCCTTGAAGTTATCAAGAAAAGCCATCGTTTCCTCCCTGCTTGAAAAATCGCAGGCTACGATTACATCCTTACCCATTGTGCGTACCTCCTATTATTTCTTTAAGATTATCTATTTTATATTCCGCCATTGCTTTCGGCAGAGCTTCGATTATATTTTTGCAGGCGAAGGGATCGACCAAATTTGCCGCTCCGATCTCGACAGCGGTTGCGCCGGCAAGCATCATTTCAATCACATCATCGGCGCTCGATACACCGCCCATTCCGATAACGGGAATTTTGACCGCCTGCGACACCTGATAAACCATTCTGACGGCTATCGGGAAAATCGCCGGGCCTGAGAAGCCGCCCATCACATTCGCTATCACGGGCTTTCTGCGGCGAAGATCTATCCTCATGCCGAGCATGGTGTTTATGAGACTGATTCCGTCCGCTCCGGCTTCCTCGCAAGCCTTTGCTATGTCAACAATATTTGTAACATTCGGCGAAAGCTTCAAGATCACGGGCTTCGTCGTAACCGCCTTGACCGCTTTCGTGACCTCGGCCGCCGCCTTCGGGTCTGTGCCGAAGCTCATTCCGCCACCGTGCACATTCGGGCAGGACACATTGACCTCCAGCCAGCCGACCTGCTCCTGCTTGTCGAGCTTTTCGCAGGTGTAGGCATAATCATCAACCGAAAAGCCGCTGACATTCGCCATAACAGGCTTGTTGAAGCATTTTTTAAGCTTCGGAAGCTCCTCGCTTATCACCCTGTCAACACCGGGATTTTGAAGCCCGACAGCGTTTATCATGCCTGCCGTGCACTCGGCTATCCTCGGTGTTGGGTTGCCGAATCTCGGATCTTTGGTCGTGCCCTTGAACGAGAATGTGCCGAGCATATTTATATCGTAAAGCTCGGCGAATTCATAGCCGAAGCCGAAAGTGCCCGAAGCCGGAATGACAGGATTATCAAGCTCAATTCCGCAGAGATTAACCTTTGTTACCATACAATTTCCTCCCTTTCAAGCACTGGACCGTCCTTGCAAATTCGCTTGTTGCCGTACTTTGTTTTGCATGAACAGCCCATACACGCTCCGAAGCCGCAGCCCATGCGCTCCTCAAAGCTGTATTGGCCGCTTGTTTTTGCGACGCTCTCAATCGCCCTAAACATCGGCATCGGTCCGCAGGTATAAAAATATGTGTAGTCCAAATTTTTCAAAGCGTCCGTCACAAAGCCCTTTATTCCGACGCTTCCGTCAGCCGTTGTGACATAAACCTCTGCGCCTGCCGCCTTGAACTCATCGACTCCGAACACCTCTTTTTCACTGTTGAAGCCGAGTATCACCGTTACCCTTTTGCCCTCGGCGATAAGCCTCTTGCAAAGCATATACATTGGCGGAACACCCACTCCGCCGCCTATAAGCACGGGGCTGTCGCCGCTTTTAGATGTGTCATAGCCATTGCCGAGTCCGCAGAGAACATCAAGCTCATCGCCGTCAGACAGCACGGACATTGCCCTTGTGCCGCTGCCGACAACCTTGTATATTATCGTAAGCCTTCCGTCCTCGCAGTCGCAAACCGATATCGGGCGGCGCAGGAAAAATCCGTCAAGCTTTATATTCACGAACTGACCCGGTTTTGTTATTGCCGAGGTATCACCCTCAAGCTTCATCAAATATGTTCTGTCGGCAATTTTTGTGTTGCCGATAATTTTCATCATAACCTGATTCATGCTTCGTCCTCCCAAACGATTTCACCGTTGCAAACCGTCCGTTTGCATTTGCCGTAGACCGTCATTCCCTCAAACGGCGTGCTTCTTCCCATTGACGCAAAGCCTTCGGGATCTACCGTTTCCTTTTCGTTGAGGTCGTATACCGTAAAATTGGCAGGCTCTTTGATTTCAAAGCCCGTCTTTATTCCGAACCGCTCGGCAGGCTTAACGCTCATGAGCGTCACAAGCTTGTGTAGGCTGATGATTCCACCCTTGACAAGCCTTGTGTAAAGGATTGGAAAAGCGGTTTCAAGTCCAACGATTCCCATTGCGCTATCCTTTAAGCCCTTCGATTTTTCCTCAGCGGAGTGCGGAGCGTGGTCGGTTGCGATCATGTCGATCGTCCCGTCGCATATGCCCTCGAGCAGAGCCTCCCTGTCCTCTGCGCTTCTGAGCGGAGGATTCATTTTAAATCTGCCGTCCTCCTTGAGATTGGCGTCGGTCAGCACAAGGTAATGCGGAGCGGTTTCGCAGGTCACATCCACTCCCCTGCGCTTCGCCTTGCGAATCAGGTCAACACTTTCCTTTGTCGAAATGTGGCAGACATGATATTTGCAGCCCGTCTCCTCGGCAAGCCTGAGGTCACGCTCAATCTGTCTCCACTCGCTCTCGGAGCTGATGCCCTTATGCCCGTGCGCCTTGGCGTAAGCACCTTTATGAATATATCCGCCGTCCAGCATGCTGTTGTCCTCGCAGTGAGCAACGATGATTTTATCAAGCTTTTTTGCTTCAAGCATTGCCCGGCGCATCATTTCCTCGGTCTGAACGCCGCTGCCGTCGTCGGAAAACGCAACCACCCTGTCGGCGAGAGCGGCCATATCCGAAAGCTGAGTGCCGTTTCTGCCGACGGTGATCGAGCCGTATGGCATAACATTTATCGAAGCGTCCTTTTTGATTATATCAAGCTGCTCGTCAAGGTGCTCAACGCTGTCGGGAACGGGATTGAGGTTCGGCATTGTGCAAACCGTTGTGTATCCGCTCCTTGCGGCGGCAAGCGAACCGGTTTTAATAGTCTCCTTATAAGAAAAACCCGGCTCTCGAAGATGAACATGAACATCTACGAAACCGGGAAAAATATGTTTATTTGAAAGATCATAGGACTTGGTGTACTCGGCGCAAAGCTTACAGCAAACGCAAAGAACACGGCCTTCGGAAACAAATATATCCTGCTTTTGAAATCCCGAATCCGTATAAACCAATGCGTTTTTTAAGATGTATTCCGTCATGAGTGCCTCCTGAACGAGCAATAAAAAAGAACCCTGCTTCGACAAAGGTTCAATGATTCAGACACACAAAAACACAGGGTGCAAGCCCTACCGTCCATTATTCAAAACCTTGTCGACATCTCTGTATCGCTCTTAAAGATTTCTTTTGATGTATGATACCACAACCCGTCGGCAAAGTCAACACATTTTGAAAAAATAATAAAGGCAATGCCTAAAAAGGTCGGCGGAAACCGAACGAATCGATTTCCGCCGTAATTTGATTTGCGTTTCTCTATGCAGAACGGTTAGTTAACCTTACCTGTCTGCTGGTTGATAGATGCTGTTTTGTTGATAACATTTGTAAGGAGGGTGTTGTCAACAATGTTTACATATC
>CAVFTC010000098.1:0-6074 GCA_963625295.1 Bacteroides faecis
CATCGCACCCTACGCAGATAGATTTTAGATGGTAGATGCTGGATTTTAGACCTGCAATAAATCAAAAAACATTTTCTAAGGCGATACCGCACAATTTAGGTGTGCGGTATTGCCCTAATAGTATCCCGCATCTTCTGTCTACCGTCTAAAATCTTAATCTCCGCTTTTTTATGACGGAAGAAGCTCGCTCATTTCCGTTTCGGAGATTTCCTTGCCGTCGGCGTCAAAAAATTTTCCGCTGTCCGCAGTTCCCAGCAGCTTGCCGTCGGCACTGTAATATTTCTGAACATTATCGTTGCCGTTTTCGTCAAAATCGCTCGAAATATAATAGTAGCTCAGCTTGCCGTCCTTATAATATTCAAAGCGTGACGCCCTGTTTTGATCGTCAAAATAGCCTATTTGATAATTATCGTCCTGCGACGCCAATTTCTGCGCCGTATAGTTCTTGCCGTCAATAACGGTCGTATACGGCGGCGGATTCGTCACAGTCACCTGCCCTGTGGTTTCGCCTTCGGCAGGCTTTTCGCCGCACGAGCAAAGCATTATCAAAAGAGACGACGAAAGAATTATCGCAAAAATCCTTTTCATGGCTAATCTCTCCTTGTAAAATTCTTTTTTCTGTAAATAATAATACAACGAAAATTTATTTTTGTCAAAAATTATTTCAAAAAGGCTTGACTTTTGAAAAAAATCATGTATAATAATAGTAACGATTACTATTATTGAAGAGGTTATTCTATGGCAGCTTTAAAACATTCAAAGCAGAGAGAAGCAATCTTGTCAGAGCTTCGTTCCCGGAAGGATCATCCCACAGCCGAGGATCTGTACTTCACGCTCAAGGCGAAAATGCCGAATTTAAGTCTCGGCACGGTGTACAGAAACCTTAATATGCTCGCTTCCGACGGAGCTATTCTCAAGATAAGCTTTGAGGGAGCCGACCGTTACGACGGCAACAAGGAGCTTCACTATCATTTTCAGTGCCTTGAATGCGGCAAGGTTACCGATGTAGATATGCCCCCCTTCGATGATATTAATTCAAAAGCGCAAGCATTTGCAAAGGGACGGATCGAAACGCATGAGCTTATCTTCAACGGCGTGTGCTACGAATGTCTCAATGCAAAATAAATTTCATGGAGGTAAATTATTATGGCAAAATGGGTATGCAGCGTATGCGGTTATGTACATGAGGGTGACACTCCCCCCGAGAAGTGCCCCCAGTGCGGAGTTCCGGCATCGAAGTTTAACAAGCAGGACGAGGAAATGAGCTGGGCAGCGGAGCATGTTGTCGGCGTTGCTCAGGGCGCTTCGGAGGATATTCTTGAGGATCTCAGAGCCAATTTCAACGGCGAGTGCTCGGAGGTCGGTATGTATCTTGCAATGGCAAGAGTAGCCCACAGAGAGGGCTATCCCGAGATCGGTCTTTATTGGGAAAAGGCAGCCTACGAGGAGGCGGAGCACGCAGCGAAGTTTGCCGAGCTTCTCGGTGAGGTTGTAACGGATTCGACAAAGAAGAACCTTGAGATGAGAGTTGCAGCCGAGAACGGAGCAACGGCAGGTAAATTTGACCTCGCCAAGAGAGCTAAGGAAGCAAATCTCGACGCAATCCACGACACAGTCCACGAAATGGCAAAGGATGAGGCTCGTCACGGCAAGGCATTCGCCGGCCTCCTCAAGAGATATTTCGGTTAATGATGACATTCCGAAGTCGTTCGCTTTCAGAATAGCAGAAATTAAGGCAACGCCGCACAATTGTGGTGTTGCCTTAAGTCAACGCCGATTTTAAGCCTCCCCTTGAATGATTTGAAGTGTACCCTCATAGTTGTTATGCGTGCCGAACACACAATAATCGGGTAGAAAGATTGACTATCCCTTTCCTACCCGATTGTTTCTTTTGCAGCTATCCTTAGTGCGACTGCTCTGTTTGTTTTTTATCCCATATATTTCCCGGCATAATAATTATACCGTGCTTCAAATTCTTCGTTGTTATGCTTAAATTTATTTAGCGTTTCATGGAGGTTGAGGTTGTGCTCGGCGGCATCGATAACGCAGCCGGCAATATTTGAGCAATGATCGGAAACACGCTCAAAATTCGTCAGTATATCCGACCATATGAACCCGGTTTCGATGCTGCACTCTCCGTTTCTCAATCTGCGGACATGAGCTGTTCGCATTTTTTCCTTCATTTCGTCAACGACCTGTTCAAGCGGTTCGACCTCGCCGGCTTTTATGCGGTCGTTGTTGATAAAAGCGTTCATTGAAAGCTCTATGATCTCATTAACCGCTGCGGAAATATTCTCAAAATCCTTTGCAGCGTCCGAAGAAAGCTTGATTTTCTTTGCTGTCATTTCCTCTGCCGACTCAAGAATATTTACGGCATGATCGGAAATTCTTTCAAAATCACCGAGCAGCTTGAGAAGCATATTTGCTTCCTCGCTGTCGTTATCCGCCAAGCGTTCTGCGCCGATTTTAACAAGATATGTCGCAAGCGCATCTTCATAGCGGTCGCACCTTTGCTCGTCCTCTCTTATGCTTTTCGCAAGCTCCTGAGTGTACGAGTTAACCGCCGTTACGCTGCTTTTGAATGCACGAGCCGCAATTTGAGCCATTTCGATTTCCTTAGTCCTGCACTGACCGATAGCAAGAGTCGGAGTGAGGATAAGTCGTTCGTCAAGCTCCACAGCTTTTTCATCACTTTCGGAGTCTGGAATAAGCTTACGAACAAGCATTTCCAGCTTTTCGGAAAGAGGTAAAAACAGAATCGTGTTGAGAACCTTGAAGCTTGTGTTTATTATTGCAACGCTGACAAACGAAGCCGAAGAATCAAGAATCGCCGGTTTCAGCGCAGCCTTTATTATCCAGAAAACAGTTATCCAAACAACAGAGCCTATAAGATTTATAAGCAGGTGCGCCGTTGCGGCACGCTTTGCCTCCCTCTTGGTTCCGACTCCTGAAATTATCGCAGTGATACAGGTGCCGATGCCGTCGCCCATAACTATCGGGATCGCCGCACCGATTGAAACCTGTCCCGTGACGGTCAATGCCTGCAGAATTCCGACCGAAGCCGAGCTGGACTGAATTATCGCCGTCAAAACCGTTCCTGCCAAAAGTCCCAAGAGCGGATTTTTGAACATGAGAAACATCTGCTGAAACTCGGGAACCTCAGAAAGGCCGGAAACGGCAGAGGACATTGACTCCATACCGAACATCAAAACGGCAAATCCGAGCAAAATTGCTCCGCTGTCCTTTTTCTTCGTATCCTTAACAAAAAGGTACAGCACAATTCCTATCAAAGCAAGCACGGGAGTGAACGATGTCGGCTTGAGAAGCTGTATCCATAGATTATCGCTGCTTATTCCGCCGAGCGATAATATCCAGCCCGTAACCGTAGTGCCGACATTAGCACCCATGATAACATTTATCGCCTGTCTGAGAGTCATAAGACCCGAGTTGACAAAGCCGACCACCATAACGGTTGTTGCAGACGAGCTTTGAATGATCGAGGTAACACCCAGTCCCGTCAAGAAGCCTGCAATTTTGTTTGATGTAAGCCTTTCAAGCACATTTCTGAGGCTGTTTCCCGCACGGCGTTCAAGTGCTTGTCCCATAACATTCATGCCGAAGAGGAAAAGGCACAAGCCGCCGATCATAGTTAATGCATTAAAAATATCCATAGTGTCACCAAGAAAAAATATTACAATGTTAGTATTCCCTTTTATTCATGAAATTGCCTTAAGGTATCATTTCATTTCTGCACCTATCTCATCGGAAATTTTTCCCGACTTTCTGTCCTCAACATAGCTTGAGGTTGTCGGAATAACGAAGCTGAAGGCTGACGGAATAACCTCAAAAACGCTGTCCGTAACAAGATCGCATTCGCCGTCAACATTGACCGAGGCCGGTGTATCGCTGTGAACGGTCATCTTTCTGCCTCTGACATATGTAGTCTCCGGCCATTTAAGGTGTCTGCCCTTTTTATAATTGCTTATCTGAGAAACAAGCCTCGGGATCTTCATCGCCTTAACGATTGAAAAATCAAGCAAGCCGTCGTCCGGAACGGCATAGGGGCCAGCCTGATATCCTCCGCCGTAGAATCGGCTGTTTCCGCAAAATGCAAACACAAAATCATCGGTTATCGGTTCACCGTCGTCAATCGTAACCGTGAAGCGATTCGATGTTTTCGACTTCAGACAATAAAGCAGCGACGCCGTATAAGCGGATTCACCCGTAAGCCACGGTACTTTTTTGAAGTCAGCCTGCTTTGAACAAACCTCCGCATCAAATCCCATCGAGCACTGATTGACAGCGATCCTGTCACCGCACCTGATAGCGTCGATTTTTATCGCCGTTCCGTCTATCTGCGCTCCGATATCGGCAAACTGCTCCTTCGTTCCGAAAAGACGAATAAAATCGTTACCTGAGCCGAGAGGAACTGCGGCAAATTCAACATTTTCATAGCCGTAGATTGCATTGACGATATCGTATATCGTTCCGTCGCCGCCGCAGGCATAGATCCTCGTTTCTTCGCCGCTCTCGCCTATTTTTTTGCAATAATCGTGCGTATCCTGCGGAGAGCTGCTTACATAAACCTTGTACTCAATATTTTTTTCCGCCGTCGCTTCCTTTATCTTCGGCATAACAGTTTCAAACGCCTTTCCCTTACCTGCGTTCGGATTTATTATAAAAAGATGCTTCACTTTCAATTACCTCCCTTGAAATACATAAACAGCTGGCATTTTATCATGCCGTTATAAAGCTTGCGCCGTTTGTCGGCCTTTCTGCCGAATTCTTTTTCAAACTCCTCGGACGGGCTGATAACATAATACGCCCAGCCGTGTTTTCTTATGAATTTTTCACCCATTATTTTATAAAGCTTCTGAGCTTCCTCAATGTCGAGCAGCCTTTCGCCGTAGGGCGGATTGCAGATGACCGTACCCTTTTCACTTTTCGGTTCAAAGCAGCGTATGTCGGCTTTTTCAAACTTGATTTTTCGCTCAACGCCTGCACGCTTGGCATTGATTTTTGCAATTTCAAGCGCATCCTCGTCAATGTCAGAGCCGTAAGCGACAAAATCCGTGTCGTAATTCACAAGATCCCTTGCACGGTTTCTCTCGTCTGCCCACACCTTTTCGTCAATAACATCCCAGCGCTCGGCGGAAAAATATCTGTTTACACCCGGGGCGATGTTATGAACCATCATTGCGCCCTCGATAAGAATCGTACCGCTGCCGCACATCGGGTCATACAGCGTATGATAAGGACGAAGCCTTGCAAGGTCGCAGAGTGCGGCGGCAAGCGTCTCCTTGATCGGAGCGGCGTTCGCCTGCGGGCGATAGCCTCTCTTGTGCAGCCCTGCTCCGGTTGTGTCGAGCAGCAGACTGACCTTATCCTTCATGATTGAAAACTGGATCTGATGGACTGATCCCGTCTCATCGAACCAACTGATGCCGTATTTCGACTTCATTCGCTCAACAACCGCTTTTTTTATTATCGACTGGCAATCGCTGACGCTGAAAAGCGTTGAATTGAGCGAATAGCCCTTGACCGGGAAAGCGTCATATGCGCCGATCCAATCCTCCCACGGGAGAGCCTTTGTGCCCTGAAACAGCTCCTCAAAGCTTCGGGCATAGAATTCGCCGACAAGGATCTGTATTCTCTCGGAAAAGCGTGAGCAAATATTTGCCCTTGCGAGCATCGTCTCGTCGCCCGAGAAGAGAACCCTTCCGTTTTCGGACACAACATCATCTGCGCCGAGCGTCTTCATTTCGTTCGCAATTATGGATTCAAGACCCAATAAACACGGTATTACAAATTTTATATTCATTGTTTTTATCTCCGATATTTTTATTGACCGACCTTTTTTGAAAACCGTTCCGTTATAAGGTCAAAGCCCGCCGCAGCAAACATTATTATGTAAAAATAGCTTTCAAATCTATAAGACGAAAAAGCTTCGATAAACAGATAAACAAATGTATTTCCGATAAAAAATACGCTGAAAATATCTACCTCACGGTTCTTTCGTGTTTTCCAAAATGCATAAAGAGCCAAAACCAGAAAGAATAGATATTGGAACCAAC
>CAVFTC010000099.1:0-6026 GCA_963625295.1 Bacteroides faecis
ATCATATAGTTTTTATAAATACAAGTGAATTGTAAATAGCGAATTTTCACTCAATATCAAAATGTTTTTCCCATTCCGCCTCTCGGAAGCCGGTCAGGACGGTGCTGCCGTCAACTATCAACGGTCTTTTTACCAACATTCCGTCCGTCGCAAGCAGGTCAAATTTTTCCTCGTCGGTCATTGCCGGGAGCTTTTCTTTCAGGTTCAGCGATTTATAGAGCATGCCGCTTGTGTTGAACAGCTTTTTGATTTCAATGCCGCTCGCCTTGACCCATGCTTTGAGTTCCTCTGCGGTTGGGTTTTCCTCTTTAATATGTCTGTCGGTGTAATCAATGTTATGCTCATCGAGCCACTTTTTCGCCTTTTGGCAGGTTGAGCACTTAGGATATTCAATAAAAAGCATAGCTATTCCTCACTTGTCATAGGTTTCGGTAAATGAATGAAGCTCGCCGCCGTCGCAGTCACGGTAGCCGATTATCGTTGCAAGGTTGACATTGTGAACGCTCTTGAAAATGTTCATGTCAACATTGTCGTTCTCCTCCTTGAGCCTCTTGATGAGCATTTTGACCTCTTGCCGCTTTGAGCCGTTATTGGCTTCCTCGTTCGCCTGAGTAACCTTGCAGGCGCAGCGGATAAATTCAAGCTCATTGTATCTCGCCCAAGAGATTATGTCCTTTTCTCTGACCATATAGAGCGGACGGATAAGCTCCATGCCCTCGTAATTCGTGCTTTTGAGCTTCGGCATCATCGTTTTTATCTCTGCGCCGTAGAGCATACTCATCAGCGTTGTTTCAATGGCATCGTCAAAATGATGTCCGAGTGCAATTTTGTTGCAGCCGAGATCCTGCGCAAATTTATAGAGGTATCCCCTCCTCATTCGAGCACAAAGATAGCACGGCGAACCGCCCTCGGCGGCATAAACGGTTTCAAAAATCGGCGAATCGTAGATCCTTATCGGGATATCCATAATCTCCGCATTCTCGATTATCTTTGTCCTGTTGTCGCCGACATAGCCGGGATCCATAACAATGTACTCAACATCGAAATGGAAGTCGCTGTATTTCTGCAAATGCTGCATACATTTGGCAAGGAGCATGGAATCCTTACCGCCGGAAATGCAAACGGCAATTTTGTCGTTCGGCTCGATGAGCTTGTAGTCCTTTATCGCTCCGACGAAGTTGTTCCAAATTGATTTTCTGTATTTTTTTATTATGCTGCGCTCAATAAGCTGATGTCTTTCCATAATTCGCTCCGAAAGTATAGTATAGGCAATTTCGCACAATTGAGCTGTTGCCTATATCTAATTTTATCATTCAAAACACTATTTTTCAACAGCTTTGGCAAAGTTTTTAGGTTGAAAAAGTTCGATTTTTAATGTATAATGTCAACATACCTACGAAATATCGGAGTTGATTTTTTGAATAAAGCATCGGAATACAGAGTAATGCCGACCGTCGCACTCAGGGGCTTGGTTGTTTTCCCGGGCATGGGTGTAACCTTTGATGTCGGCAGAACCCGTTCACTACAGGCTATCAAAGCCGCCATGGCGGACGATCAGCAAATTTTTCTTGTCGCTCAGAAGGATGTCAGAGATGACGACCCCGACTTTGACAAGCTTTATAAAATAGGCACGATTGCAAAGGTCAGCCATATTCTGCGCCTGCCGAACAGCGACACGGTTCGTGTTTCTGTTGACGGTATCGCAAGGGCAACCATGGTCGATATGCTTCAATGTGACCCGTATCTGATTACGGATGTCAAAATCCGCCGTGAAATCACCGTGAGATCGGACGATAAAGACTATGCGACCGCACTTGTCCGTCAAACCAAGGATTATTTTGAGGATTATGCCGAGGTCGTTCCGCAGATGCCTGCCGAGATAATTCTCGATGTGCTCGAAAAGAACGATCCGGGCGAGCTTGCCGACTATATCGGCTCAAATATCATGCTTGAATACAAGAAGCGTCAGCAGATCCTCAACGAAATCAACCCTCTCAAGCGGCTTGAAAAGGTTTGCTGCCTGCTTGCCAACGAGGGCGACCTGATGAAGCTCGAAAACGAGATAAATCAAAAGGTTCAGGATAATATTGACAAGAGTCAGCGTGAATATTATCTGCACGAGCAGATGAAAATTATTTCCGAGGAGCTGAACGACGGCCTTTCTCCACAGGAGGAATGTGACGAATTCAGGGAGAAAATTATTGCACTCGGACTTGACGAAAAATCCGAAAAGAAGCTTCTTAAGGAGTGCGCAAGGCTTGAAAAAATGTCGTCGACCTCTCCCGAGGCGACGGTTATCAGGGTTTATCTCGAAACCTGCCTTGAGCTTCCGTGGCACAAATTTTCTGCGGACAGGCTTGACCTTGCCCATGCGAGGAAGGTGCTTGACCGTGACCATTACGGACTTGAAAAGGTCAAGGAAAGAATAATCGAGGCTCTTGCCGTGCGTTCGCTTTCCGACGGCTGCTACGGTCAAACGCTTTGCCTTGTCGGTCCTCCCGGCGTTGGAAAAACCTCTATTGCAAAGAGCATTGCAACGGCGATGGGCAGAAGCTTTGCGAGAATTTCACTCGGCGGCACGAGCGATGAGGCGGAAATCAGAGGTCATAGAAAGACCTATATCGGCGCAATGCCGGGCAGAATTATAAATGCGGTCAAGCAGGCGGGCACGCAGAATCCGATTATTTTACTTGACGAGATTGATAAGCTCGGCTCGGATTACAAGGGCGATCCCTCGTCGGCACTGCTTGAAGCTCTTGACGGCGAGCAGAACAGCACCTTTGTTGACCGCTATATTGAGCTTGAATTTGACCTGAGCAAGGTTATGTTTATTACAACGGCGAACGACGCTTCGACGATACCTGCTCCCTTGCTTGACAGAATGGAGATCATCGAGCTGCCGGGCTACACGAACGAGGAGAAATTCAACATTGCCAAAAAGCACCTTGTGCCCAAGCAGGCGAAGCTGCATGGGCTTAACGGCAGAACATTCAGAATCAACGATCGGGCGCTTTATGCGCTGATTGACGGCTATACCCGTGAAGCAGGCGTAAGAAAGCTTGAGCAGAAGATTGCTGCGCTTTGCAGAAAAGCGGCGGCGCAGATTGTCGGCGGCGAGGCGAAATCGCTTACCGTCAAGGAAGGCGACCTTGAGAAGCTGCTCGGTCCGAAAAAATATCTTCCGCTCTCGGTCGATAAGGAGGCTGAGGTCGGCGTTGTAAACGGACTTGCATGGACGAGCGTCGGCGGCGAAATGCTTCAGGTTGAGGCGGCTGTTTTCGACGGAACGGGCAAGGTTGAGCTGACAGGCTCGCTCGGCGATGTCATGAAGGAGTCGGCAATGGCGGCAGTCAGCTTTATCAGAAGCAGGGCGGACAAATACGGCGTCGATCATAATTTTTATAAGGAAAAGGATATCCACATCCATGTTCCCGAGGGCGCAGTTCCCAAGGATGGTCCTTCGGCGGGCGTGACGATGGCAACGGCGTTGCTTTCGGCTCTTACGAACACTCCCGTCAACCAATTTGTCGCCATGACGGGCGAAATTTCGCTGAGAGGGCGTGTGCTTCCGATTGGCGGCTTGCGTGAAAAAACAATGGCGGCGTACAGAATGGGAATCAAGACGGTTATCATTCCGCAGAAGAATGTTCCCGACCTCAGCGAGATTGACGAAAAGGTTAGGGCGGCATTGAAATTTGTCCCCGTTACGGAGCTGGACGAGGTTTTTGAGCTTGCTCTTGTGACGCCCAAGGAAGAAAAAGAAAGAAAAAGCATCGCCGCAGTGGTTCAAAAGGATTCCGGCTACACGGCAATGCGTATCTGAGGATAAATAAATGAGATTTGACAGAGTAAAATACGAGGCTTCATACGGAACGGCACAGCAGCTGCCGGAGAGCGAGCACATCGAGATTGCATTTGCCGGACGGTCAAATGTCGGCAAGTCGTCCATGCTCAACAAGATTCTCAACAGGAAGAATCTTGCGAGGGTCAGCTCCGTTCCGGGCAAGACGGTCACGGTCAACTTCTTCGACTGCGACGGAATAAAGCTTGTTGACCTGCCGGGCTACGGCTACGCCAAGGTCAATTTCAACGAGAAAAAGCGCTGGGCGGATCTTATGGAGGGCTACTTCACCTCCGACAGAAACATTCGCCTTGTCGTTCAGCTGACGGATATGCGCCACCCCGTGACAAAGGACGACCTTGACATGATGCGCTTCATGCAGTCGGCAGGCTACGATTTCATCGTTGTTATGACAAAGAGCGACAAGCTAAACAAAACCGAGCGCACCAAGCGTATGGAGGCTATCCATACGGAGCTTGCGGAGTTCGGCGATGTGAAAATTATCCCGTTCTCAGCCTCCAACGGCGAGGGCGCAGACGAAATCCGCAAGGCAATCGAAGCCGCAGCGGAGAAATAAAGGCAATGAAACGACCGCCCCGAATCGGAGCGGTCGAAATTTTTTAGATGTACCAAATCCAGCCAAAGAGGACGATGATGATAACCCACTGAACACCGGAATATTTAACATTGACATTGCATGAATCGGAATAAGTATTTCCATATGAATCCGTAACGGTACATGTAACAGTTGCGCTGCCTTTTTTAAGGCCATGTATTGTTCCGTCACTTTCTACGCTGACAATAGAATTATTCGAGCTTTCCCATTTTATTGAATAATTTGCATCTCGATCCTTGTCGATTGTAGGTATAATTTTTGCAGTACCCTTATAATCGACAGAAATGCTGTCTTGAAGCGTTATTCCATAAATCTGAGATTTGTCTGTGGGGTTTTTCTGCCAAACGGCATAGAGAGTTGCACTGCCGAGAAGAGTATAAGATTTTCCACACTCATATTCGGCGGAGGTTGCCGATTTGTTTGTTGACCAACCAAGACAGGTGTATCCGCTTCTTGTCGGTGTCGGCAAGGTTACTGTTTTGCCCATTTCAAATGTTGCACTTGATGGGGAAACGCTTCCACCGTTGGCGTTATAAATGAGTGTGCACATTGTCGCAGGATTTTTCTGCCAAACAGCAAAGAGCGTTATATTTTGCGTCGGATTATAAGATGTGCCGCACGAGTAGCTTGCGCTTGTTGCAGAACTGCTGGTTGACCAGCCGAGGCAGGTGTAGCCTGTTCTTGTCGGAGTCGGCAGAGTTACTGAACCGCCTACCGTTACGCTTGCACTTGAAGGCGAAACACTACCACCGTTAGCATTATAGGTGACGGTGTAAGTCGTCGAAGCGGATTTTTGACCAAGGAGAATTGTATATTCATTACCGGTCGTTTTGTTATAACCGTTTGTTATCTTTATAAAATATGTGACATTTTTGGTAGCTGAAATTGTATATACAAGATTTGACTCGACGCTATTTTTTATGGATATCTCTTTATAGCCAAGTTCCGTATATTCGTTGTTCTGATAACTGTATACAGTTATCAGCCACGAACCGTTTTGGTTTTTATATTTATGATTGAAGGTAACAGGAATATTTCCGGTTGTAGAAGCTGTAAATTTGTAGAAATCTTGCTCATTACCGCTGTTCATTGTTCCTGTGTATTCGTTGTTAAGAGCAATTACATTTGCGGTTTGATATGAATTATTCAGCTCCTGCTCGGCAAAATTTGTTGCAGTGAATTTTGTTGATAAGCGATATTCAGTTCCGGTTGGCTTATTGTATCCACCGTAAATACGAACAAAATATGTACCGTTTGCTACAGAACCTACGAAAGGCAATGTATAAGTACCGGAGTTCTTTGCACTAACTTCTTCACTGCTAAGTTCACTGTACGCATTATCTGCATATTTGAATATTTTGATAATCCAGCTTGTACTGTTTTCAACATAATCATGGTCAAAAGAAACATACAACTTTCCGGCAGATGAAGTAGTGATTTTGTAAAAGTCCTCATCGTTGTCGTTGTTCAGCGTTCCTGAATACTCCTTATCGAGAGCAATTGTATTTGCTGTCTGATATGAATTATTCAGCTCCTGCTCGGCAAAATTTGTTGCAGTGAATTTTGTTG
>CAVFTC010000100.1:0-5195 GCA_963625295.1 Bacteroides faecis
GTTATAAAGGACATACATGAAATGCTTTTAGCCGCATGTCCGGCTATTACTCCCAAAGTTGCCGAAAAAGTCAAATCAATCGCCGGGGAGGACATTCCGCCTGCCTCTTCCGTCCCTACGCCGACGGTTAAAGCGAAGCCGGAAAAGCCGGAGAAATTCCTTGAGGTTGACGGAAGAAAGATGTATTTTGACGATGAAAACGAGGAATTACTTAACGAATCTCTTAACTCGCCGTACTATGATAATCCGTATATGAATTATGATTTCGATTATTCGCCGACTCAAGAGGATGACAGTGATGATACCTCCGATTTTGTGAATAAGGACAACTTTAAGGTTGAAGATTATTCTGAGTTTGAAGATGATTTTGTTTATTAAGTCGCGTACATAGCCTTAATTTTCCCCGCAGCCCTATATTTAAGGCAAGGCGTTCGACAATCTTCCTTTGCGGGACATTACCTTTATTGCTTGATATTCCCCGGCGTATCTCCATAAATTATGCATACCCGACCGCCGGGGATAAGCCGGTTAACCATTAACCGTATATTTTCAGAAACCTCTGTGTTTAAGGTTAGGAGCTTCCCTTCATTTGCATAAATTTTTTAAACAGTCCGTTTATAAGGACAGTAATAAAAAATCGATAAGTTTTGACATAGGCGCACATTACAAAAGCCCCTGCAGATTTCTCCGCAGAGGCTTTTGGGATTTGAAGTCAATATAATAATACTTTGCTTATTAAAATATGTAAGTATTTATTTAATCAAAGAAAGGATGAGCTTGATATAATTCCAAATTGTTGTCAGCAAGAATTCAAGCAAGCTCGGATTTTGAGTTTCGGGGCTCTCCTGCTTCGGCTTATCTTCCTTAACTTCAACACTCTGGTCAATCAGGTTAAGATATTCGCTGTACTCCGAAGACGTTTCAAGAAGCTCTTCCGCCGACTTCGTCTGGTCAATACTCGAAAGAAGCAAACCTGCTTGATTGAGCAAATCAACATCGGTTTGGTCAATCGTACCATCATGGTTACAATCAGCTGCCATCCAAACAGCCTCGCCGACCTGCTCACGGGTAAGCATACCGTTAGCAATCATACTAACCGTAACAGCATCCTGCCCGTCATACCAGCCGTCACCGTTGACATCGCCGAAGAGAACGACTGTATATGCGTCAATGACCTCATCATTTCTTGTGAGATATACAATCGAATCCGTGCTGATTTTTTCATAATTGAGTGTGCAGCTGTCATCCGTGATTTCAATATATCCGTCAAGCGAGGTCAGGTTTGATGAAAGGCCCGTTATTATGCCGGTATCGTAATCAATACTTGCGGTTGCTACAGCTTCAATACCGACTACCTTAACAGAGCAATACGCCTTGTGTCCGCCGTCCTCAGAGGTTGCAACGATAATTGTTGTACCTGCCATCTTTGCTGTTACAAGTCCGTTTGAATCTACCGTTGCGATTTCCGGATATTTGCTTTCCCATGTAACATTTTTGTTCTCCGCTGTGTTCGGTGTAACATTTACCGAAAGCTGTTTTTGGCTGTTCCTTGCGATATAAACCTCGCTGTCGGACATTTCAATGCCTGTTGCAAGATTTGCTACCGTTACCGTACAGCTTGCCGTAACATCGCCATCCTCGCAATAAGCAATAATCGTGGTTGTTCCCGTATTAACAGCCTGAAGGTTTCCGTTTTGGTCAACTGTTGCCGCTTTCGGATTCGTT
This sequence comes from Bacteroides faecis, assembly GCA_963625295.1. Lineage (GTDB taxonomy): Bacteria > Bacillota > Clostridia > Oscillospirales > Acutalibacteraceae > CAG-488. The sequence continues at coordinate 1,726 of CAVFTC010000100.1, forward strand.
GAAACCCATGTAACCGTCTTATTAAACGCACTCAGCGGCATAACGGTTGCGTAGAGTGTATCCGATGTTCCGACTGCCATAACAAGCTCGGTGTCCGAAAGAATGATTGAAGATACATGCTTACCTACCGTAACCGTGCAGGTTGCAGTATATTCGCCGTCAACGGACTTTGCTGTAATCGTTGCCGTACCGGGTGCAATTGATGTAACAAGACCTGTTGCGCTTACGGTTGCAACATCGTCGTCATTGCTTTCCCATGTGATGCCTTGATTATCCGCATCGGCAGGAGTAACGCTTGCTTTCAGCTGTTTAGTCTTGTTCGGGTAAAGCATAATACTGTTATCGGAAATTGTTATTCCCATAACTGCGTTTATTACATTGACCGTGCAGCTTGCCTCAAAACCGCCGTCATTGGTCTTAGCTGTGATTGTCGCGCTGCCCGTTTTAACTCCTCTGACAACGCCGTCCTTATCAACAGTCGCTACGGAAGGCTCGGAAGAAGTCCATGTAACCGTTTTATCGCTTGCAACGTCTGGATTTATATTTGCAACCAGCGTAATTGTATTGCCGACATTGACCGTAATATCCTTTTGGTCAAGCTCCACGCTCTTTACCTTAACGGAAACAGTCACCTGACATTGTGCGATATAATCACCGTCATCGGTTATTGCCGTAATGATCGCAGTTCCGCTGCCAACGGTGATAATATTGCCGTTGTCGTCTACCGTTGCAACATCGGTTGAATCGCTTACGAAATGAACACCCTTGTTAAATGCGTTTGAGGGATATACGGTTGCAACAAGCTGCGCCGTTTGACCGTATTCAAGCGAAAGAGTCGAGGTGTTAAGCGATATACTTTCAACTGCAATCGGCGCATAGATAACATCAAAATCGTTATTTGCAATCGAACTTTCTTCGCTGTCCGTTACCGCCTCAAGCATGAACTTGTTTACGCAATAATTGTTTTCAAAAGTTAGATACGATGCCGGAACCGTATATGTTACTGTTTTCGTTTCGCCTGCATAAACCGTACCGACGGTGAATGTTGAAAGCAAGCTATCCGTTTTTCCGTCGGTGAATTTCATCTTAACATTGGTTGCCGTATCAATTCCGTTATTGACAAGCGTTGCCGTTATAGTTCCATCTCGGGCTATTGACGCCTCTGCGATTGCAATATCCGTATATCCGACGGTTATCATTTGGGAGTTGTTTGATGCATTTTCATCTCCGTCAACAGAAACTACCGCTGATATGTCCTGCTTCGTAAAGCTCTCGGGTAAAGTGTAATCAACCGTAAAGGTCTTGCTTTCGCCCGGAAGAATCGTATCATACACAGGCTTTTCCGTCATAACATTATTTTTGCTGTCCTTTATCAAAACGGAATATGAATCGATCGGAGTTGTTCCGCTGTTGGTAACCGTGCCGTCGAATGTTACTGTTGAGCCGACCGAAACATTATCGCTGACAGTAACATTTTCTATTCCGAGATCTTTCTTTCCGCTGATGATATCGCAAACCATATCCGTTGTTGTGTACGGATATGCGTCCTTATTTCCGCTGAGATTATCAACATCCGCAAGAACCGATATCGAGCCGTTGCTGTTCAGAATCGCATCGTAATATCCAATGTGCTTACCGTACTCGGTGAGGGCAACGGGCTTTGTGTATGTATTTCCGTTTTTATATGCAACAACAAGCTCATTCTTGAAGCCGTCCGTTACAAGCGAAGTAACCGCTGTTGTCTTACCGTTGGTGAGAACACGGTAATCATTCTCGATATTAAGTCCCGTGCCGTTCAGCTCGCTTCCGTCATATTCAAACAGCTCTGCGCCCTGAATCCAATAGAACTTGCCGTTCTGATACGAGATTTCGCCCTCGTCAACGTTGTTGCTTGTAAGCCTTGTGCCGTTGACATAAATTTCACTGTCGTTAGCCGTTGTCAAATCGCCGTCTGCGTCAACGGAATAAACGACCTTGATATTATCGCCTGCAAAACCAATCGAAGCATCGGCAATTCCCTTTTCGGAATCAACGGTTGTGACATCGCTCCACTCACCGTTATCAAGCGTCTTGTAATATACGCTTGTTGTGCCGCTCTCAAGAGTATAATTGTTGTCGCTGTTTTCTGCCCACTCAACAGCAACCTTGCCGTCTTTCTCTGCTATTGAATAAAGCATCTGATATTTGTCTGCCGTGTCGATTGTAACAGGAGTATTCCATGTAGCCCCGTCAAACTCGGCATAAACAAGCTCGGTCTTATCGACAACATCCTCTACCTCATAGCTATCCTGCAAAACCTCGGCGGCTCTCTGCCAAACGGCATAGATTTTGTTGCCGCTTGAGCAAACCTTAACGGGGAAATCGGCAAGTCCCGAATTGTTCACGGGAAGCGGAACGCTCCATTGATTGTTGTTATATATGCTGTAATAAAGCGTGGTTCTGTTTATATCCGATTTTGTCCCGTCATCGTAAAGATAGAGCGCCATAATTCTGCCGTCATCAAGCTGAACAAGCTCCGGATAGCCATAAGGATATACCGATGTATCGTTCAAATAATTGTTGCCCGTAACGGAAGAGGTGTTAAACATTTTGTTATCGTTATAGCTTCTGTCAATGAGCTTCAGATCGTCCTCATCAATGGTGACAACGCTTCCGTTCTCGTCAATTATAGTATAGCCACCTACCGAGTCGGTTTGGAACTGTCCGAAATTGGGATACAGCTCCAGGTTCGGGAAATTGGTTGACCATTTGTTTTCAAACAAAAACAGTGCTTTTGCTTTAATATAACATTGTGCGGAAAGATATGCTGAAAAAGCGTTTCTGAATGAATCGGCAGGAATTTTTACAGCTCCTGTAATTTTACCGTCAATTCCGACTTCAATGCTGGCAAGATCTTTCATTAGAAGCTTTGCACCGACGCCTATTGTAGGCTTAACGCTTATACTTAATTTTGTGGAGGCACTGAGCAAGCCGCTTGACGTTTGTGATAAATTTAAATCTCCGCTGAATTCGCCGCCGATTTTGAATGTGGCATAGCAAATACCCGCAAAAGGTACATCAGTGCTGACCGCCGCTTCGGCAGTTACAATTATACCGCCGTCTTTAAGCACCATATTTCCTGTGGCATAGCTGAATTCCAAATATCCGGCAAATTTTATTCCGCAGCTGAAGCCCAAGCTGCCGTCTTCATCCTTTAAGAATCTTCTCAGCTTGTTGTACTTATTCAACGCATTTTGATTTGAACCGCCGAGTGCGGATTTATAAAAATCTTTGAAATTTTGATAATCTTCGCTTCTCGCCGAATCAGTGTCAACGGAATAACTTGAATTTACTCCGAGAATATATTTTGCTGTTTTATTCTTTGTGTCATTTTCCGTGCTGACATTTACTTTCACAATATCACTTAGTGGGATATTGATACCTCCGCTGAATTTAAACAACGGAAATGTTTTTCCGAGAATGCTAACAGT
>CAVFTC010000100.1:5205-5854 GCA_963625295.1 Bacteroides faecis
ATTAACGGTAGGGCCTTTAATTTCATCACCGTTAAGATAAACATCGGCAAGTGCCATTGAAACCGAATCTGACTCCGAAGATAAGTTTACGGTATTCATTGAGTATGGATTCAGCTCATACAGTCGTAACGTTTGCGTTGCATAACCGTTCGCCGATATTCTTACGGCAGATGTACTCAAACTCGTATCAGAGGTTTCAAATGTAGCTGAACCGGTGCTGTCTGCTTTGACTGTATTGCCCTCAAAAGAAACTGACGCACCGCTTACAGGCTGATTTGTTGTGTCATCAACAACTTTGATTGAATAATTTGAGTTAGCCTTAGTTGAATAAATCGAGGAATTTAGATTTATTTTTAAAGCTGGGCAGACACCCCTATAGAAATCAACTCTATCGCCGTTACCGCTGCCTCCAAGGCCATAAGTATAGCCGTTACCGTTGACAGTACACGCACAATCATATATAGATCCAGGAGTTCGAAGCCACCAAGAAGTAGTGTTGCTATACGACGTGCGTGAAAGCCTACGTGCCTGATCCCAATCTAAACCATTCGTAGAAAAGCCGCTTGCAGGATTTGTAACATCTGAAAGAGACGGAATCCAAACTCTATCATATGTATCAATCCCACCTTGCGTCCCATAGGATGGATTA
>CAVFTC010000101.1:0-5793 GCA_963625295.1 Bacteroides faecis
TTATTATACTATATAATCACAAAAAATCAACGGATATATATAAGGCAACACCGTACAAATTGAGACATGCGGTATTGCTTTAACCCGACAGTCTGTGTACAAAGCTGAAAAAACACTGGATTTTTAATGTAATAAGTGGTATAATATTCTCGCCAAACATAATTTTATATTTTTCCATTCGTATGGTTTGCTTTTTATCCTGCTTTGGATAAAAATGCAAGCTCATTTTCTGCATACCATGTGAATGGATATCGGAATTATGTTTGGCGACAGTTGAGCTATGCGTTTTTTGTGCGTGGCTTCGGCTGCGCACTTTTTATTTTATGGAGGAATGAATATGAGCTTTTCCGAAAATTTCAGGACAGCAAGAATTAAGGCGATACCGCACATCCCAATTGTGCGACATTGACTTAATGAAAAAATAACGAGAGCGGGCAATGTACTCACTCTCGTTATTTTTATTATTTGCCGTTCAAATTTACTTTTGGGATATTGTCTGCAAGCCGAGTCCGGCAAGGTCAAGATGTTCGGCGTCGATGGAGGTGACCGTTCCGTCAAAGTTTACATCTGCCGCCAGCAGCTGTGCCGCCGTTGTGCTTCCCGTGCCGAGCATTCCGCCTGCGATTGCCCGTGTAACAACGGAATCTCTGCCATCGATGAAGCCGTCGCCGTTGACATCGCCACGTATAACAACGGTCAGCGAATCAATAACCGTGCCCGAGGCGTCAATAAGCCTTACCGTGCAGCCCGTCGTTACGCTCTGGGTGTTTTTCAGCATTGTGTTTTCTGCATTGTAAACACGAAGGTATATAACCTCGTTTTCAAAAAGGGAGATAACCTTGCTGACTGTCAGTGAATCGACATCGAAGCCGTAAATAAGATTGTCAGTTCTGTTTACCGTCAGTCCCGAGGTGCTTTTTGCAACAAGCTTGTTTATGCCGAGCTTGCCCGTATAGAGTATGCAGTAGCCGTCAACATAGGTGTTGAAATACATATAGTTGTTGATGACATCGCTGCCGGATACTATCACATTTCCGACGGTATATTTTGCGCAATCAAGCGTCATCACATAACGATTGAACTCCGTCTGTTCGGGAACCTGTGATGTGCTCGTGACATAGATATCGGTCGAAGCCGTATCAATATAAATAATATTCGTCGAATTGTAAACCGCCTCGCCGTCCTTCACCAGGATGTCGGTCTTTGAGGAGCCTGCATCAACGGGATCTGCCGAGCCTATATCGTTTCCGTCCTCGTCGTACAGCCGCTCGACATAGAGATAATTATAGGTCTGAACAACTCTCGTGACCTTGCCGAGCGAATAGACCGCGTCGCCGTTTGTTGCGGATTTGTTGCCGGCAATAATGCCGCCGTAGGTGAAGAGCTTGCCGCCGGACTTGACATAAACACCGCCGTAGCTGCAATCGTTGTTTCTTATCGTTCCGCCGTAGATATTCATTGTACCGGAAACGGTAATCGCTCCGCTTGTGGTGTTTTTGCAGTTTTGAATAACCGCTTTTTCGTGCATGTAAAGAGTTCCGCCTGTCTGAACATTGACTGCCGCTGCGCCGACAACTCCTGTCAGCTCGCTGCCACCGTCGATTATCATAAGACCGTCGGAATCCGTGCCTGCCGTGTAATCCGTCTGCGACTGCTGGAGGTTATCGGCAACCGATGTGCCAAGCCTGAGCACAGAGCCTTTCTTGACATCGAACATAATTCCGTAGAATGAGCCTGAGCGTGTCGCCTTATAGCCCGTATCATCGCAGAGGAGGGTAACATCTCCGTTGACGGTGATGGTTGAGGCTATCGTCGTGTTAGCAACAAGGGTTATTATTGCGGTTTCGTCCGCCGACACTGCCGCAAAGGCGTCCGCAAGATCGGTGTACTCGACCGAGAACGCTCCCGCCTTACTGAGCTTTGCTACAGTTGTTGTTTCCATGCTCGTTATCGTGCCGTTGGCAAGCGTGTACCAGTTGGAATTTGAAACGCCGATCTTCGCATAGTTGGTGCTCATTGCGCTGCCGCCGAGAACCTTGGTCTTTTCGACATAGGTCTGCGGCGTAATAGTTGCCGCATAGCCGGAGCAGGTGAGCTTGCCGTTTATATCGACCGTTTTGCCGGTCACAAGATAAACATCGTTCGAGGAATCTATCTGAGCCGCAGCGTCGAGTGAAAGCGTTGAACCGTTGTAAACTGCGCCGCCGAGCGATTTGTCCGAGGTGTTCGACGAAATATCGCCGCCCGAGATTCTAACCTCTGCGCCCGTTTCAATTTGAATTGCGCCGCCGGAGGAATAAGCTCGGTTTGAGGAAAGCGTGCCGCCGCTTATTTCAACCGTTGAGTAGTTCATTGCGCAGATCGCACCGCCGTAGGTCGCCTGATTGGAGGTCATCGAAGCCTTTGCACTGACGACCGTTGAGGCATAAACGCCGTATGAAGCGACAACGCCGCCCTTGAGCTTTGCGATGTTTGCCGTAAATGTGCCGCCTGTTATGAATGTATCGCCGCCGTTGCTGTAGATAACCGCACCCTGCGTCGCTTCATTAGATTTGAATGTGCCGCCGCCGATATTTACGGTTCCCTCAAGGTTATAGATTACGCCGCCGACCGATGTGCCGATGTTTTCACTGAAAATTCCGCCGGCGATCTCGACCGTGCCCTGATTGTAAATAACTGCTCCCATTACCGTGGCTGTCGTCTGCTCCGCCGTTTTGAAGCTGTAAAGCTCAACTCCCGGCTGGATCGTTAGCGATGCAGCCTTGGCAACCTTGAATGCCGAGGCCGTTGCCGCAACGCTGTTGCCGTCGATGAAGAAATCCGCCGAGCTGTCGTCGCCGTAGGTCTTTGAGCCTAAGGTAAGCTTGCCCGTGATGTTAAACATCGCAGCGGTGAGCGAAGCCGCCCTTGTGAGTGTTGCTCCGTTCTCGGAATAGATTCCGATGGCAGAGGAAATATCTATCGTTGAATCGATCTCTGTATCGCGGATAAGGTAAACCGTCGGCAGAACCGTTGAGCCGGTGATCGAAGCGTAGGAGATAGCTTCGGAAAGTGTTTCATAATATGTGTCGGTGCGTCCGTCGATCTGAACCTTGGCGACATATTTGTCCTGAACTCTCTTAACGCTCTTGACAGAGCCGTCCTTTAAAGCCTTGACAGAGGACATATTGTACATTGAAGTGAGCTGCGGATAGTAGTAGAAATATGTGTCGTCCGCTGTAGCTCGCCAATCTGAGGTAGAAAATCCGATGTTTGAAACAGAGGAAGCTCCTGTCATCTGAGCGGCAGTCTTTTCCGTTGCGCCCGTGGTGAGCATATTTTCCTTATATGTTCCGTCGAAAATACAGTTTGAAACATTTGCGCCGAGCGTGTTTCCGAACGCAACGCCGACTTGGCTCGTGCCTGTGATTTTACCGGAGGTGTAGCAGGTCTTGACAGTACCGTTGTTGTTGTAGCCGACAAGTCCGCCGACCATAACATTGCCGCTTATCAGCGAAGCGGTGTTGTAGGAATTCGTGAGCGTTCCGGCAGAGTTATAGCCGATGATACCGCCGACAAATCTTGCGTTTGAAGCGTCTATCGAAGCGTAGTTAAAGCACTTGTTTACCGTTGCCTTGTTGCTGAAGCCGACAACACCTCCGACATTCGTAAGGTAGGATTTATCATTTGAATAATTTGTTCCGACTACGCTGCCGAGCATGCCGCAGTTGGATATGCTTGCCGTTGAGCCGCCGAGGTTGCCGACGATGCCGCCGACCGCCTTGTCGCCGCTGACCTCACTGTCAACCGCACAGTTGAGGACAGAACCGCTCTTTACATAACCGGCAATACCGCCGACATTTTCAATGCCCGAGATTTTGCCATCAAGCACGACCGTGTTCGTGACCGTGCCGGAATTTACATAACCGAAAAGTCCGATATTCGTGCCGTCGCTGCCGGAGGTTGAGGAGGTGTAAAGACCTGCAATATTGAAGCCGCCACCGTTGAAAATTCCGTTGTAGCCGTGCTCCTCGTCAATTCCGATCGGCGTCCATTCGATAACGCCGAAGCTGTCGTCGTTGACATTGATATTCATGAGCAGGTTGTCCGTAACCGTTGCGTTGGCGCTGGGATTTGCGTCAACGCCGCTGAGCTGTCCGTTTACAAGAGCTGCGAACCACGCAAGCTCGGAGGGCTGTGAAATGAGGTATGTACCGCTTGAATTTGTCTTTGGAACAGAACGGTCGCCCGCCCAAACATCAAGTGAAAGCATCCACGCAAGAACGGGATAGCCGTTGTTAATTTCGGTATAGTCAAAGCAGAAATAAGCTTTTTGGCCGTTAAGCTCCTTAACGAAGGACGAAAGCTTCATGTCCTCAAGAGTTCGTCCCACGCCGGTCGTGCCGTCAACACCGGAGGTTTCGTAGCTGTAGAAGCAGCTTTCAAATTCGCTACCGTAAACCAAACCGACTGCGCCGCCGATATCTGTGCCCGTGCCCGTGACTGTGACCGGAGCAATTGCGTAAAGGTCGCAAACCGTGGAGAACAGGGCGTAGCCGACAAGTCCGCCGACAGCGTCATCAGCTGAAACCGAACCGAGGAAGAAGCAGCCCTCAACGAATGCGCCTGAAAGCGTTCCGCCGATACCGCCGACATTCATTTTGCCTGAAACCGCCATGTCGCTGTAGCTCTTTACGATCACGGCGTTGCCGTTTGCATAGCCCGTAACGCCGCCGACACGCTGATTTCCGCTGACCGAGCCGGAGGAATAGCACTGGCTGACGACCGTGTAATAATACGACCAGCCGACAACTCCGCCGACGCTGTTGCCCGTACCGTAGACCTTGCCCTCAAACGAGCAATCGGAAATTCCGAGATTTTCGGCATAGCCGACAACTCCGCCGACGCTGTAGCCGCCGTGAATTTCGGAGTCGGTGATCTTGAGGTTCTTAATGCTTGTAGATGTGCGTTGAAGAACATATTCCGAGTTCATTTTCTCGGGAGTATCCTCACTGCTTCCGCTCGGCATAACAACGCTGCCGAAGAAGCCGGCGCAGTCGCTGCCCGAGTTGACATAAACGCCGCTGACCGTGTGTCCGTCGCCGTCAAAGCTTCCTGTGAAGGGGCTTGACTGCGAACCGATTGGCGTCCACTCGTTTTGAGTTGAGCCGGAAGCGTTGAGCTGAATGTCAGCCGTCAGCTTGCCCTTTATTGACTGCGAACCGCTGTTTACTGCATCGGCAAACCATATAAGCTCCGAGGCCGTTCCGATCTGATAAACTCCGTCAGAAAGGGTCGGAACTGTGCCTGCCGCCAACGCCGAAAGTCCCGGAAAGACCGAGACAACCAAAAGAATAAGCGCCGTCGCAGCGGATAAAATTTTGCGTTTCATAAGCATCGCTCCTTATGTTATCACTGATTTGCAACGCAATCCTCCACGATTGCTTTAAGGCAACGCCCCAATTGTGCGATATTGCCTTAAATATACAAAACTCGAGAATTGACTATACCATTACATCTATTATTATAAATTATTTTTCGTCAAAGTGCAAGGTGCTTGCCTTGGTGTTAATACACAATTTTCTCCCGCATTTTTTAGCAAAAATAGACATGGGCAAAAGATAGACTTTAGATTTTAGATGCTGGATATTAGATGTGCGATAAATTTAAATGCTGCATTTTTCCGAAGCATCATCAAAAATCCAGCATCTACCGTCTAACATCTATCTTCGTAGGGTGCGATGACCACATCGCACCGAGAAATTTTTCCTTTTTTACCTCTGTAAATTCTAACGCAGCATTTTATTTTACGCA
>CAVFTC010000102.1:0-5571 GCA_963625295.1 Bacteroides faecis
GGAAATCGGAGTTTCCTCCTCTTGTTACTATCCGGCGCTGATTGAGGATTCGCTTAAAGCCGTCGGTCGCTCGGGAGCAAAAACAGCGGAAGTATTTTTCAATTCCGCTTGCGAGCTTGACGGCGAATATCTCAGGGAGCTTTGCAGGATAAGGGAGTATTACGGCATCGAAGTTCGCTCGATTCATCCGTTCACCTCAGGATTTGAACCGTTTATGTTCTTCAGCAGCTACGAAAGGCGCACGCTCGACAGTATCGAATTTTATAAACGGTATTTTGCGGCGGCGAACGCACTCGGCGCAGAGCTAATCGTTTTGCACGGCGGCAAAAGCAAAAAAGCATATACACCTGAATTATATGCCGAGAATTACCTCAAATTGCACAACGCAGCAAGAAAAGAGGGCGTTTTTATTGCGCACGAGAATGTGAACAAGTATCTTTGCTCCAATCCGCATTACATGAAAAGCGTTGCCGACCTCGTCGGAGATGAATTCAAGGCGGTGCTGGACATAAAGCAGTGCCGCAGAACAGGTCAAAGCGAATTTGAATTCATCGATCTGCTCGGCGACAAAATAGCTCAGGTTCACCTCAGCGACGGCACGGCGGAGCAGGACTGCCTTGCCCCCGGCGCAGGCGAATACGATTTCGGGAAGCTGTTCAAGGCTCTGAAAGCACACGGTTACGACAACACCGCCGTAATTGAGCTGTACCGTGACAGCTTCAAGAACGAAAGCGACATCAAAGCCTCACTTAAATATTTGCAAAACATAATAATATAGGCAACACCTCACAATTCAAGGTGTTGCCTTTCTTTATTCGATTTCCTTGAGCGTTTCTGCCATATTTATTCTGTCTATCTTGAACTTGATCGGCATCGCCGAAACAAAAGATATCAATACGATAACAAAAATCGTAACAAGATAGCTCCACCATGCAATCGAGCTGCTGTAAACGATGTTGTCAACCGTAATGAAGCCCACAAGAACCTTGTGCAGGAAAATTCCGGCGATCAGTCCGATAAGCGTACCGTAAGCCATTGAGATTATGCTCTCACGGATAACATATATCAGCACCTCATGGTCGCTCAAACCGATAACCTTGATGTTGGCGATCTCCCTTGTCCTTTCGCTGAGGTTAACATTGGAGTTCGTGTACATGACAATAAGAGCCAACAAGCACGCAGAAAGAACGAACAGCATAACAACGGCAAAAATTCGGTTTATCGAAACATCAACCGAGCTTGCCATGTCCGAAGCGGTCGATGCACCCGTTACAATATCCTCCTTGAGAAAATCGGAAGCAAGCTTTTCTATGTCGTTTTCCTCAACATAAGACTTCGCCGTAACAATTATATATTTGCGCTGCGGTTCTTCGCCAAAAACCTCCTCATAGGTTTCATCGGTCATGTAAACATAATGATTGGTGTAATTCTTGACAATTCCGCTGACAAGCGCACTGTATGTCGTGCCGTTGGGGGAGGCGAGATATATCTCTCCGCCGGGCTTTATTCCGAGGTCGGTCGCCATCTTTTCGGTTATAACGACCTTGCCTCGGCTGAAATCAAGGCTGCCGTCAACCATCTTGAAATTAACATAGTCTGAAATTTCATCGCTGTTTTTCATCGTGATGATGCTGACGGTTCGCTTGACCTGTGCGCTGCTGTCTGCCGAAGCCGCTGCGCTCGTGTTGCTGATAAGCACAGCGTTCTCGGTTCGCTGATCGTTTTGAATATCCTTGAGCACCTGCGTATCCTCCTGCTGGGGAGTTCGCAAAACGAACAATATATCATACTTGAATATTCCGTCGTCGGCATACTGTGCGCCGGAAACGGCGGTCGTCGAATTTATCAGTCCGAGCGACGAGAGAATAAGAGCCGTACAGCAGGCAATTCCGAGTGCGCCTGCCGCCACTCTTTCACGGCTTCGTGAAACCGTTCTTGCGACAACGATCATGCCGTAGCTCATCTTGCCCCAAATGCCGGGGATTTTCTCCAGCAAGTGTCTGCGGTTATACGCAATGTTTTTCGGCCGCATAAGAATTGCCGGATTGTGCCTGATCTCATGGATCACGGCAGTCAATGTCGCAGCAACGATCATTAAAAACGAAAGCGCAATGCCGAAGAAAACATAGTCCGCAAGAAAAACAGTGCCGACATTCGGAATGCTGTAGGTCATGTTATAAATCGAGCAGATAACAAACGGAAGCAAACAGGTTCCCATTACCGTTCCGATGAAAATTCCTATCGCCCACGCAAGCAATGCATAAAGAAGAAACTTGCAGACAACGGAAAGGTTTGAATAGCCGAACGCTTTCAAAACGCCGATCTCCCGTCTTTCCTCCTCAACATTCTTTATCATGATAACAAGGCAGGCTATCATTGCGGTAAGGAAAAAGACTATCGGAAAAATCGTTGACATAGACTTGATATTTTTCAGGCTCACCGCAAGGCTTCTCATTCCCGAAAAATCATCTCTTGTAATCGTGTTCCATCTGAGATTTTCGAGATTGCTGAAAGTCGTGCGATAGCTTTTCAGCTCCGAATTCAGCTTTTCGGTCTTGCTGTCAATGTCATTTTTCAGCTCCGTGTATTCGTTGTCAACTGTAGAATAGCGGCTTTTTGCTACCTTTAAGTCATACTCTGCCTTTGAAACCTCGACTGTGCTGTTTCTTGAAGCGAGGGTATAGCTGATTTGTGCCTCGGTAACACGGCGATTGAGCGTTTCCAGCTCCTTTCCTTCGCTTTCAACCTGAGCAATAAGAGTAGTCAGACTGCTCTGACCCTTGGTCAAATCATTCATTGACGAAACATATTTCTCAAGCGTTGCCGAATCCGCATCGTAATTCTTCATTGCCGTGTTGTAATTTGACGCAGCGTTCGAGCATTCGGTTTTCAAAATATCTCTCTGCGATTTTGCCGTTGAAAGAGCCGCTCTTTCGTTTGAAAGAGCAAGCGAATATGTTTTTTTCTCGTTTTCTTTCTTCGTCTTTTCGGACTTGGACGAGGTGAGCCGAGACTGCGCATTTTCAAGCTCGCTCTTTCTTGAATCAAGCTCCTTTTGCGCCGTCGTAAGCTCGCTGTTGAGCCTTGTTCTTGTGCTTATTGCGTAAAGCTTTTCTTCGTTCGTTGCCGCCGAGTCGGAAATGATGGCATTCTGCGCCTTGATTTCCTCCTTCAGCCCATCAACGACAGAGGTCTGCTCATCGATACGCTGATTATAATAGCTCATGTTCGAGTCTGTTGACGAAATTGTTGCGTCAAGCTCGGCTATCTCGGAATCAAGCTTTGAAATTTTCGATTCATAGCTTGAAATATTGCTTTCATGCTCCGCTATTTCCGCCTCCTTGGCGTCAAGCTCGGTCTTTTTGCTTTGGTACGCTCCCTCAAGAGAATCCAGCTCCGTCTTGGCTGTTGTGTGCTTTGCATTGAGGTCGTCATACAGCTTTTTCAACTCGCTGTAGCCCTTGATCTCCGAGCTTTGGCTGTCCCTTGATTTAACATGTGCGTCATAGCTCTTTTGAAGCGTTGAAAGCTGGCTTTCAAGCGTGCTCAGGGTCGATGCGGCGGATTTTATTTTCTCCTCATTCGAGGCTTTGAGGTTTTTGAGTATTTTATCCTCGTTATCAACATATTGCTTGAATTCCTTTATCGACGCTTCCTTTTCCTCAAGCTGTTTTGCGCTCGTCTGGGAATAAGTCTGTATCTCCGTCTCTTTATCCTTTATTTTCTGAGTATACTCGTTTTTAAGCTCGGCAAGCTTTGAAGAAATCGCCTCTTTGGAGACCTCGCTGATTTGCTCTGCGATAACGCCGGCACGCTCCGAATATTCCTCGGAGAAGGTGTCTATCGAATCGGAGTAATTCATTCTAACCGCAAGCATATTGACATCTTTTGAGGAAAACGCCTCCGGCAAAACATAAATATACGAATCGAGGTTACCGGAACCGAGCTTCGTCTGTCCCCTGTCGGACGAGATATAGATCGGCGAGGTGACCGTTCCGACAATAACGAACTTATCGTTTGCCAACGAAACGCCTGCGGAGGTATCAACATCGGTTATGTTAAGTGTCTTGCCTATCTCAATCTCGGAATAAAGCTCCGCTGTTTTTTCGTCAACAACGCACTCGTCGGCTTTTTCGGGCAGCCTGCCCTCTTTAAGGTCAAGGCAATTGAGAAACGACGGATCGCTCTCGCCATCATCCTGAAGAAAATTCTTTTCCTTTTCAACATCGAGCGAGTTGATTCTCAGAATAAGCTCCGTTCCGTTTTTGTTGACAAGAGTCTCTCTGCCGAGCGTCGCATAACCGTCGATATAGCTTGAAGCGGCGACCTGGCTGACATTCTTTATATTTTTTATTTTTTCAATATCTTCGTTTGTAAAAGGAATCGACGATGAAACATAAACATCCATCAGATTATTCCTGTTAAAATACTCGTTCGCCTCGTAATTCATTGCCGGGCTTGCCGAATTTATTCCGACAAAAAAGCTCATTCCGAGCGCAATAATAATTGCCACGGAAAGAAATCTGAGCTTGTTGGCGGCAATGGAGCGAAAAGCATCCTTAATGAGGGTTTTGGTCATTACCACTCTATCCTTTCAACCGGCATCGGCGTATCATTGATTTCGATCTTGCTGATTTTGCCGCTCTTCATTGAAATTATTCTGTCCGCTATCGGTGCGATAGCATGGTTATGAGTTATGATTACAACCGTCATTTTCATTATTTCCGAAACCTTTTTGATAAGCTTCAGAACCTGAATTCCGGTTTCATAGTCAAGCGCTCCCGTCGGCTCGTCGCAAAGAAGAAGCTTCGGCTTTTTGACCAGTGCCCTTGCAATGGCAACACGCTGCTGCTCACCGCCGGAGAGCTGCGACGGAAAAAGATTCGCTCTTTTTTCAAGTCCGACCAACCGCAAAAGTGCCATGCAGTCAACGGCCTTATCGCTGAGATTCGCAACAAGCTCAAGATTCTCGACCGCAGTAAGGTTGGGCACAAGATTGTAGGACTGAAAGATAAATCCGACCTCCTGCCTGCGGTAAAGCATCAGCATACGCTTTCCAAAGTCTGTGATAATCTTATCATCAACGGCAATCTGTCCCCCGGAGCAGCTGTCCATACCTCCCAGCACATTGAGAAGCGTAGTTTTACCCGCTCCGCTGGGGCCAACCACAACGCAAAGCTCGCCCTGCTCTATGGAAAAGCTGACTCCGTCAAGAGCGTTCACAAATTCCGAGCCTGACTTATACCTTTTATAAACATCTGCAAATTCAATGTAACCCATAGTACACCGCCTTTTTCGGCATTATAAAAATATCCATGATAATTATACAACACACCGTCCCCGTTTGCAAGAAATAACTTTCCGAACACAAAATATTTTTATACAGATGTGACCTTATGAATAAAAATGCTTCGATTGTTTCATATATTGCCGTGCAGTTTTAAGGCAATACCGCACAATTGAGGTGTATGGATTGCGCAGTAAGATTTTTCGTCAGGTTGTACAAAAATTTTGCAGGCTTGCTGTCGCAAGTCAAAGAATTTTTGTGCAACATGACGGAAACAGCTTCAA
>CAVFTC010000103.1:0-5514 GCA_963625295.1 Bacteroides faecis
AATGGTAGCACCACGAGAACATTATATATAACACCGCCGAGCTTGTCAATGCTTGGTCGGCTCAAATTTTGCAGTGAGTTCCCATAGTAAATTCCACATCAAATTCCACTGTGGAATTTACTTTGGGAATTCACTGCTCAAATTTTGCCTTAAAAATTTTTAAAAAAACTATTGACAACAGAAAATTTCGGTAGTATAATGCGACTAAACCGATGAGAAAGAGTGAGTAAATCTTAACACTGTTCTCCAAGAGAGCCGCAGGCGGTGGGATTGCGGCAGAAGAAGATTTGATTGAATGGACTTTCGAGGGCAAGCGGAAACGGAGCGATGCTTCGGAGTATGTGAGACGGAGGCGACTCTCCGTGAACAAAGGTCAGCGTATAGTCAGTACGCCAGAGTGGATGCGAAAGCGTCAAGCAGGGTGGCACCACAGGATATGTTTTTATTCCTGTCCCGGCAAGAAATTGCAGGGACAGGATTTTTTATTTTCTACGGGAGGTAGTTATCATGGCGATATTAGCCAAGCTTTGGCGCAGGTGCGCCGATTAAAAACTTGCTCACAACATAATCTATATTTTAATTTGAAAGGTTGATATTATCATGAAAAAGTTTATTTCTCTTGCACTTTGTGCTGCACTCATCCTCGTAACTCTTACCGCTTGCGGTACAGCTTCAAAAACCAAAAGCTCATACACTATCGGTCTTTGCAACTATGTCAACGACGCTTCGCTCAACCAGATAGTCGAAAACATACAGTCCCGCCTTACCGAGATCGGTGAGGAAAAGGGAGTCACCTTTGATGTTAAATATCAGAACTGCAACGCAGACAGCAATGTTCTCAATCAGATCGTTTCCAACTTCATTGCCGACGATGTTGACCTCATGATCGGCGTTGCAACACCGGTTGCAATGGCAATGCAGAACGCAACGGAGGGAAAAAATCTTCCGGTAGTTTTCTCCGCAGTTACCGATCCCGTCTCGGCCGAGCTTGTAAAATCACTCGAAGCTCCGGGTGCAAACATCACAGGCACATCGGATTACCTCAACACGAACGCTATCATGGACATCATGTTTGAGACAAAGCCGAACATCAAAACGGTAGGACTTCTCTACGATGTCGGACAGGATTCCTCAACAACGGCAATCAAGGACGCTAAAGCTTATCTTGAGAAAAAGGGCGTCGCCTATATTGAAAAGACGGGCAAAACGGTCGATGAAATTACCCTTGCTGCACAGGCTCTTGTTACAGATAAGGTTGACGCCGTTTTCACTCCGACAGATAACTCCATCATGACCGCCGAGCTTTCGATCTATGAGATCTTCGCAAAGGCCGGTATCCCCCACTTCACGGGCGCAGATTCATTCGCTCTTAACGGCGCATTCATGGGCTACGGCGTTGATTACGCAAACCTCGGCAGAGAAACTGCAAACATGGTTGCCGAAATTCTCCTTGACGGAAAAGATCCCGCAACGCTTGCCGTAAAGACCTTTGATAACGGTACGGCTACAATCAACACGGACATTTGCTCACAGCTCGGCTTGAACTATGACGAAATCGCGACGGCTATCGCACCGCATTGCACAAAGGTTGAAAAAATTCAAACTGCCGAAAGCTTCGACGGGCAGAAATAATAATTTGAAAGGAACTTAACTTATGTCGCCGGGTTCTGTTTTAACACTTATTCAAACCGCATCCGAGCTTGGACTCATCAGTGCGCTGACCGTAATTGCGCTTTATCTGAGCTATTCGATGCTTAATGTATGCGACTTATCAACCGACGGCTGCTTCACTCTCGGAGCAACCGTCGGCGCAGTCGTTACACTCTCGGGTCACCCGTTTCTCGCCATTCCCGCTGCCATGGCAGCCGGCATCGCATCGGGCTTTATCACCGCTTTTCTGCAGACAAAGATGGGAATCAACAGCCTGCTTGCCGGTATTATAGTAAATACCGCCCTGTATTCGGTGAATATTGCTGTAATGGGCAATTCGTCGATTCTCAACCTGAACAAATCGGACACTGTTTTCACAAAAGCTCTCGATCTTCTCAGAAAAACTCCGTTTATGGAGCAGTATAAGCTTATCGTTGCGCTGATTGCCGTCATTATCGTCGGTGTTCTCCTCTCCCTTTTTCTGAGGACGAAGCTCGGTCTTGCGATTCGTGCAACCGGCAACAACCCCGATATGGTTCGTTCGTCGTCGATCAATCCCGTTTTCACAACGATCGTCGGACTTTGCATTGCTAACTCGTTCACGGCTCTTTCGGGCTGCTTGCTTGCTCAGTCGCAAAAATCCGTCAACATTGATATCGGTACGGGCATGGTCACAATTGCACTTGCGTCGCTGCTCATCGGTAATGTTTTTCTCGGCAGAAAGAAAATTCCGCTTCAAATCGTCGGAATGGTTCTCGGCGCATTCGTTTTCAGACTTGTTTATACCATTGCGCTCCGCTTCGATATGCCGGCATTCATGCTCAAATTTGTTTCGTCGGTCATCGTTGTGCTTGCAATTTCGATTCCGTATCTCAAAACAAGATTCCCGTTCTTAAAGCGCAGGCTTGACCGCCGCTTCGGAAGGAGGGCTGCGTAATGCTGAACATTTCAAACATTTCCATTACCTTTAATCCCGGAACAACGGACGAGAAAAAGGCTCTTGACAATCTTTCGATAAATGTCAACGACGGCGATTTTATCACCGTTATCGGAGCAAACGGAGCGGGAAAATCAACGCTTTTCAATGCGATCGCCGGAACATATATCATTGACAGCGGCAGCATTGAATTAAACGGAGAGGATATAACGCTCATGCCGGAGCACAAGCGTGCGAGGAAAATCGGCAGACTTTTCCAAGACCCGATGAAGGGCAGTGCGCCGGGAATGACGGTTGAGGAAAATCTTGCTCTTGCCGCAGGCAGGGGCGGTTGGCTCAGCCATATTTCAAAGGCGGACAAAAAAGCTTTTCGTGAGCGTGTAGCGTTGCTCGACATGGGGCTTGAGGATAGAATGAGCCAGCCGGTCGGACTTCTTTCCGGCGGTCAGCGACAGGCTCTTACGCTGATGATGGCAACCTTCAATCCGCCGCAGCTGCTTCTCCTTGACGAACACACGGCGGCACTTGACCCCGGAACAGCGGAAAAGGTTCTCGCTCTGACGGAGAAAATCGTTGCCGAAAACAAGCTCACCTGCATGATGATAACCCATAATATGCAGTCGGCTCTGGAGCTTGGAAACCGAACCGTAATGATGAACAACGGTAAAATTATTATGGACACCTACGGCGATGAGAGAAAAACTCTCACCGTTCCCGATTTGCTTCAAAAGTTCAAGGCTGCGGCAGGACATGACCTTGACAATGACCGAATGCTGCTGATATAAAGAAGGCATTACCATGAAAAATATTGTTATAAAAAAATATAGTGCAGACGACATCTCCGCTATGAAGGACATATGGAACGAGGTAGTTGACGAGGGCGTTGCGTTCCCTCAGGAGGAAAGCCTCACGGACAAGAGCGCAGCGGAATTCTTCGCTCAGCAGAGCTATTGCGGCGTTGCCGTTGACGAGGACGGCAAGGTTTACGGAATGTACATTCTGCACCCAAACAATATCGGCAGATGCAGCCATATCGCAAACGCAAGCTACGCTGTTTCGTCCGAAAGCAGAGGTTTGCACATCGGCGAAAAGCTTGTGCTTGACTGTATAGCTCAGGCAAAGGCTCACGGCTTCGGAATCTTGCAGTTCAACGCCGTTGTTGCAACAAATACTCACGCAAGGCATCTCTATGAGCGAATCGGATTCAAGCAGCTCGGCACGATTCCCGGCGGATTCAGAATGAACGACGGACATTATGAGGACATTTGCCCGTATTATATCGAAACAAATTGACTAAAGTCAAAAATACCGTAATCTGATTTCTATGTCAGATTACGGTATTTTTTGTTATGGTAATTTATGCGGTGTTGTCTTAATCAATCGTTGCCGAAGAATGCGTCATGTACTGCGGAAACAGCCTTGTCTGCGTCCTTCTCGTCGATAAGAACCGAGATTTTTATTTCGCTTGTCGAGATGGTCTGGATATTGATTCCCTTGCCGTAGAGAGCCTCAAACATCTTTGAAGCCGTGCCGGGGTGAGTTTCCATACCTGCGCCGACAACGGAAACCTTGGCAACCGTATTGTCGCTGAATACCTTTGCGTCGCCGATGAACGGAAGAGCCTTGATGCACTCAACTGCTTCCTCCTCGTTTGCCATGCTTACGGTGAAAACAATATCCTTTGTGTTGTCTCTGCCTACGGACTGGAGAATGATATCAACATTGATGTTGTTCTTTGCAAGCTGTGAGAAAACCTTGAATGCGATTCCCGGAACATCCTCAACGCCTACGATAGAAATTTTCGATACATCCTTATCCTTTGTTACGCCTCTGACTAACATCTTTTCCATTTTAGTGGTCTCCTTTACGATTGTTCCCGGAATCGGGTTAAGGCTTGAAATAACCTCAAGCTCAACATTATATTTCTTTGCCATTTCAACCGAGCGGTTGTTAAGAACCTGTGCTCCGAGCGTTGCAAGCTCAAGCATCTCGTCGTATGTGATTTCCTCAAGTCTGCGTGCACCCGTTACTTTGCGGGGGTCTGCGGTGTAAACTCCGTCAACATCGGTAAATATCTGGCATCTGTCGGCATTGAGAGCCGCAGCAATTGCAACTGCGCTTGTGTCCGAGCCGCCACGACCGAGAGTCGTCATATCCTGATACTTATTAAGTCCCTGGAAGCCTGCGACAACAACGATTTTGCGGTTGTCAAGCTCGGTTCTGATTCTGTCCGCATCAACCTTTTTGATTCTTGCGGCAGAATAAACGGAATCCGTGTGGAAGCCTGCCTGCCAGCCGAGCAAGGAGATTGCCGGACAGCCGATTTCCTCAATAGCCATTGCCAGCAGAGCGATAGAAATCTGTTCGCCTGCCGCCATGAGCATATCCATCTCTCTTTTTGAATTGTGAGCACTGATTTCCTTTGCCTTTGCGATAAGGTCATCGGTCGTATCGCCCTGAGCGGAAACAACGACCACAACATCATTGCCCTTCTTGTAGGTGTCGGTCACGATTTTTGCAACATTCATGACACGCTCCGTGTTGGCGACCGAGCTGCCGCCGAATTTCTGAACTATAAGTCCCATAATCAATTCACCACTTTATCTTTATAATTAAGGCAACACCACACAATTGAGGCGCACGCCTTGTTCGGTAACCGCTGATTAAACCATAGCACAATTCTAAGCGGCTATTTTGCCGTCGAAAACGCCAAAAATACTCGTTAATACATAGAGTATTGCCTGCGTTTTTTGACGCTTTCGGCGACAAAATTTCTCGCTGACAATTGCACTCTGATTTAATCAACGGTTACCCTTGAATCTGTTTCCGTCATGCTGCACAAAAATTTCCTTGACTTGCGTCAGCAAGCCTGCAAAATTTTTGTACAACCTGACGAAAAATCTTACTGCGCAATTCGCACACCCCAA
>CAVFTC010000104.1:0-5504 GCA_963625295.1 Bacteroides faecis
GAGGCGCACGCCTTGCTTGAATCTGTTTCCGTCATGTTGCACAAAAATTCCTTGACTTGCGTCAGCAAGCCTACAAAATTTTTGTACAACCTGACGAAAAATCTTACTGCGCAATTCGCACACCTCAATTGTACGGTATTACCTTAATTAAATAACAGCAAGGGGCAGTGAATAAATTGGTTCGCTGCCCTTTTATAAATCAACGGCAAAAAAGAGGGGCTATATATGAAAAAGGTATTATCAATAATTCTTTCACTTGTTATGGCATTTTCGGTTGTCGGAGCTTCGGCGAGCGCAAAGGAAAAGTTCGATTTGAGCTTTGCGCTTGCTTCGGATCTTCATTACAATGCGCCGGACGAGGAGCTTGTAAAAACAAATGACGATCCTCTTGTATGGTATGCGAACAGACGGTGCGCAATGGAAAATGAAAGCGGATTTATCATTGATGAATTTCTCAGGCAATGCTCAGAGAGCGACGACATAGATTTTGTTCTGATTGCCGGTGACCTTGCCGATAACGGTCGTTCCCGCCCGGAGGATCATTATGCCGTTGCCGAAAAGCTTCGTGAGTTTGAGAAAAAGTCGGGCAAAGAGGTCTATGTGATAAACGGCAACCACGACGCAAGCGAGGACGGAAAAACCGACTACACTCTTTTTAAAGAGATATACGCCGATTTCGGATATGATCATGCGCTCTCTGCGAGGGAAGAGGACTGTTCGTACACTGCCAATCTCGGAGAAAAATACCGGCTGATAGCACTCGATTCCAACCACAAGACAAAATCCACGGCGGACGGAATGACGGCGGAGAAAATCGCATGGGTAAAGGAGCAGGCCGAGCTTGCAAAAAAAGACGGCAGATATCCCATCGTTATGATGCACCATAATCTTCTTGACCATCTTCCGGTTCAGAGGATTCTCAGCAGAAATTTCATTGTGAAATTCCATTTCACGACCGCAGAGCTTTTTGCGGATTGGGGAATTAAAACGGTGTTCACCGGTCATGAGCATTGCTCCGACGCAACGGTTTATACAAGTGCGCTCGGCAATAAGATCTATGATTTCACGACCACCTCCCTGACGATGTATCCGCTTGAATACAGGGTCATGCAATTCTCCGACAGCGAGATAAGCTACGAGTCAAGGTCGATCGATAAAATTGACTGCGACGCCCTGCAGGCGACGGTAAAGGGCTACAGCGACGAGACGATAGCTGCGATGAAAAGCGATCTTACAGCGTTCTCCAAGCGGTTTCTTAAGGCGGGAGTTCAGTACAGGCTGGAGCGTTCGTTAACGGCGGAGAAAATGGGTATTGATGAGGACGCAGTCTATTACGAAACGGTAATGTATGCCGTCAACAAGCTTCGTTCGCTGCTTTCTATGCCGCTTTGCGGAGAGAACAGCCTGCAGACTCTTGCGAAGGAATACGGCATTGAAATTCCGGATTCCGATTACAAATCAGGCTGGGATCTTGCGACGGATCTGGTTGCATGGCATTATTCGGGCGGCGAGCATTTTGACATGAACAGCACCGAGGTTGTAACCCTGCTCAGAGCGGTTGCTGCTATCCTTCGCAGCGATTTTGCCGGTGTTGCAGACGATGTTATTCTCAAAGCGGCAAACGGCTTCCTCGGTGAGCTGGGTTACGCTCCGATTGCCGACAGCCTTATTAAATTCTGCATTTCAAAATTCGGCGTGTATACAAGGGCTGAAATCTTTCTTGTTGCGATTGCTTCACCGATACTCTATAAATTCGCATACGACAACGACGGGGTTGACGACAATAACGGTGTTATTGAGGGCTACGGTACGGTGAATTTCAAAAGCAATGCTTCAAATATTTTCGAGAACCTTAATAACCTTTCGGGGAAAATTATATTCTATCTTCAGCTTGTGATGTCATATCTTGTAAGGCTGAATGTGAGTCTTATAAAGGGCTGAGCTAAATGAAAAATAAACCTGAAAAGAATAACAAAGCGACAGGAAAATACGCTTCAATGTATATGTCAATCGGCATGTGCATCGGCATAGGACTCGGTATGCTGTTTGGAAAAATATTCTTTGACAGCATAGGTGTAGGCATGTGCTTTGGTGTAGGCGTGGGATTTTCGCTCGGATACAGCTACGGTGTTTCGCTCGACAAAAAGTCATTGAATGTTGTTGAGATAATTGAAGATGATTTCGGCTGTGAGGGCATTTCGGAGGACGCCGAGGCTATGGTGACGGTCGTTGTTACGGACGCCGAGGGTAAGGAGCAGCGCATAAGGATGGCGGACAGGCTCTGCTACGAAAGAAACATCGAAACAGGCGACTCTGTTATGCTCGATAAGGACGGCACGCTGAAGCAGATTTATAAAATACCACCAAAAAAGAAAAAATAATAAAAGGACTGCAACCTTCAAAATGAATTGAATCGTTGCAGTCCTTTTTTCAATTGTGTAGTTGCCTCATATATTGCTTGTGTCTATCGTAGCGACGACTTTTTCGATGTATGCTCCGAACCTGTCGGCAATCTTAGCTGCGGCAATACCTACTTCCTCGTCGGATAACTTGCAGTCAAGCACGCCTGCCGCCATGTTGGTCATTACGGAAAATGCAAGCAGCGGCATGGAGCAGTGAGCCGCCGTAAGTGCCTCGGTAACGGTGGACATTCCGACTGCATCTGCGCCGAAAAGCCTTGCGGCACGAATTTCCGCCGGCGTTTCAAACTGTGGACCGGGGAAAAACATATACACGCCTTCGTGAAAATTCAGCCCGCTTCCATCAGCGCATTTCAGTGCAATTTCACGAAGCTTTTTTGTGTACATATCCGTCACATCAAAGAAACGAGGCCCGAAAAAATCAAGATTTTCGCCTCTGAGAGGACTTGCTCCGTTGAGCTTTATGTGGTCGCTGACTATCATTATATCGCCGACATTGTAGCTCTTGTTGACCGCTCCTGCGGCATTGGTAAGTATTGTCGCCTTAACGCCGAGAAGCTTAAAAAGGCGAATGGGAATAACCAGCTGCTCAAAATCATAGCCCTCATAGGAATGAAAACGACCTGCCATGCAGATTACCTTTTTGCCGCTGACCCTGCCGTAAATAAGCTTGCCTGCGTGAGAAGCGACGGTTGAAACGAGAAAGTTCGGAATATCGCTGTATTTTATTTCAACGGGATTTTCGATTTTTGACGCAAAATCGCCAAGTCCCGAGCCGAGAACGATTGCAATCTCAGGATCTTCCTTGATTATCGACTTAACATAGTCGGCGCTTTTTTGAAAGAAATCAACCGTGTATTTCATGCTTGCACACCTCATCGTATTGTTCACAATTTTTTTACAAATTACCTCTTGACCTAAAGTCGACTTCAGGTAGTAACATATAGCCAAAGCTGTGAAATGATTATATCATTCACACAATTATATGTCAATCAGGAGGTACTCGAAATGAAATACGAAAACGAGAAAAGCTTTGGACAGGTCAATGTGTTCGGCAAGGGTGAAGCAAACACGACTTTTGCCAAGTATTTTGTCGGCAACTCGTTTCTCAATCCGCTGACCGATCCGAAATGCGGCTTGTTCCTTGCAAATGTAACTTTTGAGCCCGGCTGCCGCAACAACTGGCACATTCATCATGCCGACGAGGGCGGCGGACAGCTGCTTATTTGCACGGCAGGCGAGGGCTGGTATCAGGAGGAGGGAAAGACTCCCGTGAGCCTTGAACCGGGTTCCGTTATCGTTATTCCGCCGGAGGTCAAGCATTGGCACGGCGCAAAAAAAGACAGCTGGTTCTCTCATATAGCCGCTGAAATGCCCGGTAAAAACTGCTCAAATGAGTGGTGCGAGCCTGTCAACGACGAGGAATACAACGCACTTTAATAAAGAAAGGTGATTATCATGGAAAAGGTAACGGCAGGCAGAGATGCATTGGGCGATTTTGCCCCTAAATTTGCAGAGCTCAACGACGATGTCCTGTTTGGTCAGGTATGGTCGAGGGAGGATAAGCTCTCGCCGAGAGACCGCAGTGTTGTAACCGTGACAGCGCTCATGGCAAGCGGTGTTCTTGACAGCTCGCTTGAGTATCACATCTCATGCGCGAAAAAGAACGGTGTTACAAAAGAGGAAATGGCAGAAATTTTGACGCATGCCGCATTCTATGCAGGCTGGCCAAAGGCGTGGGCGGCTTTCAGAACGGCAAAGAAAATCTACGAAGAATAAAGGCAACACCGCACAATTGAGGTGCATGCCTGTTTCCGCCATGCTGCACAAAAAATCGGCTCAATGCGTTTTGCATTGAGCCGAAAATTTTATACTATGTACTTTTTAACAAACGGAATTGAATTCAGTATTGCCGAGACGGCAAGGCTTATCAAATATGTTACTGCGGTTGTTATCACTATCCGGTAAACTGTGCGAATATCATTCGGCAGCAACGAAGCCTGAGTAATGGCCTTGAAAACGATTCCGTGGCACAGATAGACGCCGAACGATGCCTTGGCTATGAAAGCGATTGACTTTGGCGTTGCTTGCTTTCTAAAGACATTTTTTGCAAAGAGGAAAACCGCCGCCGGGACAAGCACGGTCATAGGCTTCGTATTTTCAAGGAAATCGGCGACGAGCTTGCCCTCCTCTGCGGAAAGGCGGTAGGTTATCGCCGCAAAAGATACAATGCTCAAGCCTCCGAGAAAATATATCAGGATACGCAAAGACTTTTTGATGTCGTATTTTGCAAGATAATATCCCAAGCAAAAATATCCGCTGAAATGAATGGCAGTCGACATATAAAAGTTGTGCAGTCTCTTTTGAAAATAGATGTACGGGTCGGGAATAGCAACAAGAATGTTTCCTATAACAGTAAAAACGATCCAAACAATCAGAAAATATTCAAGAAGCCTTTTGTCCGCAGCAATTTTTTTCAGCAGCGGAGAAACAATCAGCAAGCCTATCAGCACGCAGAGCAGCCAAAGGTGATTTTGTCCTGTTGAAAGCTCGGTGATATACTGCTTGATACCGAAAGTGCTTGCACTTCCGAAATATTTTTTTAAAACAACA
This sequence comes from Bacteroides faecis, assembly GCA_963625295.1. GTDB lineage: Bacteria > Bacillota > Clostridia > Oscillospirales > Acutalibacteraceae > CAG-488. The sequence continues at coordinate 5,034 of CAVFTC010000104.1, forward strand.
TATAATACCGACCAGAAAATAAGCATAATCGATAATCGAAGAATATCGCACGAATAAAGCTTCTTTATCGGTGGTGCTTCGGTTTTGGAAAGATATTTAATTCCGGAAATCATAATTATAACCGGGAACGAAAATCGTAATACGCTTTGTATCACCGTCATAAAAATCCATGAAACAGAGCCGACCGAAGCCGCAGACCATTTTGCGGATATTACGCTTACGGCAACAATCCCGAGAACCGATATTATCATTAAAAGCTCCGTATAAACGGGCTTGTTTTTTTCTCCCATGTTATTTCCCTCCCGTTATACAATGTATTTTTTTAAGCCCGGAATTTTATTCAGCAGATAGGAGAGCAGGGGGCTTATTATAAGTGTTGAAATTATTAAAAGTCCGAACAGGGCATAGGTTGGCATTGAAAAATGTGACATGCAGAACTTTTTGATAATTTTCATTATAATGAGGTGGGAA
>CAVFTC010000105.1:0-5430 GCA_963625295.1 Bacteroides faecis
GCCCAAGATAGTTTGTATGTAGTCTGTATTCAACTTCAGAATAATATCTTGTGACGGTCATGCACATCAGCAGCCAATACAGAAGAAAGGAAAGAAAAGTTATGTCTTCTTTCATAATGGTAAGGACTACGAAACTTAAAACTGTTCCGAATGCCATAACTATTAAAAGAAAGAGGATATATGGTCTGTTATCCTTTCCTTGTCCCTGCGATTTTGCAACCAGCCTTGAATTATTGAGTGCTGTCCCTATTGAAACCGCAACAATATTTATAATGCCGAGCATACTGAGGATTCGTCCGTATCCATCGACGCCGAACATATTTCTAATAAAAGGATAGATAACGAGCTGGGCAATTCCGTTCATCACAACAAGCCCGATCATCGTCCAAACGGAGTCCATCGCAAAGCTGCCCAAGCGTTTGTTGCTTGATATTATTTGTTTGAGCTTCATCTCACACCTCACTCAACTTTATCGTTTCAATTATACCATATTCGGCATAAAAAACAACAATAATTTTTGTCCGTAAAACTCCCGTGCTAATGTTGACTTTACAATTAAATGTGATACAATAATAGCGGTAAGGCGACACGGTACAATTGTGCGGCGTTGCCTTAAGAAAGTTTATTCTGGAGGAACAAAATGCAAAAGCTGAAATTCATCTTAACTCTGCTCATCGGCAAGGGACTTATGCTCTTTTCAAATATCTTCGCAAAGGGTAGGGGAACCAATATGCCCGGCGCAAAGGCAAACGCAATTATGCCTGATTTTATAGGACATTTCACGGGAATCGACCCCGAAAAGGTTATTTTTATCACGGGCACAAACGGCAAATCCACAGCCAACAATATGATAGTTCACGCACTCAGGGATTCAGGCAGAACTGTTTGCTCAAACCTTGAGGGCGCTAACATGATAGGCGGCATAGCAACCGCTCTTATCCGTAATTCGACGCTTACGGGCAAGGTTACAACCGAATTTTTCTCGTTCGAGATTGACGAGCGTTCGCTTGCCGGAATTTATAAGTATATCCCGGCAAAGAAGGTGTGTATAACCAATCTCCAGAAGGATCAGGTTCAGCGCAACGGCGAACCGGATTATATCGTTCAGAAATTCCGCAAGGTGTTTAACGATGACATGACCTTCTTCCTCAACGACGGCGAGCCGAGATCAAAGTCCTTCGAGGATTTCTCCGACAAGGTTTACTACTACGGCGTTGACAAGACTCAATATTCGTTTGTTAAGGACAAGTTCTATGATGTAACGATGCCCTGCCCCAAGTGTAACGACAAGATTATTTTCGACTATTACAATGTTGATAATGTCGGCAAATTCCATTGCGCCGGCTGTGATTTCTCCTCCGAGAAAAAGGTTGATTTCTACGCCCAGAATGTTGATTTCTCCGAATGCAGCTTCGATTTCAACGGCTATCGCTTCACCGTAACGAACAAGGAGCCGTTCTATATCTTTAACTATGCGCTCTGCATTGCCGTTTGCACCAAGCTCGGCATGACAAACGAGGAGCTTCAAAAGAGCTTTTCAAACTTCAAAAACATCAGCGGCCGTATGGAAACGCTTAAATACAAAACCAAAACGCTCAAATATATCAGAATCAAGCAGGAAAATCCCGAAACTCTCCAGACTGCCCTCGACTATATCGCCAAGGACGAGTCTCCGAAAATTCTTCTCATGGGTCTTGAGGAGCTTAAGGATTTCGACCCGTACTACACCAACACCTTCTATGCCTTTGATGTTGACTTTGAGTCGCTCAAGAAGAACAACATCAAGCACTATATCTGCTTCTCCGAGGCTGTCGCATACGACACGGCAAACAGAATGATTTATGCCGGCATCGACAGAAATGACATTTCAATTCTTCCGAACGACAGCGACGAGGCGATTCTCAGTGAGCTTGACAAGTTCGATGTTGATAATGTTTATCTTATCACATGGCTCAAAAAATATCATGAGCTTGAAAAATCCACAAAGCAGTACGGAGGTAACGAATAATGAATACGCTGAATATCACATGGCTTTATCCCGACCTGCTTAACCTCCACGGCGACCGAGGCAACCTCATGGCATTTGAGCGTGTCGGCAAGGCGATGGGGCTTGATGTTAAAATCAATCGCATCGACACATTCGCTCAGGAGATTGACTTTGACGGTTCGGACATCATTTTCATGAATGCCGGTGAGATAAAAACCGCCGAGTCGATAGTAAAGAACATCAAGAAATACGGCGACGCTGTCTATAATTTTGCCGAGAGCGGAAAGCCGATCATCGCAATCGGAACAACGGGAATGGTTCTCATCAAATCAACAAAAAGATGCGACGGCTCGGTTGTTGAGGGACTCGGACTTCTTGACGCAACTGCGGTTGAGCGCAATGAGATTTACGGTGACGATCTGCAATTTTCACTCTGCGAGGACAAGAGCGTTGAGATCATGGCGGTTCAGATACACCTTGTTGATTTCTTCCTCAACGATCCGTCAATCGCACTCGGAAAGCTTGTTTACGGCAAGGGTAACAACGATAAGGATCAGACCGAGGGTGCAAAGCGCAAGAATGTTATTTTCACCAATGCGCTCGGTCCGGTGTTTGTAAAAAATCCGTGGTACACGGAGAGGATAATCAATGAAGCGCTCAAGGCAAAGGGCTGCGAACCGTGCAAGCCGCTTGACGAAAGCTTCTTTGAAATCGAGCGGAATTCGTTCAAGGTCGTAAGACGCTTTATAGATCAGAAAACGGAGTAAAAATATGTTTCCATGTATCGAGATAAGACCCGACGGAATACTTCACAATCTTAAAATAATGAAGCAAAGGTGCGCCGAGAACGGAATGTCGCTCTCCGTCGTTACCAAAATGCTGGTTGGTTATGAGCCGCTTGTCCGTTACCTCGTCGAGGAGGGCGAAGTGAAGGCGATATGCGATTCCAGAGTTGAAAATTTCATGGAATTCGTCGATATCAAGGCCGAAAAATGGCTGATTCGTTCTCCGATGCTTTCTCAGACAAAGAATGTTGTAAAGTTCACCGATGTCAGTCTTAACAGCGAGCTTGAGGTGCTTCGTGCGCTGAATAACGAAGCCAAAATGCAGAACAAACGGCACAAGGTTATCCTGATGTATGAATGCGGCGATCTCCGGGACGGCTGCTACACGGACGAGCTGAAAACACTCGCAGGTGAGGTTATTAAAATGCCGAACCTTGAGCTTTACGGCATAGGCACAAACCTTAGCTGCGTAAACGAGGTGCTCCCAAGCGAAAAAAACATGGCTCTTTTTGAGAGCGCAGTCAATGCGGTTCAAGATGAATACTGCGTTAAGCTCCCGATTGTTTCCGGTGGTGCGTCAAGCTCGATAAAAATGCTCTTTGACGGCAAGCTTCCGAAGGTCATCAACAATATGCGAATGGGTGAGTCGATTTTCCTCGGCAACATTCCGGTTTATGATGTCCCTTTTGACGGAGCAAGAGAGGACAATTTTATTCTCAAGGCGGAGATTATCGAGTTGAAAGAAAAGCCCGGAGTTCCTGAAACACTTCCGCAGGACTGCGACAAGCTGATGAAGCGTGCAATCGTTGCGGTCGGCAAGCAGGATATATACCTGCCCGGACTTATCTGCGCAGACAAGCGAATGAAAATTGTTGGCGGCAGCAGTGACCATGTTGTTCTTGATGTAACCGACTGCGGCGACGATTACAAGGTCGGCTCGGTCGTAGATTTCAAAATGACCTATAACTGCCTGCTCAACGCAATGACATCAAAGTATGTTGAAAAAAATATATTGAAATAAAATTAGGCTGTGGCAAATCGTCACAGCCCTTTCTCTTTACTTCATGCTTTTCTTTATTCCGCAGCCGATAAGACCTGTTCCGACCGCAGCACATGTAACCAACACGGTCAACAGCACATTCCCGTTGGTGCATGTCGCCCAATCCGCCAAATTTATTTTCATATCCACCGGCTCATCAAAGACGAATCCGATAAAATAATTTGCGAAGAAAGCGTATATTCCGAATATAATTGTGCAAATTCCGCCCTTTATCATACTGTTAAGCCGTAGGCTTACAATAATACCTGTTATCAGCAAAGGACTGAAACAATAAAGCACTGTCAGCTCCGCATTGCGCAAATTAATCGGTGTAAGTATCTGAACCGTTGCGACAAGGATAATAGTCAGCACCATATCGGCAACGAAGCTTATAAATGTTTTATGCGTTGAAACAAATCCTGTTTTTGAATACTTTTTCAAAACAATCGGCAGGAATACGACAGAATATCCAAGCAGTGTTCCCATAACCGCCGTCGGAACCCATGCGACGCTCTTTGTTGCAATTCCACACACGGCAAGCAAGATTATAACGCCTATTGTTGATGAAGCAAGATAGGCAAGAAGCTTCTGATTTTTAAAAAATTTTGTAACCGACGGGAAGAAAAGAAATGCGCACAAAAGACTCGCCGTAACAATGAACAAGGTTGAAAACGGCATAACGCCGCACAAAGCGCAAATCAGGCAAACAAGAAAGCTTAACAGGTATGCCGAGGTCGGAATCCAGAATGTAAGCTTTTGGATTCTTTCGTATTTTGCCGACTGCTTTTTCATCTGTCGGTATGTTGTATCGTCCGAAGCCGTGATAAGCTCCCTTTCGCTTATGTTCAGCACACGGCAGATATCCGAAATCATCGTGATATCTGGGTAGTTGACACCTCTTTCCCACTTTGAAACCGCCGACTCCGTGACAAAAAGCTGTTCGGCAAATTGCTTTTGAGAAAGACCCGCTTCCTCTCTTTTGGCTCGAATGAATTTTCCAAGCATATTTTTCTCGATCATAAGATCAGCCCTTTCGATAAGCTTAGGGTATACCGACACACATTGATAGTGCGGTACTGCCTTGAAATCAGATTCGACGGACAGCGACTGTTCGCCGAGGTGTTTTCAGGCTTTCACCTTGCCGCCATTCTACGCCCTCGGCTCAAAATAGTCAATGGACTCTCAGTCAAGTGACGCACCTGCGTCGTTTCATAGCAAAAATTTCTTTGATATAATAAAAGTTGTATATAAGTATCCACCGCAACGGACATTATACTCAAAGCTGCTATTATTTTTCTGTTATCTCAATTCAATAATTGCCCGAAAAATTTTTCAACTTTTTTTAGGAAAATACTTGATTTTATCAGGATTATAGTATATAATATTCAAGCGTTGTCGGGGTGTAGCGCAGATGGTAGCGTGCTTGGTTCGGGACCAAGAGGCCGTGGGTTCAAATCCCGCCACTCCGACCACTTGAAACCGTTGATAAACAGAGCGTAAAGCTTTGGATATCAACGGTTTTTTCTTTTGCCGGAAGGTGCAATTTGATATCATTATTTTAATTTAAGGCAATACCGCACAATTGGGGTGTGCGAATTGCGCAGTAAGATTTTTCGTCA
>CAVFTC010000106.1:0-5382 GCA_963625295.1 Bacteroides faecis
AAATCTTACTGCGCAATTCGCACACCCCAATTGTGCGGTATTGCCCTAAAATCTATATTTGATTGATTCAAAGAACTCGTTGTAATGACCTGCCCATTTTTCTACGGACTCACGGTCGTATTTCGTTGGGAACAGCGGCTCGACGAGCTTTTCTCTGCCGAACCATGCAACCGCCTTCAGCCCTTTGTTTCTCAGCTCTGGCATACCGTTGAGAAGCTTCAGCTTGTTCTTTATCGACGAAACAATGCCGCTTTTTTTGATATGCTCGGTTTTGTCTGCGTTAAGCTCGGCGATACCCTCGTCGTTAAGGATTCCGCTGGCAAAAAAGTCGCTGACATCCTTTGCTGTCAAATACGGGAGCAGATTTTTTTCAAGTGCAACAATGCACGCTCCGAAGCCAACCTCGCTGAAAAAATCATGCTCATATTTCCAAAGCGTGTCGCAGTTGAAAAGACCGTTTGTGTCCTCCTCAACCGCTCTTGCGAGAATTGTTCCGGCTTTGATTGAATAACCGATTCCCGAACCCTTGAGCGGAATTGTCATGCACGCACTGTCGCCCACGGCGGCATATCCGTCGGCAACGAAAACCGCCAGCGGCTGACGAACGGGAATATCGACGACCTTGCCTCCTCGAATAAGCTCACGGCCGACATGCTCATTGCGTTCGCAAACAAAATCAAGCTCCGCCTTTATATCCTCCTCGGTCACTTCGCCGAATCTTGCAATGAGGATATCCGCACTGTCAGGCTCTGTGATGAGCCATGTGAAGCCAACCGTTCCGTCTGCGTTGACATATACATAATATCTGTGCTCCGGGTCGGGCTTGCCCTCAATCCTGTTATAATACGCACGGTAAACATGAAGCCTGTCAAAGCTGCCAAGCTCCTTTTGAATGCAGGTAAAATCGGGCAAATTGCGGCGCAGGGGAGAGTCTATACCGCAGGCGTCGATGACGAGGTCGCCGAGCCTTATTCCCTGTGAGGTCATTATGCCGATAATGCGGCTTCCGAGAACGACAGGTTCACGAACCTCACAGCCAAACTCAAAATTTACACCGACCTTTTCGCAAAGGTCTATTAGAAATGCCAAAAGCTCACGCCTCTCAACGATGAGCGTTGATGCGCCCTTCTCCTCGGGAAGCGTAAACGGTTCAACCGTTTCGTCAATCGGAACGATGGTTATTACATTGTTCGGAGCGTGCCAGCTTTCGGGATACTCAATTCCGGCATAGTCGAAAAATGCGGCATCCACGGGATCTTTTTGATCGTAACCGAGGTTTTCACGGGCATAACGCTCATAAACTGTAACCTTGTGACCGAGCTGTGCAAGCTTCCATGCGGCAACCAAACCGCCGTGACCGGCTCCGGCAACAATAATTTCAGACATCATAGCACCTCTTTTCAGTGATTATGTAATCTTGTCATAATTATATCCAAATTCAAAGCTTGTGTCAACGCCGAACAAAACAATAATTGCATATTGTAAAAAACGGGTCGTTTGCAGATTTAGTCGGATATCCCTTGACAAAAGCGAGTTAAGGTGTTAAGATAGTCCGTGACGATACACGGTGAAGGTGTGTAAGTAGTTTTTGTCAGGCTAAGCAAAGAGAGCGGCTGTCATCGGCTGAGAGCGCCGCCTTACGGGCAGAAACGAATTTCAGCATCGGAGTGGCCTGCGAAAGCATTGATTAAGCAGGGCGTTCCCGTCCGCATCATGACGGTTAATGAGCGCGAAGCCAAGGCTTCGAATATGGGTGGTACCACGGTTTATCCCGTCCCATAACAGGATCTCGGTCTTGTTATCGGACGGGTTTTATTTTTATTCAGGAGGTTATGAAATGGCAGAACAAATTGAATTGCTCAAAAAAAGGTTTGAAGACTCTATTTTGCAGGTCAAGGACGCTTCCGAGCTGGAAAATCTCAGGGTCAACTTCCTCGGCAAGAGCGGTTTTGTAACAACACTTCTCAAGGGTATGGGCAAGCTCTCACCCGACGAGAAAAAGACAATGGGTCAGGCGGTCAACACTTTCAAGCAGAGCGTTGCCGACTCGATAAGCAAAAAGGCGGAGGAGCTTCATAAGCTTGCACTCAAGAAGGAGCTTGAAATGACTCCGGAATTCGATGTTTCGGTTCCCACCGAGCTTGCAAGAGGCTCATATCATCCGATTACGCTGGTTCAGCGTCAGTGCGAAAATGTGTTCAAGTCGATGGGCTTCACCGTTGAGGATTACAGCGAGGTCGTAACGGACTACGAGTGCTTCGAGTCGCTCAATATTCCTAAATTCCATCCCGCTCGTGATATGCAGGACACCTATTATCTGACAAACGGTCAGCTTCTCAAGTCGCAGACCTCTGCGGCTCAGAATGCTATCTATAAAAAATATAAGGATCAGCTCATCAACGAGGGCAAGCCGATCAAGGCTGTTTTCCCGGGCAGATGCTTCCGTAACGAGAGCACCGACGCCTGCCACGAAAACACATTCTTCCAGATGGAGGGCGTTATGGTCGGCAAGGATATTTCAATATCCAACCTCATCTTCTTCATGAAAACCATGCTTTCCGAGGTTTTCCAAAGAGACATCAAGGTTCGTCTGCGTCCGGGCTTTTTCCCGTTCGTTGAACCCGGCTTTGAGCTTGATATCAACTGCCTTATCTGCGGTGGCGAGGGCTGTCCGTCCTGCAAGCACAGCGGCTGGCTTGAGCTTTGCCCCTGCGGAATGATTCACCCGAATGTGCTCAGAGAGGGCGGTATTGATCCCGACGAATACACCGGCTTCGCATTCGGTCTCGGTCTTACCAGACTTGCAATGATGAAGTACGGCATAAAGGATATCCGTGATCTCAACAGCGGCGCTCTTGTAAATCTTGAGCAGTTCACGGACGACGAATAAGGAGGCAGAACAATGTTTATTTCAATTAACTGGATCAAAGATTTCGTTGACCTTTCGGGTCTTGACATCAATGAGCTTATTCATCAGTTCTCCCTGTCCACCGCCGAGGTTGAAAACGAAATTTTCTACAAGGGCAGCGACATCGGCGGAGTCGTTGTTGCCGAAATTAAATCCGTCGAGGAGCACCCCGAGTCGAAGAAGCTTCATCTTCTCAAGGTCGATGCCGGCGACGGTCAGCTCACGGATGTTGTTTGTGGAGCGCCGAATGTAAGAGTCGGAATGAAAACGGCTTTTGCAAAGGTTGGCGCAAGGCTTGGTGAGATTGAGATAGCGCCAAGACCGCTTGCAGGCTATATGTCAAACGGTATGTGCTGCTCGGAGAAGGAAATTGGCATGAGCGACGACAATTCGGGCATTATGGAGCTTGACGAGAGCCTTGCAAACGGCACGGACATCAAGGATGTTTTTGCCATTGACGATATCATTTTTGAGGTTGACAACAAGTCGCTGACAAACCGTCCCGACCTTTGGGGTCACTACGGAATTGCAAGAGAGTTTGCCGCTCTGGCAGGCAGACCGCTCAAGGAGCTTGACACGGTTGACCTCAGCCAATATAAGAATTTGCCGAAGGTGGACATGAAGATCGAGGATCCCCTCTGCTACAGATATTCCTGCCTTCAGTTTGAAAATATCACAAGAAATGTCAGCCCGGCGAACATGAGAATCCGTCTTTATTACTGCGGAATGAGAGCGATCAACTTCCTCGCCGACCTGACCAACTATCTCATGCTTGAAATGGGTCAGCCGATGCACGCTTTCGACTCCAGAAGGGTTGAAAAAATCAGAATCAAGAGATTTGATACCCCGTTTGAGTTCAAGACCCTTGACGGCGTTGAAAGACACATTGACGAGAACACGCTGATGATTTGCAACGACAACACACCCGTCGCTATCGCAGGCATCATGGGTGGACTTGATTCGGAAATCGTTGACGATACACACTCGCTTACGCTTGAGTCGGCAACCTTTGACGCTGTTTCGGTCAGAAAATCCTCGGCTCGTCTTGCTCACAGAACCGACGCCTCCATGCGTTACGAAAAGAGCCTTGACCCCGAAATGACGGTTACAGCCGTTGCCCGTTTTGTTAAACTTCTCAGCGACTTTGATTCGGGCGTAAAGGTAACATCGAGCCTTACGGATGAGTATGCTCACAAATTTGACGATGTTGAGCTTAGCTTCGACAAGAAATTTGTTGACCGTTATACGGGTATTGAAATTGACAACGACACTATCGTCAAGACCCTTACTGCACTCGGATTTAAGGTCATGCTTGACGGCGACGATTTCACCGTTGATGTTCCGAGCTGGAGAGCAACAAAGGATGTTACGCTCAAAGCCGATATTATCGAAGAAATCACAAGAATTTACGGCTATGACAATTTCGATGTTCACACGGCGGCTGCTCCGCTTTATCCCGTTCGTCCGTTTGCCGAAAAGAGCATTGAGGACAAGCTGAAGGATATTCTTGTCAAGGAATTCGGACTTCATGAGGTTCATTCATACATTTGGGAGTACACCGATGAGTACAAAAAGCTCGGCATTGCAACAGAGCCAAACATTAAGCTTGCCAATGCGACCAATCCGAACATTGAAACAATAAGAAGCTCGATGATTCCGACACAGCTTTGTCAGGTTAAATCGAATTTCTCCTATGCTCCGTCCTTCGGAATTTTTGAGATAGGACGAGTTGTTGACGGCGTTGATGAGAATAATCTCTGCCGTGAGCACAAGAAGCTTGCAATCACGCTTTACAGCAAGACCGAGACAGCCGAGGAGCTTTATTTCAAGCTTATCAACATGATTTCGGTTGCCGTTGACGACATCAAGCACAAGAGTCTTTCCTTTAAGGCGAAGAGCACCGAGCTTAATTACATCCACCCGAAGAATTATAACGCAATCATTTGCGACGGCAAGGAGCTTGGCGTTATCGGCGTTGTTCACCCCGAGGTTCTCAGAAATATCGACAAGAAAGCAAGCGTTGTTTTCCTTGAAATGGATGTAAAAGACCTTGTTGCTGTCGAGAACGCAGGCATAAAGTATACCGAAGCCTCAAAATATCCGTCAATCGAGGTTGATGTCACCTTTGTTACCGACACCTTCAAGCCGATCAAAGAGGTTATCGAGCTTATCAATTCCGAGCTTATCAAAAAGACCTCGGTCGTTGATACCTATCAGGACGCAGGCGGCAAGTCAATAACGATAAGAATCGTGTTCTCACACCCCGAAAGAACCCTTGTTAAGGACGAGGTTATGGCAATCGTCAACGACCTCATCGCCAAGCTTGAGAGCAAAGGCATTAACATGAAATCATAAATTCAATATGAAATAAAAACGGGACTGTCGCACTCAGCACAGTCCCGTTCTTTTTTACAAACAAAATCAGACATTAAAGAGGAAGTGGACGATGTCGCCGTCCTTCATGATGTACTCCT
>CAVFTC010000107.1:0-5372 GCA_963625295.1 Bacteroides faecis
CTCCGCCGGAGGTCTTGTACATCGCTCCGTTTGTAAGCTCAAACTTCGCTACCTTTTCGTCGCCCTTCAAGATGAGCATATCAACATAGCTCTGAAGAGTTGCCTGCATCTCGTCAACCTTATCCTGCTCGGAGATATTATAATTTCTGTGAGTCGGAATGTAGCTGAGGAGATAGTCGAAGATGTATACGCCGTAGATTTCCTCATAGTTCGTATAGAGCGATGAGTCAAGAGCATTGACCTCTGCAATGAGAGCGTCAAGCTTTGTGTAATCGGCTGCCTTGTAGGTAAATATATAAGCGTTTACGCTGTCGGTGAAGCCGTCAACCGTGCTCTGCTTGTCGATCGTAAGATTACGGCTGAAGCCGTTAACAAGCTCTTCAAAGCCTGCTACTGATTCATCGGTGTAAAGATCCTTTGCAATTTCGGTTCTTCTTGCTTCAATAGCTGCGTCAAGAGCCGTATAATCAGCTGCCTTGTACTCGAATACAAATGCATTGATAGCGCTTGCATAGCCGTCAACAGTTGTCTGCTCATCAATCAAGAGATTCCAGTTGATCGTTGCGAGAAGCTCGTTATATGCTGTGACGGAGGCATCCGTGTAAAGTCCGGATTCTGCCTTTGCGTCCGCAGCCTTCTTAGCCTCGTTTACCTTTGTGTAATCCGCACCCTTGAGCTTGAGAGCCTTGATGGCTGTGTCAAGAGCGGAAACAAGGGTTTCAAACTCTGTCTGATTTCTGATAGAGTTCTTTGTAAGCTTAAAGTTGTCTGCCGCTGCGAGAGCGTCGGTGTAAAGCTTCACGGAATCGTCCGTGTAGTTTTCAAGATTTGCGGGAACGCCCTCAAGAGCCTTATTGTAGCTTGTGAAGTCAAGCGTCTTATCCGTAAGCTTTGAAACGGCAGCGTCGATAGCCTTTGCATAATTGTCAACAGTTGTCTGCTGAGCCTTGGGAAGATCTCTGACAACCGCAGCGATTGCGTCCTTAACAGCCTGAATGCTTTCGTCGGTATAGTTCGTATCCTTGATTGCCTCGTTAGCGATGGCGATCGATGCGTCAACCTTGGTGTAATCCGCAAGGTCTATTTCAAGAGCCAGTCTTGCAGCCTTGATCTCTGCCGCAAAAGCGTCAACCTCTGCCTGATGATTGATGTCAAGGTCATAAACTACCTTGGCAACAGCCTTGTTGAGATTGTCAACCGATGAGCTGGTGTAAGGAGTGAGATCTGTCGGGATAAGGTCAATTTCCTTGGTGACCTGAGTGTAATCAGCCGACTTGTATTTAAGTCCGTCAATTGCAGCCAGAAGGTCGGTTGCGTAACCGTCAACCGTTGACTGATCCTTTGTTGTGAGCGATTCGTCAATTGCGAGCTTAGCTGCCAGAACCTCGGCTGCCGTCTCGTCGGTGTAAACGCCGTCTTCAAAATCAGCCGGAATTTTCTCCAAAGCCGCCTTAACTGCCGAATAGTCGGCTGCGTTCGGGGTAAGCTTCAGAACTGCATTGTTGATTGCGGTTGCGTAACCGTCAACCGTTGACTGATATCTGATATCAAGGTTCTTTTCGTAATTTGTTGTTGCGATCATTGCATCATAGGAATCCGCCGTGTAGTAGGAATATCCGTTATGAGCCGATGCAAAATCTGCCTGAAGCTTCTTGGCTGTCTCAACATTTGCCATTGCGGCATTGACAGCGGAATAATCCGCAGGCTTATACTGGAGGGCGTTGATTGCATTACGGATTGCAGTTACATAACCGTCAACCGTTGCCTGCTCGCTAATCTTGAGGTTCCAGTTGATGGCGTTGATTACATTGGCTACGGCAAGAACGGAAGCGTCTGTATACATCGTCTTGTCCATATTGTTCCACTCGGTAATAATTTCATTTACCTTTGTGTAATCTGCGCCCTTTTCTTCAAGAGCCTTTATCGCTGCGTTGATAGCGTCTGCAAAGCCGTCGATTCTCTCCTGCTCCTTGGCGGTGAGATTATAAACAACGCTGTTGATGGTGTCCTGAAGATTCTGCCATGAATCCGCAGTGTAGATGCTCTCGTCAAGCTCGTTTGCTGCGTCGATGGCATTGTAAACATTTGTATAGTCGCCGTCAGCGGGAACAAGTGCGTTCTGTGCGGCAACAAGTGCGTCCTTAAGGGAGTCAACAGTTGACTGCTGCTTGATATTGTAAGCCGGTGAAGCGTCTACAGCTTCCTTGGCTGCCGCAAGAGCAGCTGCGAAGGGAGCCCACGAATCCGCAGTATACCATGCTTCTTTCTCTACGCTGGCTGCGGTTATGGCTTCTTCAAGTGCGGTGAGGTCAGCGTCCTTATATTTAAGGTTGCCGAGCGCTCTTTGGAGGTTTGCCGCCATGTCGTCAACATCCTCCTGCTGCTTCCAGTTCTTATCCCACTCGATTGCGTTATAAGCAGCCTGAACTGCTCTCCATGAAAGATCCGTATAGTAATCCTTCTCTGCAAGAGCTGCCTCGTAGCTCGGAATCAATGCGTTGACCGCCGTGTAATCCGCCGGAGCGAGAACAAGGTTTGTAATCGCTGCGTCGATGCTTCTTGCATAAGCGTCAACAAGAGCCTGCTTGTCAACCTTGAGGGTATAGTCGACCGAATTTACGGTATCGCGAAGGGTCTTCCACGAATCTGCAGTATAGTGTTCGGGATTAAGACTCTCATAAATTGTGACCATGTCGTTAACCTCGGTGTAATCCGCCGGGTTCAGCTCAAGAGCTGCGATAGCCGTGCGAAGATCCTCAACAAGAGAATCAAGATAGGTCTGGCAGAATACACTGATGCCGTCCTTGATGTTGGAAACTGCGGTCTGAACCTTTGACCATGAAGCGTCGGTATAGATTGCAGAGTTGAGCTGCTTAACCTGTGCCTTGACTGCTTCCGCCTCGGTGTAATCCGCTGTTGCGACCTTAAGAGCTGCGACTGCCGACTGAAGAGCAGTATCGGCAGCGTCAATCTTCTGCTGGTCGGTATCGGGGTCATTGAGGATATACAGAGCGTTCTTCATTGCTGCAAGGTACTGATCCCAGCCCTCTGAATAGAACCATGAGTTAGGGCTGTTGCCTATCTCGGAATCGGCAGCCATAAGCTGGGTCGGAGTATACTCTCTGTAAAGGTCCTGAATGTGAGCACGAAGATTTGACTTGTCATATGTAACGATATTGAGGTTGATAGCGGAACGAATTCTCGTAAGATGCTCATATTTTGCACCGAATGATACGATGATTGTGTAATCTACACTCTTGTTTCCGTTATCAAGCGTCGTTGCATTCTTTTCGTAGGTTGTTCCGGAGAAAGGAATTGTAATCGTGCCGCCGGCAGTAGTATCGTACTCGCCGGTTGACTGGTTGTAGCTCGCCGGTTTAACCGGAAGAAGCTGCTCGTTTGCGCTGTTGTTATCCGGTGTATTCTCGTCGAACTCAACTGCGCCCGGAACAAGCTTAAATTCCTTAATTCCGTATTCTGAATAGTCGTCGGTTCTGTTGAGGAAGTCGGCAATTGTGAATCTGAGGTTATAATTGCTCAGAGCAACGATACTTCTGTCCACATATGCAATCGTTTTGGGACGGTTGAAGTCGTTTGCCGTATCTGCATTCTGAGTAGCCTCATTTGAGTGATCGTCAAAACGAACCTGACCGTAGCCGGATGCAAGCCCGTCAACGGTTTTGAATTCGTATTCACCATTTGCATTTGGAATGAAACTCCAGTAACCTCTTGACCAGCCGGACTGAGTTGTGTCAGCATATGAACCGAAGGTATTTGCACCGACGATACGGGCAATATAATTAACCTTTTCCGATCTGTCACAAAAGTGAGCCGTAAAATGCCATGAGCGGTAACGGTAAGCCGAAATACCGCCGGGCTGAGCAACATTCTCAACCGCACTGGTGGTATAAGCGGTATAGGTCTTTGTTACAACCTTGCCGTTTGCGTCGGTGTATTCATATGTATAACCAACCTCAAAGTCGAGCTGCTTAGCCGTGACATTTGAGCCGGAAACGATCCATGAATAGGTATAAACACCGTCCGCATATGCGCCCGTTGACGAAGCCGTAAAGCTGAGGGTCGCATTTGAACAGGTAACCGTCGGGTTAGCCTTCAAAGCCTTGTCGGTGGTGAAAACAACCATCGGGTTCTGCGGAGTTTCGCCTGCATAGAAAGCCTCCGCCCGAGCACTGCTAATCTCGGGCAAGCCCGAAGCCGTTGCTTTAACGATTGTTGTGCCGGCAGCCTGTGAACCTGCAGCTGCGGCTGTACGAATGACTGAGGTTGAGCTGATGGTTATCTCGGGTCTTTCGAGAAAACTTTCGCTAAGCTCAACCGACGAGGTGCTGATTTCGCCGTCCGAAACAGCACCGGCTGTGCCGAGCAATCCCGTCGGTACAATGGTAAGAACCATCAGGATAGCCAGCAACACGCTGAGAATACGCCTGCTTTTAGCCATTAATATTCCTCCCAAAATTTTGTTCTATACAAAGCGCAGAATATTCCACACTTATATATGCTACCATTATACTGTTATTTCCGCCAAAAGTCAACCGTATTAACCCATGTTGTATTCTATTTTTACATTTTGAACAATAGAGCGTTGATTTTTTTATGTAAATATACAAATCGTTCCGTTATCAATTATACATTTACAACATAATAATTATATCGGACGGTGATTTTTATGATAGCTGAATTACTTATCAGAACAATATCGAACCTTTTTGTTTTTGCGCTCCATCTCTCCGGCTCAAGCTCGTTTCCGCCTCCCCTTTCCGCAAAGAGGGAACGGGAATGCCTTGAAGCGATGAAAAAGGGCGATGTCAACGCCAAAAACGAGCTGATAGAGCACAATCTCAGACTGGTTGCGCATATCATTAAAAAATATTACTCAAGCAGCGTTCAGCAGGACGACCTGATCTCAATCGGCACGATCGGACTTATAAAGGCGATAAATACCTTTGACCCTGACAAGGGCACTCGCCTTGCAACCTATGCGGCAAGGTGCATCGAAAACGAGATACTCATGCAGTTCAGAGCGCAGAAAAAAACGGCTCAGGACATCTCTGTCAACGAGCCGATAGACACCGACAGCGAGGGAAATCCGCTGACGCTTATGGATATTATTTCCACTGAGGACGAAATCGTTGAGGATATTTACAAAATGACAATGCTCAAAAAGCTTTCCGCCGAGGTCGAAAAAATCAAAGACCCGAGGGAAAAAGCGATAATCATGATGCGCTACGGACTTGACGGTATGCGGCCAATGACCCAGCTTGAGGTTTCAAAGCGGCTGAACATCTCCCGCTCGTATGTTTCGAGAATCGAGAAAAAGACATTAAAGGAATTGCGAAAAGCCTTGGAATGAG
>CAVFTC010000108.1:0-2641 GCA_963625295.1 Bacteroides faecis
AAAGAGCCTCGCTCGAAGTGAGCGAAGCTCTGAAAGTGTTGATTTATAAGGCTTACTTCATAGCCTCTTCGACTGCAACGGCTGTTGCAACGGTAGCACCAACCATCGGGTTGTTGCCCATACCGATAAGACCCATCATCTCAACATGAGCGGGAACAGATGAAGAACCTGCGAACTGAGCGTCGGAATGCATACGACCCATTGTGTCGGTAAGACCATAGGAGGACGGACCGGCAGCCATGTTGTCCGGATGAAGTGTACGGCCTGTGCCGCCGCCCGAAGCAACCGAGAAATACTTAACGCCGTTCTCAACGCACCACTTCTTGTATGTGCCTGCAACGGGGTGCTGGAAGCGAGTCGGGTTAGTCGAGTTACCTGTAATCGAAACTCCGACATTCTCAAGCTTCATGATTGCAACGCCCTCGGGAACATTGTCAGCGCCGTAGCACTTAACATCAGCTCTCGGACCGTTTGAATATGCCTTCTCGTAAACAACCTTGACCTCTTCGGTATACGGGTCAAACTCTGTCTCAACATATGTGAAGCCATTGATTCTTGAAATGATCATGGCTGCGTCCTTACCAAGACCGTTAAGGATAACACGAAGCGGCTTAACTCTAACCTTGTTAGCATTAAGAGCAATTTTGATTGCGCCCTCTGCAGCTGCGAATGATTCGTGACCTGCGAGGAATGCGAAGCACTCTGTCTCCTCGGAGAGAAGTCTCTTGCCGAGGTTACCGTGACCAAGACCAACCTTACGGTTCTCGGCAACGGAACCGGGAATGCAGAAGCTCTGAAGACCGATACCGATAGCGGCAGCGGCGTCGGCAGCCTTTGTGCAACCCATCTTGATAGCGATAGCTGCGCCTACGGTGTAAGCCCAGATAGCGTTTTCAAAGCAAATGGGCTGAGTTGAACGAACGATCTGATCAACATCAATACCCTTTGCAAGTGTGATTTCCTTACATTCATCGATGGAGGAAATACCATACTCTTTAAGAACGCCGAGGATCTTAGCCTCGCGTCTCTCATAACCTTCAAACTGTGCCATTGCGTTACTCCTCCTTCAATTATTCTTTTCTCGGGTCAATATACTTAACTGCTTCGTCGAAGCGGCCGTATGTGCCCTTTGATTTATCATATGCTTCGTTCGGCTCCATACCCTTCTTGATGAAGTCGGTCATCTTGCCGAGAGAAACGAATTCATAACCGATAACCTGATCGTCGGCGTCAAGAGCCATTCTTGTGCAATAGCCCTCTGTCATCTCAAGGTAGCGAACACCCTTGGCCTTTGTGCCGTACATTGTGCCGACCATGGAGCGAGCGCCCTTACCGAGATCCTCCATGCCTGCGCCGATTACAAGACCGTCCTCCGAAAAAGCGGACTGTGTACGACCGTAAACGATCTGAAGGAAAAGCTCGCGCATAGCTGTATTGATTGCGTCGCAGACAAGGTCTGTATTGAGAGCCTCAAGAATTGTCTTTCCGGGAAGGATCTCAGCTGCCATAGCTGCGGAATGAGTCATTCCCGAACAGCCGATAGTCTCAACAAGAGCTTCTTCGATTACTCCACCCTTAACATTAAGAGAGAGCTTGCAAGCGCCCTGCTGAGGTGCGCACCAGCCCACACCGTGAGTATAGCCTGAAATATCGGTGATCTGCTTTGCAGCGATCCACTTACCTTCTTCGGGAATCGGAGCCGGGTCGTGCTTCGGACCCTTGGCTACACAGCACATTCCCTGAACTTCTGCTGAATAGTTCATTATAAAAAATCTCCTTTCGGTTTTTCGGGGGTTTCCCAATCCTAATTATTATATCAGTCTGTGAAACATTTATCAAGAGTTATAGGAAAATTTTTTTAAAAATTGTCGAATTGCGCTCGGTAGAGTTTAAAAAAATCGCTCTACTCCCGGTAGAGTTGCTGTAGAGAGCCAAAAATACGGTGTAGGGTGACTTTCGGCGTCCTTTGGTGTAAAATGTAACCATTGAAGCCGCAATCATTATAAGACAATGCCGTCCAATCTAAGCACATGCCATGCGTAATTCACCCGCTTCAATTGTGCGGCTTTGCGCTAAAAAATCACTTAAGGAGAAAACAAAATGGTTCTTGATAATGTAAGCCTTCCGTTTTACACAGAGAAAGAAGACAAAGCAAACTCAATTTCACATCTTGTCGGAGCAGTATTCGGTGCAATAGCCATGACCGTCTTGCTCATCAAATCGAACGACATAAGCCACATAATTAGTTCAATTATCTTCGGCGTTGCTATGATTATTCTTTACAGCGGTTCGTCGATATATCATAAGCTCTCACCGGGAAGGGCAAAAAAAATTGCAAGGCTCGTCGATCATTCGGTAATTTTTATTCTGATAACCGGCACGAGCATTCCTCTGATGATACTCGATGTTCTCCCCTATTACAAAACGCTTGCAATCGTTTGCATTACGGTCAGCGTCATAACGGCAATACTCGGTATCACGCTGACATTTATCGACCAGGAAAAATACAAAGCTCTGCAAATGGTTCTTTACATGGTACTCGGCTGGATGTGCATTTTCCTTTTCTACCCGATTTACAAAAACGATTCGAATGCTTTGCTGCTTTTCGGCTTGCTTATCCTCGGCGGAGCAATTTACACAC
>CAVFTC010000108.1:2678-5336 GCA_963625295.1 Bacteroides faecis
ATCGTTTGTTATTGATATGCGGCATTCTTTTTTATTTATTCCTTTTTTTAAGATGAACAAACACAAATACAATCACGCAAATTATTTGCAGCATTGCGCATGAGAGAAAAATGTATTTGAATTCAGGCAGGTTGGCAAAAAGATCCACCGCCGTGTAAACGCTTAGAAAGGTTGTCCATATCAGGAACGACAGGCAAAAAAACTGCGCTGTGTTCTTCCACCAAATAAAAGAAAACACACTGAGGGTTATAAACATAACCGGCAACGCAAACAAGAACGAATAATCGGCATAAACTGCAACGGACGGGATCTGTTTGAGAATCAGAAAAAGAACGGAAGCAATAAAATAGATTCCGACAGCAGAGACAAGCGGAACAAAGACCGATATCGTTCGTCTGGAACGCTGCTCTTTGACGATTTTTTCCGGAGTCTTCGGCGTGTCCTCCTCACCCAAAAGGTACGACATCGTGACGCCGAGAACTTCACCGATTCTCATGATTGTGAAAACATCGGGCAGACTCTCCCCTCTCTCCCACTTCGAAACGGCTTTATCGCTGTAATTCAGTTTTTCGGCAAGGGTGAGCTGAGTGATTCCGTATGCCTTTCTCGCCTCGGTCAATCGCTGACCGAAAACCTTTTTTATCTCATCTTCGTTAAGCATGATTTCACCTTTAAAAATGTTTTGTACTATTTTATCATAAACCAAAATTTTTTACAACATTATTTTTGCAAGAAAAAAAGCCGTCGAATCAAAAAATTCAACGACCTTTTCTTTTTAATAAAGATTACTGCTCAACGGGATATACGCTGACCTTCTTGCGATCCTTGCCCCAACGCTCGTACTTAACAGTACCGTCGATGAGAGCAAAAAGAGTATCGTCAGAACCCTTGCCAACGTTGTTGCCCGGATGGATGTGTGTTCCGCGCTGCTTGTAAAGAATGTTACCTGCGAGAACAAACTGACCGTCGGCACGCTTTGCGCCAAGTCTCTTTGACTCGGAATCACGGCCGTTACGGGTGGAACCCATACCTTTCTTATGAGCGAAAAGCTGAATGTTGATCTTAAGCATTTTGACACCTCCGTAGTGTTAGTTTAATGTTGTCCGGATAATCTGCGGCTAAAGCCTCAAGATGAAGCCTTAAGCCCTCAAGAATTTGCTGCGCATCGGATAATTTTGTTGTAACATGAAAGCTCATGAATCCGTCGGAAACATCAGCATCGACATTACATTTTACAATCTCGGTTATTGTGTTCGCCGCCATATAAGCCGCCGAGGAAACCGCCGAACAGATAATGTCCGAACCTTCCTCTGCCGAGCCTGAATGACCGCTTATCCGGAATCCCTCGATTAAATCATCCGAGGTAAAAAAATCAATTTTTATCATTGCCTTATGCGTTGATAGCTGAAATTTCTACCTTAGTGTAGGGCTGTCTGTGACCCATCTTGCGCTTCTCGTTCTTCTTCGGCTTGTAGGTAAATACAACTACCTTCTTCGCCTTGCCATTCTTGACAGCCTTTGCCGTTACAGTAGCACCGTCAACATACGGAGCGCCTACAACAATGCCATCTTCCTTACCGACTGCGATAACCTTGTCAAAAACAACTTCGCTGTCAGCTTCAACGTCAAGCTTCTCAATGAAGAGGGTGTCTCCAGCCTCAACCTTGTACTGCTTGCCGCCGGTAACGATGATTGCGTACATTCTAACTAACCTTCCTTTATTATGGACTCGCTACATGGGGCGGAATAAATCGCTTGTGCCGCCCGAAAGCGACGCCCGTAATATGCGGTATTTAGAATTTTACCACATAGGTCAATCTTTGTCAACCGTTTTATTAAAAAATGTTGCATCGGTAAATCTGGAAAAATTACGGGAAAAATTACGGTTCAATTTATGCGATATTGACTGAATATTTGCCTTAATATTTGTGCGATATTGCCCGAATATTTCATTTGACATAACGGAAAATTTACTGTATCATATTTGTATACAGTGAGAGGTGGTGTTGCTGTGTTTGACAGTGTGGGCTTCGATCTTGACGGAACGCTGTGGAGCTCGATGAATTGTATAACCCCGGCGTGGCAAAAGGTTGCCACGGGATATAAGCTTCCCCTGCCGACCAATGAACAGGTAAGGTCGGTCATGGGTCTTAACCGGATTGAGCTGATGAACAAGCTTTTTCCGAATATCGATGCGGCTTTGTCGGAACGGTTCTTTGACGACGCAACAATCGCCTGCGTCGGTGAACTGAGGGAGCACGGCGGAATTCTTTACGACGGTGTGGAGGAAACGCTTGCAGAGCTGAGCAAGCACTTTAAGCTTTTCATCGTAAGCAACTGCCAGGAAAGCTATATGGACGCTTTTCTCTCCTATCACAAGCTCGGAAAATATTTCTGCGACACTGCTTTCGAAGATCCCGATACTCTTTCAAAGGGAGAGAACATCAAAAAGGTGATTGCAAAGCACAACTTTAAAAATTCACTCTATATCGGCGACACACAGGGAGACAGAAACGCCGCCCTGCTTGCCGGAGTCCCCTTCGGCTTTGCCGCTTACGGCTTCGGCACGGTTGACGGTTACGATTATAGGTTTAATTCTTTCAAGGATATTTTATCGCAAATTTCATAACATCAGGAGGTAAAACAACATGAAAAAAA
>CAVFTC010000109.1:0-5325 GCA_963625295.1 Bacteroides faecis
TAAAAGGGACAAGGCTATGGATATTAAAAAAATACTGGAAGATAGGTTCAATGCAGAGCTTGAGGATTTTTACGACAGGAGAATAATTTTTTGGCAGGATCCCGAAAAGGAGTTTTCGGATTTTGTCGATGAATTAAGTCTTGACAATGCGAAAATTCTGAAGCTCACGGAGTCAAACAACTTTGCCGCAAAAAAGTTGCTTCTCAATGACGATACACAAAGCCATTATCTTGTTTATAACCCGATTTCTTACTCGGATATTCGTGATAATTGGCTGTTCGATATTGAGCTTTACAGCGAGGAGTTTCGTGCGGATCTGCTTTCGATTCGTATGCAGGAGCTGAATATGCCTGCCACCGCTCCGCTTCGCAAGGCGATGAAAGTTTACACAAAGTTCTTTGAAAACAAAGACCGTGTCGCAAAGCTCATGGCATTTAAGAGCGACTACAACACCGTCGGTCAGCTGCATTTTGATATCCTTGCCGTCCTTTCGGGAACAAGCATCAACACGGCTTCGGGCGTGATTCGGGCTGTGCTGATGAGCGGACTCGATATTGAAAATAACGAAGCGACAGCGAACATAAAAAAGTTCGGCAGTGAAGATGCTTTTTGGGAGCTTGTGAACCGTTATACAGGCTACGCCTACGGTGAGGACGCATCGCTTATACCGTTGGCGTCGCACATTTTGCTGACGGCTCTTTCGGTTACGATGAAGCTGTCCTGCCTGCATGGGTTGGAAAAATATATTTCCGAGCCGCACCGTCAGCTTTGCTATTCGCTTGTGAATGAATGGATACATTCGGAGGATGACGACGAGCTTTATGAAATTGCACGAGTCGTTGAGGAACGGCATAATCTCGAAAAGCTTTTTGACAGCCTTGAGCTTGCCGATTTGATGAACAGCGAGTGCTTCCCGTGCATTAACGAGTGTATCCTCAGAAGATATATGTCCGAAATTTCCGACAGCATTATCAAGGCGGAGGACATAATGGCGGCGGTCGAAAAGCGGCGCACGCTGAAATGGTACAAGCGTGTCAGATATTATTTTGACGGTTTATTGCAGGTCGCTTTGATGCAGCAATTCTATCAGAATAACAGTGAAAGCTTCTGCATTGCGGAATATTCGACATTTTGGAAGGAATATACGGGCAATTTTTATAAGATGGATTATTACTACCGTCAGTTCTACACGTCGTTCGGTAAGAGCCTAAAGGAGTCAACTACCGTCCTTGAGGATCTTTATAAAAACGTTGCGGATTATGTAGAAAAGCTCTACAAAAATTGGTTCCTGTCCTCACTTGAAAAGCAGTGGATGAGGCTGATAAAGGAGCCGCTGAGCACTTGCTCCGAGCTTGTCGGAATTCCGCAGCAATCGAATTTTTACAGAGATCATGTCAAGCCGATTTCCTCATTGGGAAGCAGGGTATATGTAATAATTTCCGATGCGCTGAGGTATGAGGCTGCCGCCGAGCTTGCGGATAAGCTGATAAAGGAAACAAAGGGCACTGCAAAAATTTCCGCCGTGCAATCGGTTTTTCCTTCGGCGACAAAATTCGGCATGGCGGCACTGCTGCCGCATAGAGAGCTGAGGCTTACAGATGACATGAAGGTTTTATGTGACGGTGAGCATACCGACTCAACCGCCGACAGAGAAAAAATTCTGAAAAAAGAAAGCTCCGGCAATGTTGCCTTGACATATAATTCATTTATAAAAATGAAGCAGGCGGAGCGCCGCTCAAAGGTAAGCGGTGCCGACACGGTTTATATTTATCATAATGTTATTGATGCCGCAGGTGATAAGCCGATAACCGAGGATCAGGTTTTTGAATCGTGTGAGCAGGCAATTTCGGAGATAAAAAATCTTGTCCGGCTGATTGTAAATGATCTGAGCGGTTCAAATATTTTAATCACGGCGGATCACGGATTTATTTACTCATATAAGCCCTTGAACGAATACGACAAGCTTGACAAGCTCAGCGTTTCGGGCAATATACTTGAGCTTGACCGCAGATATATAATTGTCGACGGCGAATGTTCGGCGGACCGTATGCTCAGTGTTTCAATGAGCAGCTTAGAGAGTGAAACCGTCGGACTGACGCCTTTTGAAAACATAAGGATAAAAAAGCCGGGCGGCGGACAGAATTATGTTCACGGCGGAGTTTCAATGCAGGAATGTGTTGTTCCCGTTATCGAATTCAAAAATATGAGATCAACATCAAAGAAATTTGTTGATGTCAAAAAGGCCGAGCTTCAACTGATAAGCCAGAGCCGCAAGGTATCCAACAGCATTTTTTCGCTGGATTTTTATCAGACACAGGCGGTCGGCGGAAAAATCGCACCGAACACTTATGAAATTTTCATGGCGGATTCAATGGGTAAACCGGTTTCGGATAGTAAGATGATTATTGCGGATAAGACGAGCAGCAACGGCTCTGAGCGCCTTTTCAGAACAAGATTTACGCTGAAAAGCTTTGAGTTCAAAAAGACCGATACATACTACTTGACAGTTGTGGAAAAAGACAGCGGAAATGTAGCCGAAAAGATTGAATTTACAATTGATATTGCTTTTGTAAATGATTTTGATTTCTGATTATAGGAGGATAAAAATGACAGAGCTTGATATGAAATTCTTGGAGAATTTTCCGGGAAAGGTAGTCAGAAAGGACCTCACCTCATTGATGAAAAAAGGAGCAAATGTCCCGACGTATGTTTTGGAATATCTTTTGGGAATGTATTGTGCCACGGACGATGAGGAATCAATAGAAATCGGTCTGAGCAAAATTAAAAGAATTCTCAGTGAAAATTATGTCCGTCCCGATCAGAGCGAATATGTTAAGTCGAAGATAAAGGAGAACGGTCAGTACACGATTATTGATAAAATAACGGTCGTGTTCGATGACCGTGAGGATAAATATGTCGCATGTTTTACAAACCTCAGAATGGATCCGTTTGAAGTATCGTCCGATCTTGTAATACATAACGAAAAGCTTCTTGTCGGCGGTATTTGGTGCATATTGAAGATTGAATATGTCGGTCTTGATCGCGAGAGGGACGAGAATGAACAGGAAGCGTTTGAAGAAGATATTTTCGGCAATCACAAGAAAAAGAAGAAGATAAAGAAAAAGAAATCGAAATACGATTCGCCTTTTGAAATTGCTTCGCTTAAACCTATTCAAATGCCGAATCTTGACCTTGATGAAATTAAAGAGGCACGCTCCAACTTCACTAAGGAGGAATGGATGACGCTGCTTCTTCGCAGTGCGGGATATGAGCCCGAGGAGCTGACCGAGAAAGAGAAGCTGCACTATCTTTTGAGATTTGTTCCGTTCATTCAGAAGAATTATAACCTTGTTGAGCTCGGACCGCGAGGAACGGGTAAGTCTCATGCTTACAGCGAGCTTTCGCCGTATTCCATTCTTATGAGCAGCGGCACAACGACCGTTTCAAACATGTTCTATAACATGGCTTCGCACAGAGTCGGTCTCGTCGGCAATTGGGACTGTATCGCATTTGATGAGGTTGCGGGCATTACACAGGCATCTGCCGACATGGTTCAGATCATGAAGAACTATATGGCAAACGGAAGCTTTGCAAGAGGCGCGGACTCGATAAGCTCCGATGCGTCGATAGCTTTCGAGGGCAATACATTCAGAAGCGTTGCCGATATGATGAGAACGACAAATTTGTTTGAGCCTTTCCCCGAGGCATTCAATAACGATTCTGCATTCTTCGACAGAATTCACGCTTACCTGCCGGGTTGGGAAACTCCGAAGCTCAGGTCAAGCCTGTTTACCAAGAGATACGGCTTGATTTCGGATTGCTTCTCGGAATTTTGTCATGCGATGAGAAAATATGATTTTACAAATTCTTTCAGCCAATATTTTGAGCTGAACAATCAATTCAATACACGAGATACAATTGCCGTCGGAAGAACCTTTTCGGGCATGGCAAAGCTTATTTATCCCGATGAAAGCATTACGAAGGAAGAAACCCGTGAGCTCCTCGAATACGCAATAGAATGTCGCCGCAGGGTCAAGGAACAGCTCAGAAAAATGACTCCCGGTGAATTCAGCGATGTTAATCTTGGATATATTGACAATGATACGGGCGAAGAATTCGTTGTATCGCTTCCCGAAACGGCAAACGGCACGCTTGTTTTTGAGGGCATTGAAGCTCCCGGCTATGTTTACGGCGTCGGCCGTTCAGTTACAAATATTCTCGGCGTGTACAGACTTGAAAACAAGCTGATTGACGGAACGGGTGTATTCAGCTTTAAAAATGTTGAAGGTCTTGCCCGTGCGCCTAAGAGCGTTAAGGACAGTATAACGGCGGCATTTAATTACTTCGGTGAAAACTACAAGAAAATTATCTCCGGAGCGTATGAAAATTTTGATTACAGCCTGTATTTCAATGACTTACAGAGTAGGGGAGTCAGCGACGAAATATCCGTTGCCGAGGTCGTCGGCCTTTTCTCGGGGCTTGCCAACCGACCCGTAATGCCGTCATTGGTTATCTGCGGCAGAGTTGTTATGTCGGGCAGCATGATGCCGATTACATCTGAGCTTGACGAAATTTTTGTTGCTGCCATAAATGCAGGAGCAAAAAAAATAATGTTTCCGTCGGAGAGCATGGAGAAATATGCAAAGCTCAAGCCCGAGCTGAAAAATGCAATCTCTGTGATTTTCTATTCCACACCGTTGGATGCCGCAAAGAAAGCATTGGGAGTTGACTGATTATGGCTGAATACAAGTGTATCAACTGCGACGAAATAAAGGAAAGCGAAAAAATTTGCAGCTGCCCTAAGTGCGGCTACCGTATGTTTGAACTTCCGTATGAGCGCAGAGATAAAATACTTGAAGAAATCAAGAGATTTATCTCGGCACTTGAGGTGACGGAGGTTAAAAGAGAGGATTTAGATTTTGACGGGAAGGGCAAGGATAATGATCGCTTCCCCGATTATGACAAAATCCTTAAATATGTTTCAAGCAGGGATCGCACCGAGGATTTTCAGAATAATTTGCTTGAAACGACAGAACAGCTGAAGCTTCATTTTACCTCTGAGTTTTCAAAAGATTATCCTGTTTCTTTTGAAAGATTAGAGGATAAAATAGCTTCGTTTGAGCCGACGCTTTGTGAAGCTGAAAAAATTTTGTCGCCCGATAAGTCTGTTGAATTTCCGAAATTCAATTGGGAAAAGGTTACTCTGTTATATACCGAAAGTCAGAATAAATTCTTATGGTTTTCTGCGAACGAATTGATCGGTCTGATTGAAAAATTGGCAGAGAAAATCGTAAGGTTTATCAAAGTAAATAATCTGTACGGAAA
>CAVFTC010000110.1:0-5300 GCA_963625295.1 Bacteroides faecis
CCTTGGTCACGGTGACGCAGAATGATAAAATGAAGGGCGCTCTATCGAGCCAGTACGCTTATGCGCCGGAGATAATTTATCTCGCTCCGGGCAGCACCTCTTTCCGCTATTACAGTGACTACAACCCGGACACCTCGGCGGCGATAGCGGAAAACAAAACCTCATCAATGCTTGAGTTCGACTACAAGGGCGCAAGCTCAATTGTCTTTGCGGTCAACAATGTCTACGCAAAGGAAAGCGGTACACAGGTGGCTGCCGGTAATCTCAAAATCAACGGCACAACGGTTTCCGTTTATGCCGGATGCTCCGCAGATTCAACGGATTTTGTCAACAGCTCGGCAACGCCGATTGCAACAAGCACAAGCGGCTCGGTAAGGGTGAGTCTCACGAGCGGCTCGCTTGCCGGTGCGGCTGCCGGAACAACATATATCATTCAGTGGATAATAAAGTATGTCGTTTACGGACAAAGCCATGTTACCTATATGTACACGGGTGTGTATGCACCTTTGCTCGAACAGGCGGGTACATCTACGGCGCAGAGCTACATAGCAAACGGCGGTAATCCCGAAATTAACCATGCCTATACATTCATAACGGGTGCATTCAGATACAGCGGCGGTAACCGGTACACGAAGTTCACGGGCACCTCCGGCGGACTGCGGACTGCTCCGCTTATTCGCTTTGTCGGCACCGGTCAGGACTCATCAAACCCGACGATTCCGGGCGGCAGCGGCGAGTATACAAGCTCCGACAATTTCGGAACAGGCAACTCGACGACAAACAATGTTTTCATTTACGGAAGATCTCCGAACGGTGAAAGCGGTAAAAGAGGTCAGGATAACCTGCATTACAAAACAGTTTACAGCTCTGTTCCCTCAAACTTTTCGCAGAATGCAACAGGCTCCGTCAGGCTGTACAATGGCAACGGCGGCGAGATTGGCGACACCGATCTTTACAACAGCAGCGGAGGAGGAGCCGGTTGGGGTGTAACCACCGGCACGGCATACATCGTTGCGGATGTCTCAAGATACAGCAACTACAATCAAATACCGTACCTGAGTGCAGGCTTTGTGCAGTTCTACCATCAAAAGCACGGCAACGGAAACAAGCTCAACTCAATTACGAGCGACACAAGATATCCTGCCGGAAGCACCTCGGGCAGCTCGGACACAAGCATCTCCTGCTCGGTAGACACCTCGAACTATGAAGGTGGAGACAGCAACTCTGTTGCGAGGGGACTTTACACCCTCAACGGTGCGATAACGACATCGGGACTCATAACCTTTAAGTTTGATTTCTTCAACGGATGGAAAGCGGGAATCTTGACTGAATCCATCGGTATCAGACATTACAATGCGCTCTATACTCAGGTCGTCAACAAAAGTTCACTGCGCACCGTGTACAATGCAGCGGCGCACTCGCATATCGACAAAACGACCTACGGTACATCCTATTCAAATTATTATAACCAGCTCAAGACACTTGCCGAAAAGCTCTGCGATCCGCAGGCTTATACGGATCTTACAACCACATTAAATGTTAAAAGTATAGAGGATAGTCTTGTCGCCAGCCTTACTGTTAAGGACGACTATGTCTACTTTGTCGTTCCGGAGGCGATTTATCTCACACCGAGCGTTGCGACAAGCGGATCGTTCGGCACACAGTATGTTCTTAACCAAACATTGACATTGAATAGTTCGACAAATACTTGTACCGAAACCGTTAGTCAGGGCTATGATACAATGAGCAACGGCGGAAGAATTTACTTCTACTATAAAAATGCCGACAAGGTAAAGATTACATATTCCGCATCGGGTGTTTCGGGATTTACGGCGTCGGGTGCGGCAAGCTCGTTCGGCAGCTGGATAGACTGCTCGCCCGACAGTATCACAACGCTGACGGTTAAGAACGGAAGCTCGACAACATACAGCTCTAAGTATATAACATGGACGGCGACATATTGGGAGGACAATATTGAAAAAACCGTCACGGCAAAGACATACCTTTATGCGCCGTTTGTAAATGCAGTTGCCGGTATTGCCGGTGTAACATGTGAAGACCAAAGATTTTTGAGACATAGATTTATTTCGGGTGGTTTATCAACGGCAATTTTCGGTATACAAAGAGTCGTGTCAAGCTCCACAGATACCGTTTATTTGGGTTCAAGCGGATACAGAAACGGCGATGACGATAAGCAGCGAGGTCAGATAGACCAAACAGGTGTTTATAAATATAAATTGCCTAATCACAGTACTACACCGGCGGGATATGTCGGCGGAGCAAACCCGACAACATCTAACCTTTATGCATCAATAGACGGTTCAGCAAATGCATCAAGCCTATCTGGAACAAGTAACTACTATAAGAGCTCAAACACATCTGGATATGCAAAAAGCAACGGAGGTACAGGCGAAATCGTTTTTGACAGTTCGCGTGTTGAAAAAATTTCCCATATTCCTAACTTCCATGTTTACTCTTACCTGACGGGAACAAGTGCGGGAAACGGTAACTGGGACGATTTCGATAAATACAATTATTATGCCAAATATGCTTACGGTCAGACATCGCAAGTATCGCAATCAAACAGCTATACTGTAACTGAGTATCGAAAAAGAGAAGGCAACGGTGACGACTACAAAAACAAGACGGCAACAATAGCGTCATTTAATCCTAATGTAACGAATATCTCTGTTTACAACGGAATGACCTTGGTAAGCTTTATTCAACTTAGTATTAAAAAAGGCGAGGGAGGAACACAAAACGGTTATGCAACGGCAAAGGTTAATTTTGTCGGAGCCAACCGTTCCGGCCTCAGAAGTGCGGTAGAATATGCGACGAATTACAGCTATGCGCTTCAGGCTAAGTATTTCAACACATCAAGCTCCGCATGGACGACCTATGTCTCGAAGCTTTCACAGGCGCAGGAGGCTCTCACAAAAATCGACGGCACGGCGAACTACGGCACATTCGACCGCACAGGCAGCAGCAGCTCGGGTCTTGCTGAGGAGCTCAAGGATGCGGTCGACGCTCTCATCGGTGCAACACGAACTGTTTCGCCGAGAAAGAACACTGCGAACACGGCAACACAATACAATGTCGGTCTTATGCCCAAGGGTGACGGAACCTACACAATAGCTGCAATCGGTCAGGCGGATAAGGAGTCGACAAGCACCATCGCAAAATCGTTCTACGCCTACGACAAAATTGAATATACCTCGGAAAGCTATGTGGGCTACACCTATGTCGGCTACATAAAGAACGGAGCGTCAGCCGCAGGCGGCACAATGACTGCGGCGACATACAGCAGTATGTCGTCAACAAGCGATCCGCTGACGAGCTCGTCAAACACCTATCTGTTCTACGGCAACGCCGAGCCGACCGACTATTCGTACACATTCTACTACCTCTATCAGCCGAAGCTGACCTTCGACAATGCGTTACCGATCGACAGTATTGTGGGTGAAATCGGGTGGCACTCGGAAATGGCGGTTGACTATGTAGACGACAGTATCACACTAAAGCTAACGGGAAGCGACGCATATACTGCCGGAAACTATGACGGAATGAAATCCGCAAGATTCCCGGTTATCCCCGGTCATACATACAGGCTTTATGCCGAGGTGGAAACTCAGGGTGCTGTCAATGCCGAGGGAGTACAGCAGACTCCGAAACTTTCCGTGGTCGCAGCCAATATGTATATTTTCACATTTGCAGACGAAACAGTGTCAGGTACGCCTATTTATACTGCCTACGGTGCTGGCACGGACGGAATAATAAACGGAACATACACGATTCCTGCCGGCAGAACTTATGCTACTGTTCGATTAGGAGTTCCCGGCTCGGCGAACGCAATCGGCGACAGCTTCACATTCAGGAACATCTATGTTCAGGACATCACCAATGCCGACGGAGAAGTCGACGATATTAAGATGGCTGAACCGAAGAGCAAGCATGTTGCCCCCGCAACGCAGGTCGGCGCACTCGCCTCAACGGACAGAACAGGCTACAAGTTCAAGGGCTGGAACACGAAACCGGACGGAACGGGCGAAACATACACAGAAACAACGGTTATGCCGGCAAAGAGCGTACAGCTCTTCTCGCAGTGGGAAAAGGCACAGTTTAAGACCGAGTTCAATCTCAACTATCTCGGTTCTAAGCAGACAAACCTTTTCGCTCCGTACTATATCGACTCGGACGGAAGATATGCGCTCAGGAGCACGGTCAGCGCCGAAAACGGTACGGTGACCTACGACTACAATCTCGGCGAGGATACATACACCGTCAACAAAACGGGTACAAGCACGGCGGCGATATTTTCACAGGCTCAGGAAAACCTGAGGCTCGTTGATATCGGTAACGGCGGTCAGTACAAGCTGAAGGTGACGAAGATAAGCGACGGCGGCTCAACCTCCAATGCATCTATCACCGTTCAACCGATGAAGAACGGTCAGGATGTCGGCGGCTGGACATCGCTCAGCGCAACGGCGGCGAACGGAACAGTGGCAACCTGCCCGACAGATTCCTCACTCAACCTCTCGGACAGCGATTATCTTACTCTGAGAATCTATGTCCACGGCGGCGGCTCGGCTTACACAATAACCAACCTGAAGCTTAAGATTGAGCTTACCAAGGAGACGACAAACTCGGGCAATTCCCCGATGGCGAGGTACACCGAGTACAATACTGAGGTCGGGGCGCTCCCGACGCCGGAACGCACTGGCTACACTTTCGGCGGCTGGTATGTGTCGGATTTGCTCCAGACCGACGAGACTGAAGTAACCCAAAACACACCCACACCGGCACAGGATCAGATTCTCTATGCAAAGTGGACGGCGAACAACTATGAAATCACATTCAACGCCAACAACGGTAAAATGGGCGACGATACAACCAAAAGCTTTGATTTGCTTTATGATTCAAGAAAGGTTCTTGATGATCCCAATAAAGATTTGGCTCAAGTAGATTGGCTTGACCCTGAGCGCACGGGCTATGAGTTCGCCGGTTGGTTTGACTCACCGGAAGAAGGCGCAACTCAGGTGTACAACGCAAACGGTGAAGCAGTCGAAAGTAAATACTGGCATTACGGCGAGAAGGAAGAAGTGCGCACGGGCACCGAAGGCGAGCTTTATGTCGAAATTATAAACGATTGGATGTATAAGTGGCCGAGCGACTTAACGGTTTATGCCCACTGGACAGAGAACACCTTTACAATTAAATTTAACGGCAATAATTCAACGAGCGGTTCAATGTCAGATCAGACCTTTGCATATAATAAGGCTCAAAATCTTACCGCAAATGCC
>CAVFTC010000111.1:0-5136 GCA_963625295.1 Bacteroides faecis
TGACGAAAAATCTTACTGCGCAATTCGCACACCTCAATTGTGCGGTATTGCCTTAAAATATTTCACCGCCGACTCAAACAGGCGCATATCGTAATTGCCGGGAACATTCTTGTAAAGTCCTGCTCCGATACGCTCGGAGTGACCCATTTTTCCGAGAACTCTGCCGTCAGGCGAGAGAATTCCCTCAATCGCCGCAACAGAGCCGTTCGGATTGTAAAGAATATCGCTTGTTGCGTCGCCGTCTGCATCGACATACTGCGTTGCGACCTGTCCGCCTGCAATAAGGCTTGAAAGCATCTCCGGCTCGGCGATGAAACGACCCTCGCCGTGGGAGATCGGAACATTGTAAAGCTCGCCTACCTGAGTTCCCGAAAGCCACGGAGAATTTGCCGAAGCGACACGGGTAGTAACAATACGGGACTGATGACGGCCGATCGAATTGAAGGTCAGCGTCGGGCAATGGGCGTCGGTTTCCGTGATTTTTCCGAAAGGAACGAGTCCGAGCTTAACAAGAGCCTGAAAACCGTTGCAAATGCCTATCATAAGTCCGTCACGCTTTTCGAGAAGCTCCGTCACACGCTCCTTTATCGCCGCATTTCGGAAAAACGCCGTGATAAATTTACCCGAACCGTCAGGCTCGTCGCCGCCCGAAAAGCCGCCGGGAATAAAAATTATCTGTGAGCTTGCAACCTCATCGGCAAAGCGTTCTACGCTTCTTGCAATTTTATCCGAGGAAAGATTGTTGATAACGAAGATTTCCGCCTGTGCGCCTGCGTCCGTGAC
The DNA here is from genome assembly GCA_963625295.1 of Bacteroides faecis. GTDB lineage: Bacteria > Bacillota > Clostridia > Oscillospirales > Acutalibacteraceae > CAG-488. The sequence continues at coordinate 784 of CAVFTC010000111.1, forward strand.
CGCCTTTGCGGAATCGTATTCGCAGTTAGTGCCTGGGAAAACGGGGATAAGTACACGGGGCTTTGCCGTTTTAATGCTCGGTGCGCCGAATTTTTTCTCCGTAAAGCTTATGTTTTCAAGCTTCTTTTTCTCGCCGTCGAGGTCGCACGGATAAACCGATTCCAGCTTTTCCTCGTAGTCTCTTTGAAGCTTGCAAAGTGAAAGCTCCTCGCCGCCGTATTTTATCATGCCGTTGTCAAGAACCGTTCCGATGAGCCTTGCGCCAGGAATATCCTCCGTGGCCTCAAGCAGAAACGACGCATAGTCAAGGCCGAAAATTTCATCAAGCGTAAGTCCGTCGTCAAAGTCGAAACCGAGTCCGTTGCCGACAGCCATTTTGAACACCGCTTCGGCAATTCCACCCATACCCGGAGTGTAGCACGCAACCGCCCTGCCCGAACGCAAAAGCTCCGTGACCCTGCCGAAAAGAGCAAGGAGTGCTTCTGTTTTCGGCAAGCCGTTTTCGTCATATTCCGCAGCGAGTCTGACTACCCTGTGTCCGCTCTGCTTAAATTCGGGCGAAACGATATTCTTCACCTTGTCCGTCGATACAGCAAACGAAACGAGGGTCGGCGGAACATCGAGCTTTTCAAAGCTTCCGCTCATGGAGTCCTTGCCGCCTATTGCGCCGATGCCAAGCTCCTTCTGTGCACGGAATGCTCCGAGCAACGCCGCAAGAGGCTTGCCCCATCTTTGTGCGTCCCTGCCCGGACGCTCGAAATATTCCTGAAATGTAAGATAAACATCCTTGAAATCCGTACCCGTTGCAATGAGCTTGCAGACCGACTCAACGACCGCAAGATATGCGCCGTGGAACGGGCTTTTCTCAGTGACGAACGGATTGTAGCCGAACGACATCAGCGAGCAGTTATCCGTGTGACCCTTTTCGACGGAAATCTTCTGAACCATCGCCTGAATTGGAGTCTGCTGATATTTTCCGCCGAACGGCATAAGCACCGTTCCTGCGCCAATCGTCGAGTCAAATCGCTCGGAAAGTCCCCTCTTTGAGCAAAGATTGAGGTCATTGACCGTCTTTTTATAATTCTCGCCGAAGCTATCCGAGATTTCTTTTTTATATATTTCCGCCTTTGCCGGCGCAATGTCAATGTGCTTCTCCGCACCGTTTGAATTGAGGAATTCACGGCTGATATCGACAATTTTTTTGTCATTCCATGTCATTGTCAGCCTCGGTTCGGCCTTGACCCGTGCAACAACGGTCGCTTCAAGATTCTCGCCTTCGGCAAGGGCGATAAATTTTTCAACATCTTCCTTTGCGACCACAACCGCCATGCGCTCCTGCGATTCGCTTATCGCAAGCTCCGTTCCGTCAAGTCCGTCGTATTTCTTCGGTACAGCGTTGAGATCGATGTCAAGCCCGTCGGCAAGCTCGCCTATCGCAACGGAAACACCGCCTGCGCCGAAGTCGTTGCAGCGTTTTATCATGCGGCTGACCTCGCCGTTTCTGAACAGTCGCTGTAGCTTGCGCTCGACAGGAGCGTTACCCTTTTGAACCTCTGCGCCGCACGCCTCAAGCGACTTGAGCGTGTGCGACTTGGACGAGCCTGTTGCTCCGCCGCAGCCGTCACGACCGGTTCTGCCGCCGAGAAGAATCACGATATCGCCCGGTTCGGGACGCTCACGCCTTACATTTTTCTCCGGAGCTGCGGCTATTACCGCACCTATTTCCATGCGCTTCGCCGTATAGCCGTCGTGGTAGATCTCATCAACTATTCCCGTGGCAAGACCTATCTGGTTGCCGTAGGAGGAATAGCCTGCCGCCGCCGTAGTGACGATTTTGCGCTGAGGAAGCTTGCCCTCAAGCGTTTCACCGACCGACTTGAGCGGATTTCCTGCGCCCGTCACACGCATTGCGCCGTAAACATATGAACGACCCGACAGAGGATCTCTTATCGCTCCGCCGATGCAGGTCGCCGCTCCGCCGAACGGTTCAATCTCCGTCGGGTGGTTATGCGTTTCGTTCTTAAAAAGCAGCAGCCACGGCTCTGTTTTTCCGTCAATCTCGACCTCCGTCTTGACCGTGCAGGCGTTTATTTCCTCGGATTCGTCGAGCTTATCGAGCTTGCCCGTGCTTCTGAGATATTTGACGGCAAGCGTCGCTATATCCATAAGATTTATCGGCTTCGTTCTGCCGAGCAGCCTTCTTGTTTCAATATAATCGTCATAGGCTTCCTGGAGAAGCTTGTCCTCAAACCTGACGCTGTCAATCGTCGTCAGGAATGTCGTGTGGCGGCAGTGATCAGACCAATAGGTATCTATCATTCGTATCTCGGTTATTGTCGGATCACGCCTTTCGCCGATAAAATATTTCTGACAAAAGGCAATGTCGTCCTCGTCCATCGCAAGGCCGTAGCTGCGGACAAAATCCGCAAGCTCTGCTTCACCATAGCCGCAGAAGCCGTCAAGCGTTTCGACCGAGGTCGGTATTTCGTAATCAGCCTTGAGCGTCGCAGGCTTTTCAAGCGAGGCTTCACGGGCTTCGACCGGGTTGATGACATAGCTCTTAACAGTATCGATGTCCTCGTTGGTCAGCTCGCCGAAAAGAAGATAGACCTTCGCCGTGCGAACCGTCGGTCTTTCGCCCTTGGAAATTATCTGTATGCACTGCGCCGCAGAATCCGCACGCTGGTCAAACTGACCCGGAAGATATTCAACTGCAAATACCGCTGCGTCGCTCTCCGGCAGCCCGTCGGAAACGATATCCGTCTGAGGCTCGGAGAAAACGGTTTTCTTTGCATAATCGAACAGCTCGCCGTCAAGATTTTCAACATCGTAGCGGTTGAGTATCCTTACGCCCGTCAGCCTTTCAAGCTGCATGAACGATCTCAAATCGCCGAGCAGCTTTCCGGCTTCGTCGGCAAAATCCGCTTTCTTTTCAACATAAACACGGTAGACCATTATTTGACCTCCTCTAAGGCTCTTTGACCGATATCACGGCGCATATATGAATTTTCAAACTTGATTCTTGATGCGTTTTCGTATGCCCTGTCGAGGGCTGATTTCAGCGTGTCGGCAACGGCTACGCAATTGAGTACCCGTCCGCCGTCGGTCACAAGATCGCCGTTTTCACGCTTTGCGCCTGCGATTATGACGCTGTCGGCAATATCATCGGGAATCGTTATCGGATAGCCCTTTTTGTACGACTTGGGATATCCGCCCGATGCCATTACAACGCAGGCACAGCTCTTGTCGGAGAATTTTACCTCTGTTTTTGAAAGCTTTCCGTTCGTGACCGCCTGCATAACGGTCAACAGATCGCTTTCAAGCAGCGGAAGCACCACCTGCGTTTCGGGGTCGCCGAAGCGGCAGTTATATTCGATCACCTTTGCTCCGTCAGGAGTGAGCATAAGTCCGAAATAAAGACAGCCCTTGAAGGCTCTTCCCTCGGACTTCATCGCATTGACCGTCGGCAGGAATATCTTTTCCATGCATTCGTCGGCAATCTCCTTCGTGTAGAACGGATTGGGAGCTATCGTACCCATTCCTCCGGTGTTCAGCCCAGTGTCGCCCTCTCCGGCTCGCTTATGATCCATTGAGGAAACCATCGGAACGATCGTTTCGCCGTCGGTGAAGCTGAGAACGGAGACTTCGGGTCCGGTGAGAAATTCCTCAATAACTATGCGGCTTCCGCTTGCGCCGAAAACCTTGTCCGTCATCATCGAGTCGATCGCAGTGAGAGCCTCGTCAAGATTTTCCGCAATGATAACACCCTTGCCCAGAGCAAGTCCGTCCGCCTTGATAACAGAGGGAAAGACCGTTGTTTTAACATATTCCCGAGCCGCCTGCGGAGTGTCGAAAACCTCGTAGCGTGCGGTCGGGATATTGTATTTTTTCATCAGATTTTTTGCAAATACCTTGCTGCCCTCAATTATTGCCGCCTTGGCTTCCGGTCCGAAGCAGGGCACGCCGACGGCATTGAGCGCATCGATCGCTCCGAGAACGAGCGGATCATCCGGAGTTACAACGGCATAGTCGATTTTGTTCTCACAGGCAAATTTCACGATGCCGTCAATATCGGTAGCCCCAATCGGCACGCAAACGGCATCCTCGGCAATTCCGCCGTTACCCGGCAGAGCAAATATTTCCTCAACCGATTTGTTTTCCTTTAATTTCTTTATAACGGCGTGTTCACGGCCGCCGCCGCCGATAACCATTATTTTCATTGTATCCTCCGATATAGATCTTAGATGTTAGATTGTAGATTTTAGACCTGCGTAAATTAAGGCGATACCGCACAATTTAGGTGTGCGGATTGCGCAGTAAGATTTTTCGTCAGGTTGTACAAAAATTTTGCAG
>CAVFTC010000112.1:0-1217 GCA_963625295.1 Bacteroides faecis
GTATTATTACGGAACATCCGGAAGTATTGCAGGCAACCCTGCCGAATCGGCTACATATTCGTTTATTACCGGCGTTGATTCGGTTGCCGGCGGTAATGTCGGCTCCAACTGGGTCAGCACGGGTTCATCGCTTACCGCTCCGCTTATCAATTTCAATGCAAGCCTTTACCCCAGAGGACTTGATATGCCGATCAATTCGACATATTTTAATCCGGACGGAACAGGTGTTCTCACCGCATTTGCGAAGAGAGACACATCTCCCTATTTCGGACAGGGTTCGAGAATCTATAACACCCAGTGGGACAGCTCGCAGTCCTATAATCCGAAATCAATGATAACAAGCACAAGCTATTTCGGCGGCATACCGTCAACGGACGGCGATTCATACGGTTATGCGGCGGCAAATATCACAATCGATACTTCAAGATACAGCGATTTCAGCCAAGTTCCGAACCTCAGAGCCGGATTTGTCGAATTCGACTCCGACGGCGGAGATGACCAGAACTATTTGAATGCAATTCGCAACTGCTCCTATACAGCTTCCGACGCTGCAAGCTATTTCAGAAACAACAGATCCGTAAACGCCGACGCCGGCAGTCAGAACACGGCCTCGACAATATATTGTCCCGATGTTGACCGCGGTGATGAGGATAACGACCGTTCATGGGTTCGCGGACTTTATAAGCTCAACGGTAATATCACAACGGCAAAGAATAATCTTAAGCAGTCAACCTCAGGCGGAACATCGCTTTCCGTTGCTTCGCTCAGCGGCAATGTTTTCACAACTTATATTGCCTTTGAATACAGCCTTCGTTTTAATCCATGGTTCGGCAAAGACGAATACTGCTCCGGCGTTTCGAGGGTAAGGCTTAACGCAACGCTTGTTGACAAGTCAACTGCCCGTAAATACTACTATCAGTTCCTCAATTCCGGCGTCAACACATCGGCAAGCAACTGGTCAACGATCAATTCATATGTTCAGGCATATGTAAAGACGCTTTGCGTGTCCACTGCGGCTGCAGGCTCATATACCGATCCTACATCGGCAATTACAGCGGCACAGACTAACCTTAAAACAGCCATGAAAACAACGACACCGTTGTCAGAGCCGGTATATTTCTATGTTCCCGAAACAATTTATCTTGCTCCGAAAGTGAATTCATGGATCAGCGAAACATCTTCTAATTTCCAGTATTTTATTCAAAATACAGTAAATA
>CAVFTC010000112.1:1227-1673 GCA_963625295.1 Bacteroides faecis
GCCTTACTCTTTCAACCGTCGGAAAGTATCAGAGAGCAACTATTGATACATCTTCAACCAGCCCGAACATTGCTGCTGCCGATACAGGTTATTATATTGAATGGACAGCTTCATTTAAAGATGCAGCAGACGGTCATCAAAAGTCTGTTACAGCGTACACATATGTTTACAAACCGTATGTTATACCGACTGCGGCGGGTATGACTGTGCGGTGTACCGACGGTAATGACCATGACAACAGCCAGCTCAGTTGGATGTCCGGATTCCACAGTATATATTCCGAGGCAACCGCACCGAACGCAGGTTCTGACAATAAAGTTGCAATGTATCCTCGTTATTCAACGGTAAATTTAACGAAAGCGTTCATGCCGTTTATGAGTTACGACACAGGTACGGTCAGCGGTGACCTCAACTTTTCAATCTCTGATATGGGAACCTCGGATAAT
>CAVFTC010000112.1:1683-5067 GCA_963625295.1 Bacteroides faecis
ACAGTAACAATTGGGCATGGGACTGGATGTCAACGAGCAAAAATGCAAGTGCGACAATTACAAACAGCACAACCGTGGACAAGAAAACAGGAAGCTTTTTCTATTGGAAAGGCGACGATGATATGACTGCGCAGATTACCACTGCCGGTATTGGAAAGCTTTATATTGATACAAGCCGCTATACTAACCTTAATCAGATTCCCAATCTTGGCGTCGGAATGCAGATGACGGACAACCAAGACACATCAACATCGGATGACGGTGCATGGATGATAGCCGATGTAACGGGCTTATCGTTTGAGACTTACTGCAGCAGTCAGGGCAATGGCGATAAAATGCGTGAGGAATGGAAAAATGTAAATTATTATATTGCCGGCATGGGAAATCCTGACAATAGAAACGGCTCCTATGACAGTCAAAATTTGAAATATGCAGGAAACTGGAATCGCTCACTTCTTAACAATGAAACTCAGATATATCAGGTAAAGACAGCGCAGATGAATAACCAAGGAAACGACTGGATTACGGATATTGTTATTCTGAAGCTTCATACTACGCAGCTTAACAAATCCGATCTTCGTGCAGCAGTTCGTACGGCTCAGATGAACTTTGCAAACTTTGGTATTTATGATAACAATTTCAACAGCAGATATTACCAGAAAACCGGTGATTATGAAAAATTTGTTACTAACTACAAATTAGCTTGCGCAGTTCTTGATAAAGTAGACGGATACAGCGGTTATACCTCCCAGACATCTATCAACAATCTTAAGAATGCACTTCTTGCAAATATTGCAGCTCTTGTTAAAGAGGGCAATACTAATCTTAAGAGAGACTGCACTGCCTATGAATACAACCTCGGACTTGAAAGGCTTGACAACGGCGGGTACAAGATCGTCGAAATCAGCGACAAAGAGCCGTACTCAATGAGCTATGATGCCCGTGACAATGTGTATTTTGTTCCCGATACATTCGAGGGATACACCTTCGCAGGCAAGTATGAGCTTACAAACCCAACTATCACTCCGTCGGATTATTACGGCAAAACGGTTGCTTCCATGCCGGCGTTTCTGTCGGCAAGCAACCTCTACAGCAGCGCAATGAGCCTGCCGAGCGACGGCACAAACGCACAAATCGTCAACACAACTGTAAAGACTACAACTGTTCCGAGATTTGAGGGCAGCAACACAAGCTATGAGTGGGTTGCCGCAGTCAACGACACCTCGCTGACGATTGTAAACTTCTATCTCAAAAATCAGTCCAAGACCATGTTCAACCTGAACTATGAAGGCTCGGACAAAACGAACCTCTTTGCACCTTATTATGCCGTAACTTTGGGCGAAACGCAGAGCTATGATGTAAGAGCCAAGACCGGCAGCTCAACTGCCGATACGGTAACTTATACATATGATTTTGCCTCCGATACCTACACCGTCAACAAATCGGGATCGAGCACCGCTCCGCTGTATGCAGGCAATCAGGAAAATCTCAGGGTTGTTGATGTCGGCAATGCCGGAAACTATGTGCTCAAGGTAACAAAGATAAGCGACGGCGGCTCAAGCTCCAACGCATATTTCACCGTTCAGCCTATGAAGAACGGTACGGATAACGGCGGCCATACATCTATATTGGCAAGTGTTGCAGACGGAACATCGGCTACTACGAGCGGCGTGACTGCTCTTACCCTCGGCGACGGTGATTATCTCGGATTCAGAATCTATGTCCACGGCGGCGGTTCTGCCTACACAATTAAAGACCTGAAATTTAAAATAGAGCTTACTAAGAACTCCGCCAACTCCGGCAATACGCCGATGGCGAGGTATGTTCAGTACGGCCATCAGCTCGGTACAATGCCCGTGCCGGAGCGTGAAAACTACCGCTTCCTCGGCTGGTTCACCGCTCCCGACGGTGGCGAGCGTGTAACGGCCTCCTCCGTTGCGGGTAACAGCGACCAGACTGTTTATGCGCACTGGGCTGTTACGAACAAAACCGTTCTGCTCGACAACGAATTTGACTTTGATGATTTTGTGAGCAAGGCGAGCACAAACGATGCTTTCAACATCTTGATAAGCTCGTACAAATCGTGCAAATTGCCGGCAATGCAAAATCCGTTGACGGACCAAACAAAGCTCTTCACTTATTCTATCTCAAAGGACAGCGAGGGTGATACTGCTCTTAATATTAAGTATGACAGATCCTCGATTTCCGCCAGCGGTGTAACCGAAGTGTACGACAACTTCAAATCGAACACCTACACGGCGTCGACGGAGGGCGAATACACCCTTACCTATGAATACAGAATCAACGATTATTATTCGCTGTTTAATGAAACAAATAACAACACCGATTACGATTCGGTAGTTCTCGGTTTCAGCACCAACAGCGGCTACTGGTACAGTGGCGGTCAGGGCGTTTCATATACCGAAAACAAGAAAACCAGCAACGGCTATGAATCCGTTGAATTGAAGCGCACATTCACGGCAGGAACAGAGTATTTCTTCAACATGTCGTTCTACTTCTGCAATGAAGACGGTGCAAACCGTTTGAAGGCGGATGTGGATATTAAGAATATTGTCCTCAAGGATCCCGACGGCAACATTGTTCTTTCGTCAAACGGAATGCTTACTTGTAACGGTACTTCGTCCTATGACAGCGATGCGAGAACGATCACGCTCAAACCGACGGGTACGGACTGCTACACCGCTACTTACAATAATTTAACGCAGTATCGCTCAACGCTTGAAGCAGGCAAGAGCTACACGCTTTTGATGGATTATCAGGCAACGACAAACACCTGTATTTCACCGTTCATCTTTTTCTACCCGAATGCAAGCTCCGGAGAATATACTTCAGCGGCGGCGGCATATATCAATGTTCCGGCAGGTACGGGTACGGTAGCTATGCAATTCACTGTTCCGTCCAATAACTATTATCAGATACGATTCAGCGAAAACAGCTATAATAAAAGCACCACTGTTCCCGGTGCTTTGACCTTGGGTAACATTTCACTCCAGCGAACAGAGATATTCTCCGACAGCGCATATTTAACTGATTCAAGCACATATCTCGGCTGGGTAAGCAAGACGACCGGCTATACAAACGGCGGAACTGCGGTTTATGTTACCGACCTTGTGTCCCGAAACGAGAAGCTTACTTCTCATTATCAGGACCTTAACTACGGCTCAACATTTGATGATCTCTATGTTCCGACCCGTGAGGGCTTCACCTTCCTCGGCTGGTACGACGCTTCGGGCACACGGTACACCGACGCAAACGGTAACGCCAAAGTTAGCAACACCATTACCCAAACAACTAAGCTCTATTCTCGCTGGACGCGTAATTCATATCTGACAGCGTTTAATGAGAATCATGATGATCTGCGTG
>CAVFTC010000113.1:0-4888 GCA_963625295.1 Bacteroides faecis
GTGATACGCAATTGCCGGTTAAAAAGTAAACTCCTGTGACTGCAAAATCACAAGGAGCTGCTTACTTTTTTTCATTTTTTAAGGCAAGCAAGGCGTGCGCCTCAATTTGTGTGGTGTTTCCTTAACGCTTCCACAACTGCGGTAACCGCAGCAATTTCACTTTCCGAAAGCTCCGAAACATCAATGACCCGTTCCCGCTTAACATCGAGCAAATAATCAACAGTCGTATGGAAAACTCCGGCAAGCTTGATCAGTACATCCGTGCTCGGCGATCTTTCTCCGCTTTCATAATAAGATACAACCGATTTTTGCACTCCCAGTCTTGTGGCTAACTGTTGCTGCGTCAGGTTCTGACCGGTTCGTAACATTTTCAGCTTTTCACCGAATTTCACCTGTTCGGCACCTCCTTTCCACAATTAGTTATATTTTATCCGCTATTAGTTGACTATTGGATAACAAATATTTATAAAATAGTGGAAATTTGCTGTGCTTTATGATATAATACAAAAAAGAGCCACATTTCGGCTCATCAGACAAAAATTTCGAGGAGGATAAACATGAAAAAGAACATCATAATCATCATTGCGGCGGTTATCGTTGCGGCAGGAATCGGAACGGGAACATTTTTCGTTGTAAGGTCAAGGAGCAAAGCTCCACAGCCGAACACGCCGGAGATAACCACCGTGAGTGAAGCCGCAGCGGAAACAGAAGCAAGCACACAGGAAACCGCAGAAACAACTGCGGAAGGTCAAAAGGCCGAAACAACAACGGAGAAGCCTACTGCAGGCAATACCGGAAAGATTGAGTATTCAAACATCATGACAAAGACTGAGTTCAATAAAGCCTACCCAATTTGCACAAATCCGGTTAAGAGCTTTTCGGCCGGTAAATATTATGCGCCGATTGCGGACAAAACCGGCGACGGTATAATGGCGCTTCGCTGGGGTACTGACGGAAAAAGCGTTATGGTTACAACAGATGAGGAGAACTGTTGTTACACTTTTTATAAGCTGAACGATTACGGTGAAATAATCGAAAACGGATATTATAGCATCTCATCAACCGATTCAACTAAGATGGATTATCTTGAGCGTGCATCAAAATTCGGATATAACGATAAGCATGAAATAATCAGCTATGCTTCAAGCGTAAATTATACATATGATAAGGACGGAAATTTGACATCAACCGACACATCGGAAGAACTTCTGACATACGACAGCAACAGAAATATTATCAAGTTTTATGTCAGTTCTAACGATTATCGTTCGAGCCATCTCGAAACATTCAGATACAAAACAAATGATCTCGGACTTCCGATTTATGTATGGACTTCCGTCAACGGCGGCGCAGAGAACAACGGTCGAAGCATTGAATATACAGAGGTGTCGAAAGCGCAGTACGATTTTTATATGAGCTATCTCAAAGCCATAAATTGTATCAGAGCAGGCTTCGTGGAATAAATCAACGAGGGGGGAGCAACATGAAAAAGAACATCATAATCATCATTGCGGCGGTTATCGTTGCAGCGGGACTCGGAACGGGAGCGTTCTTCGGCGCAAGGTCAAGTAAGACCGAGCCGGCAAGTGAGGCCGAAAGCACCGTTGAAGCAACGACCGAGGCCGAGCCAGAATACGGCGAATTCAACATAACCAAAGAGGAGTACGACAAATACGCACCGGCTAAGCAAACAGCCGTCACCGATTTTGTCAAGGGAAAATTATATGCGCCGATATATTATACTGCAAGCTACGGAACACTTAATATCAACTGGGGCAGCGACGGCAGAACAGTTACCATAGAAGGATTTACAGATAATATCGGCTTTACCGTACTGAAGCTGAATGAATACGGCGAAGTCATCGGAAAGACGCATTACGAAAACGATTCCCATGATATCGAAGATAAAAAGTATGTCAAAAATGTTATGAAGCCGACTGAGGTATATAATGAAAAGCATTTTTTGATAGCTTACAGCGACAGCTTGCAGAAATACGCCTTTGAGCATGACGACAAAGGAAATATTACAAAAGCGATCTGCGGCACTTCAGACAATTTTCAAGAAACCTTTGATTACGACGCAAACGGAAATATTGTTAAATTTGTTATCAAGGACTACTATAAAAAGCTCGGCGACGGAGGATATTGGGAGGATTATGACAGCTATGACAGAATTGTAACCGCAAGGTACGAGCTTAATTCTCTCGGAATTCCCGTTAAAATGTTTGAAAAATATAACGGCGAGGATGCGGAGGATGAACATGGACTCAGCTATACCGAAGTTTCCGAAGCACAGTATAATTTTTATAATTATTCGCTTAAGGCAAAAATATTTGCAATGTCTCATTCAACAGTTTAAACATCGGAGGGATTGAATTGAAAAAGAACATCATAATCATCATTGCGGCCGTTATCGTTGCAGCGGGACTCGGAACGGGAGCGTTCTTCGGCGCAAGGTCAAGTAAGACCGAGCCGACAAGTGAGGCCGAGCCGGCAAGTGAGGTCGAAAGCACCGTTGAAGCAACGACCGAGGCCGAGCCAGAATACGGCGAATTCAACATAACCAAAGAGGAGTACGACAAATACGAGCCTATTCAGCAAACAGCCGTCACCGATTTTGTCAAAGGAAAACTCTATGCGCCGACTCAATATGACAGCGGCTACGGATTAGCCAATATCAATTGGTCAAGCGACGGAAGAACTGTTACCGTCGCAGGTCCCAGCGTTTTTGGGGGATATGCAATTTACAAGCTGAACGAGTTTGGCGAGCCAACTCTGGTTACTGCATGTGGAATCGCTTGTTCCGACAGCGAGTCCACCCAATACGGCAAAACAGTCATAAAGCCGACCTATGTATATAACGATAAGCATTGGGTCATTAAATTGTCCGATGAAGAGGAGACGACAATTTACAATCACGACAGCAACGGAAATATCACCGGAATCTGTTACAGTGGCGGAAATACCGAAAACGAAAAGTACACCTATGACGAATACGGTAATATCGTTAAATGTGAATACTATGACAGCATAGTAACAGTGGAATACGAGCTAAATTCTATAGGACTTCCGACAAAAAAGCAGGAATTTAATAACGGCAGCTTGAGTCAAAGGTATACCAATGAGTTTTCCTATGTCGAGGTTTCCGAGGCACAGTACAATTTCTACAAGCAAATCATAAAGACATTGAAATTTTCACAGGCACATGCAATAGATTGAAACGGAGAAAAGCAAAATGAAAAAGAACATCATAATCATCATTGCGGCCGTTATCGTTGCAGCAGGAATCGGGACAGGCGTGTTCTTCGGCGCAAGGTCAAGTAAGACCGAGCCGACAAGTGAGGCAGCAAGCACCGTTGAAGCGGCAACCACAACAACACAAAATATTGATAAAACTGATGCCGTGACTGAAGAAACGACCGAGTTAACAACCGAGGCAACCACAACAAAATCATCAAGTAAAAGCAGCGAAAAGCTCTTGAAAGCAGATACAGGTGATTTTGAAAATCTGACCCATATTCTCAATTATGCGGGACTGACAGGATATAGTCCTTCCCGTGAAGTAGAAGATTTTCGCTATCCTGAATATGATTGCACTAAAGAAGACGCATATGGTGATATGTTATATATATTCCCAAAATCAGTTATAGAACCAAAGCTGTATATCTATCTTTTCGGGTCAACGACTTATCGAAAGGTAATGGAGAAAAATGCAAATGACCCTTTGGGTTTGATTGCAAAACGCCAAGCGGAATATTACGAAGAAGATGCGTGGGGCTACCATGTACTGGATGCGGAAAATCTCAGAATAATGTATGAGGAGATTTTCAATCTTGATCTTGATACGGCAATGAATCAAGAAAGCATTAAAAATATAACATATTTACATAACGGTTCTTGCTACAGCATTTTTATCAAAAACGGTTGTGACGACAGAGTAACCGAGCTTGAATATGTCAGCGACACACAGAAAAGCGACGGGTCGTATGAAGTTATTTTTCAGTCACGCCTAATGAATGAGTATCTCGGCACAGACGGAAAAATAATCTTGTACGGAAAGGTCAAGGTTGAATGTTCGCTGAGGGATTATAACGGTATGAGGCTTTGGTCGATCAGAAAGGTCGGCAAGGCTTAAGGCAATGTCGCACAACAGCGGCACTGCCAAAATAAAGGCAACACCGCACAATTGAGGTGTGCGGAATGCGCAGTAAGATTTTTCGTCAGGTTGTACAAAAATTTTACAGGCTTGCTGACGCAAGTCAAGGAATTTTTGTGCAGCATGACGGAAACAGATTCAAGCAAGGCGTGCGACTCAATTTGTGCGGTGTTGCCTAAAGGGAAGGTTTTTATAAATTCCTTGACGAGGGGGTGATACGATGATAATGGTAGTTTATTGGTTCCTTGCGTTTACGGTGGGTGCGCCGTTGCTGTTTCTGATGGAGCTGATAAATCAAAACCAAACATTGCTGGAGTGGTTTGAAAGAATAGACCTCTTCATCGACAAATTCATTTAACGAAAGGAGAAAATTAACATGAAAAGAGTTATCTCAATCATTCTGTGTGTCGCAACGCTTGTTGCAATGCTCACCGTCGGCGCATTTGCGGTTGACGAAGAGCCAACAACGACCGTGGCGGTCACGCAGGAGGAACAGCCGTCGGAGGGAGAGACCGACGAATCGATTTACAACAGCGATGAGGACGATCCGATTTACGGCTTCGACAAGGACGAACCGAGCGAGGAAAATTTCAATTATTTCAGAAATCTTTGGCTCGCAATTCAGTCGACAATGTCATATACATTTTTCATGCCGGAGCTGCTTATAGCAACGATTATTTTCGGAATCGCAGGTCCGATGTTAACATTCATGACGGTCGGATATTCGTACCT
>CAVFTC010000114.1:0-4816 GCA_963625295.1 Bacteroides faecis
TGACGGAAACATATTCAAGCAAGGCGTGCGCCTTAATTGTGCGGTATTGCCTTAACCAAATAACAGGAGGATAGTACAGTGAAAATTACATTTATGGGTGCAGGAAGCACCGTATTTGCAAAAAATGTGTTGGGCGACGTTATGTGCACACCTGCGCTTTGCGAGTGTGAAATCGCCTTGTATGATATTGATGCGGAGAGGTTGGATGAATCCTACATAATGATTACCGCAATCAACCGCAATGTCAACAACGGCCGTGCAGCCGTGTCAAAATATCTCGGCGTTGAGAACCGCAAGGACGCTCTTCGCAATGCCGATTTTGTCGTCAATGCAATTCAGGTCGGACTTTATGAGCCGTGCACGGTAACGGATTTTGAGATTCCGAAAAAGTACGGACTTCGTCAGACGATAGCCGACTCCAACGGAATAGGCGGCATCTTCCGTGCGCTCCGCACGATTCCCGTGCTCAAGGATTTTACGGACGATATGCAGGAGGTTTGCCCCGACGCTTATTTCCTGAATTACACAAACCCGATGGCTCAGCTTACCGGCTATTTGCAGAGATACACGGGCATAAAATCGATCGGACTTTGCCACAGCGTGCAGGTTTGCTCCCGTGATTTGCTGAGAAACCTCGGAATCGAGCATTCCGAGCCTTTGCAGGAGCGTATTGCCGGAATCAACCACATGGGCTGGCTCTTGGAGCTTCGTGACGCCGACGGAACAGACCTTTATCCCGAAATCCGCAAAAGAGCGATTGCCGAGCTTGAAAATCCGAACACGGAAAGCAGGGATCTTGTAAGATACGAATATATTCGCCGTCTCGGCTATTACTGCACCGAGTCGAGCGAGCACAATGCGGAGTACAACAATTTCTTCATCAAGGCGAAGTATCCGGAGCTTATTGACCGCTATAAAATTCCGCTTGACGAATATCCGAGAAGATGCGTTGAGCAGATCAAAAACTGGAAAGCCGACAGGGAAAAGTACCTTCATGACGAGGTTACGCATACCCGTTCAAGAGAGTATGCTTCATACATTATGGAAGCGATTACAACGGATGTTCCCTATAAAATCGGCGGCAATGTGATAAACAACGGACTCATTGAGAATTTACCCGACGAGGCGTGCGTTGAGGTTGCGTGCCTTGTTAACCGTGCAGGCATCCAGCCCTGCCGTCAGGGTAAGCTCCCGTTGCAGCTTGCCGCAATGAACATGAACATGATAAATGTTCAGCTTCTGACGATTGAGGCGGCGGTAACACGCAAGAAGGAGGTCGTTTATCAGGCGGCCATGATGGATCCCCATGTTTCGTCCGAGCTTTCGATCGACGACACAATCAAATTGGTTGACGATCTGTTTGAGGCTCACGGCGATTGGCTGCCGAAGTATAATTGATTTACATTAAGAAAGGATAATAAAAATGGCAAAGTATAATTATAACGGTCCGGAGGAATTCAGACCGCTCAGTCCCTGGGCATATTTCGGATATTCTATCCTGTTTTCAATTCCGTTTATCGGATTGATACTCAATCTTGTTTTCTGTTTCAGCGACGGAAACACCAATCGCAAAAACTTTGCAAGGTCGTTTTGGTGCGCATATTTGCTCATCGCAATAATTGTTATCGTTGCGATTGTTGTCGCAGTTGCGTTGGGCTTATCGACAGACCGTATATTTGAGGTTGCGGACGGACTTGAGCGCAATTTTATTTGATTGGGGAATATAAAAATGCCTTTACAGATTGTTAGAAACGATATAACAAAAATGGACTGCGACGCCATTGTCAACGCTGCCAATTCAACGCTTCTCGGCGGTGGCGGAGTTGACGGAGCAATACATAAAGCGGCAGGCAGAAAGCTTCTTTTTGAATGTATGAAGCTCAGGGGCTGCAAGACGGGTAAGGCAAAAATTACGGGCGGATATAATCTTCCGTGCAAGTATGTCATTCACGCCGTCGGCCCTGTTTGGAAGGGCGGACACCTGGGCGAGGAAAAGCTTTTGCGCTCATGTTACCGTGAAGCACTCTTATTGGCAAAGGAAAATGACTGCGAGAGCGTTGCTTTTCCGTTGATATCGACAGGAGCTTACGGATATCCCAAGGATAAGGCATTGCAGGTCGCCGTGGACGAAATCGGCTCGTTTTTGTTGGAAAACGACATGACCGTATACATTGTTGTCTTTGATCGAAAGAGCTTTGATATCAGCCGTAAGCTTGTCGATAATATCAGGGAATACATAGACGAGCATTATGTTGAAGAACATATTGCCTTCGAAGAGATTCGCCAAACTATGCCGTTGGCGGTGGAGCCGGATAGAACATTAAAATGTGCGAAAAATGATATACCGTTGCATAGAGCTGAACTGCCTTCGATAACCCTTGATGATGCCTTGAAGCAGATAGATGAGAGCTTTTCACAAATGCTTCTTCGCAAGATCGACGAAAAGGGCATGACCGATTCCGAGTGCTACAAAAAGGCAAATGTGGACAGAAAGCTTTTTTCAAAAATTCGCTCCGATGTGCATTACAAGACGAGCAAAACCACGGCGATCGCCTTTGCGATCGCACTTGAGCTTGATCTTAACGAAACGAAGGATTTACTGATGAAGGCAGGCTTTGCACTTTCCCACAGCAACAAATTCGATATAATAATCGAGTATTTTATAGTGAACGGCAATTACAATATTTTCGAAATAAACGAAGCGCTGTTTGCATTTGACCAAGTTTTACTCGGATAGTAAAAAGTGTCGCATGGCAAGCGACCATAATAACCGAAAAAGTGATTATAATGTGGTTGTAAGGTTGAAAGACCGAACGACCACATTATTTTTTGGAGGTAATCATCATGAAAGAAAAGAAAAACAATATCACGGAGCTTGTGTTTATCATTGACCGAAGCGGCTCAATGTCGGGATTGGAAAAGGACACGATCGGCGGCTTTAATTCGATGATCGAAGAACAGAAAAGGCGAGATGGCGAATGTTATGTTTCAACGGTACTCTTTGACAGCGTTTCCGAGGTTCTGCATGACAGAGTCAAGCTTTCCGAAGTCCCGAAAATGACAGGGGAGGATTATGTTGTCAGGGGCTGCACTGCGCTTATCGATGCGATCGGCGGCGCAATTCACCATATCGGCAATATACATAAATATGCAAGACCCGAGGATGTTCCGGCACATACGCTGTTTGTCATAACGACGGACGGCTGCGAAAATGCCAGCCATATCTATTCGGCGGACAGCGTCAGAAAAACGATTGAAAAGCTGAAGAAAAATTTCGGTTGGGAATTCATTTTTATCGGGGCGAATATTGATGCGGCAGAAACAGCAGACAGCTTTGGAATAGGCGGCGACAGAGCCGTAAATTACAATGCGGACAGCAAGGGAACGGCGATAGTGTACGAGGCAGTTTCAAAAGCAGTCGAAAAAGTAAGAGCTTGCGCTCCGCTGCAGGCGGATTGGAGCGAAGAAATCGAAAGGGATTACAACAGCAGAAAATAAAGGCAATACCGCACAATTGAGGTGTACGGATTGCGCAGTATTGCCTAAAAGCAAGCCGCAGGACATTTTCAGTGCCCTGCGGTTTCGATCTCTTATTCCATCGAAGTGCCGACTTCAAGCTCTCTCTTGTCTCTGAAAAGCATTGAAATGCACCAGATTCCGGCGAGTGCGACGATCGTAAAAATAATTCTGCTCACGATTGCGTCCTGACCGCCGAAAATCCAGCCGACGATATCAAACTTGAAAAGTCCGATCGAGCCCCAGTTGACGGCTCCGATGATAACCAATATCAATGAGATCTTATCTACCATTTCTTCATCTCCCGATTATTTCTCGATAATAGCATTCCGCAAGACTGCAATTATATTCAAATAAATTGAAAATGAACAAATTTTTGCATTTATTATATGTATGTTGTGATGAATTTTATAGTTTTTTTGCTCGTTATAGTTAAATAATGACAAAAAATATAATTTCTATTGACTATTCGCAATATAAATGCTATAATTCCTATAACCGGTATAGTCTTATCGAAAAGGAGGACTTCAAATGAGAAAAATTCATCGAACAGGCAGGAAAGCGTTGGCGGTAATACTGGCACTGACGCTCATGCTAACAACCTTTGTTTGCTTTGATATCGGAGCGCTTCTCGGCTCGGCGGTTGACACAAGTCCGGCCGTAACGGTTTCCGATAACGATGTAAGCAATGTGTACTTCTATGTTCCGGAGCAGATATATCTTGAGCCGTCTCTGACAGGATATACAGCTCAGGGCAAGTACAGCTACCAGTGGTTTGTAGATTCAACGGTTGATTCTTTGTCGAACCTTCAAACTCTCAGAACAGGTGAAAATTCAGCAGGTAATTTTTACTTCTACTATGAAAACGCAAGTCAGATTTCAATTTCATATAACTATCTTAAGAGTGATATGACGGCGATGACGGCTTACGCAAATACCGGTACGACCACCACGACGGCGGACTATGCAAACGCTAACTGTAATATCAAGCTTGCGTCCTACAGCACTCCTCTGAGAGCCTACGACACAAGCGGCGTAACCTCGTATATCTATTATACGGTTGCCGGCAACAAGATCGACACAACGATCACTCGTGAAAGTACCTCTCCGTATCTTCTTGCCGCAACAAAGGGCTACTACATCGAGTGGAAGGCTACATTTGTCGATAAGCTCGACGGTCAGACCAAGGTTGCTTATGCTTATACATATGTATATAAGCCGTATATTCAGCCTGTGGGTACGGCAATTAGAACCAAGAACCAAAACGGAACAGACCATTTCGGTCAGAATGTTGCATGGA
>CAVFTC010000115.1:0-4788 GCA_963625295.1 Bacteroides faecis
ATTGCGCAGTAAGATTTTTCGTCAGGTTGTACAAAAATTTTGCAGGCTTGCTGACGCAAGTCAAAGAATTTTTGTGCAACATGATGGAAACATATTCAAGGGTAACCGTTGATTAAATCAGAGTGCAATTGTCAGCGGTTATCGAACAAGGCGTGCGCCTCAATTTGTGCGGTGTTGCCTTAAAATACCATTATCAGGATTTAGTCATTGCTTTCAACTTTGTTTAAATCCAAAAACAAAAAGAAAGTCAGGCGATTTTTATGAAAACTGTTTATGCAGACAATGCTGCAACAACAGCTCTCTGCCCCGAAGCACTTGACGCTATGGTAGATTGTTTGAAAAACAACTACGGCAACGCTTCAAGCCTGCATCATTTGGGTCAGGAGGCTGCCGCCGCAGTTTTGCAGGCAAGGCGTGACATTGCCGACGCTATCGGCGCAGAAGTGAACGAAATTTACTTCACCTCCGGCGGTACGGAGGCCGACAACTGGGCTATCACCAATGCCGCACATCTCGGCGAGAAAAAAGGCAAAAAGCACATTATTTCAACAACCTTTGAGCATCACGCCGTTCTTCACACGCTGATGAAGCTTGAAAAAGAAGGCTTTGAGGTAACATACCTCGATGTTCACGAGGACGGCTATGTTCGTCTTGGCGAGTTCAAAAAGGCTCTCAGAGACGACACCTGCCTTGTCACAATAATGTATGCAAACAACGAGGTCGGAACGGTTCAGCCCATTCCGGAAATAGGCGCAATCTGTAAGGAAAAGGGCGTGTATTTCCACACCGACGCTGTCCAGGCCATCGGACATCTTCCGATCAATGTTAAGGAACAGAACATTGATATGCTCTCGTTCTCATCTCATAAATTCCACGGTCCCAAGGGAATCGGTGCTCTCTACTGCCGCAAGGGTATTCCTCTTATGGGCTTCATGCAGGGAGGCGCTCAAGAGAGAAACAAGCGTCCCGGCACAACCAACACTCCCGCTATCGTCGCCACGGCGGCGGCACTCAAAAGATGCTGTGAGGACATGGACAAGAACATTGCCTATGTCAGCGGATTAAGGGACAAGCTTATCGACACCATCCTCGAAATCATTCCCCGTTCAAGAGTAAACGGCGGCCGTTCGCCCCGTCTGCCCGGCAATGTCAGCTTCTGCTTTGAGGGAATCGAGGGCGAGTCGCTTCTGCTTCACCTTGACCTCAAGGGAATCTGCGGTTCTTCCGGCTCGGCTTGCACCTCGGGTTCGCTCGACCCGAGCCATGTTCTGCTTGCACTCGGCTTGCCGCATGAGATTGCTCACGGTTCGCTCCGTCTTTCTCTCTGCGAATACAACACCGAGGAAGAAATTGATTATATAATTCAGGAGCTTCCGAAAATTGTTTCGATGCTCCGTGATATGTCCCCCGTTTGGGAGAGAATAATGAAAGGAGAGGACTACTATGCTGTACAGTGAAAAGGTAATGGACCACTTTCAGCACCCGAGAAACCTCGGCAAAATGGATGACGCTGACGGCGTCGGCGAGGTCGGCAATGCAAAGTGCGGAGATATAATGAAAATGTACCTCAAAATCAAGGACGGTAAAATTGAGGATGTTAAGTTCAACACCTTCGGCTGCGCTTCTGCGATTGCAACAAGCTCGATCGCAACCGAGATGATCAAGGGTCAGAAAATCGAGGACGCTCTCAAGCTCAGCAACAAGGCTGTTGTTGAGGCTCTTGACGGACTTCCGCCGGCAAAGATACATTGCTCCGTGCTTGCCGAGCAGGCTGTCAAGGCGGCTCTCAAGGATTATTACACCAAGAACGGACTTGAGCTTGACCCCAATGTGTTCGGCAGCGACTGCGGCGGCAGCTGTGAAAGCTGCGAGGGCTGCGGTCACGAGGGCTAAGCCATGAAAAAGGCTATGATTGCCATGAGCGGCGGAGTTGACAGCTCCGTCGCTGCTTATCTGATAACTCAGCAGGGCTACGAGGCGATCGGCGTCACGATGAAGCTTTACAACAACGAGGATATCGGCATAAAAAAGGAAAGGACATGCTGCTCACTCGACGATGTTGAGGACGCAAGGAGCGTTGCAAGCAGGCTCGGCATACCCTATTATGTTTTCAATTACACCGATAATTTCAAGCTGCAGGTTATCGAACGATTCGTTGACGCATATCGCAACGGCAGAACGCCGAACCCGTGCATTGACTGCAACAGGTACATCAAGTTTGACCAGCTCATGCACAGAGCCAAGGAGCTGCAATTTGATTATGTTGTGACCGGTCACTACGCCATCAACGAATATGACGAAGAAAGAGGTCGCTGGATTCTCCGCAAGGCGGCGGACGACACAAAGGATCAGAGCTATGTTTTATATTCGCTCACGCAGGAGCAGCTCGGCAGAATTCTTTTTCCGCTCGGCAGAATGACCAAGCATGAGGCAAGAAAAATTGCCGAGGAGCAGGGCTTTGTCAATGCGGACAAGCATGACAGCCAGGATATTTGCTTCGTCCCCGACGGCGACTATGCCCGCTTCATTGAGGACTGGTGCGGATTCCGCTTCAGCGAGGGAGATTTTGTGGATCGTGACGGCAACTTTATCGCCAGACATAAGGGCATAATCAACTACACGATAGGTCAGCGCAAGGGGCTGGGCATTGCGGCAAAAGCACCGTACTATGTTGTCAGCAAGGATCTTGCAAAGAACCGTGTCGTGCTCGGCTCGAATGACGATTTATTCTCGGATCACCTTGAAGCGACCGACCTTAATTTCATCTCGATCGAAAAGCTCACCGAGCCAATGAAGGTCAAGGCAAAGGTAAGGTACAGACAGAAGGAAACCGACGCCGTAATAGCTCCGCTCGAAAACGGAAATGTCAGCGTCGATTTTGAAACGCCCCAGCGTGCGATTGCTCCCGGTCAGGCAGTGGTTTTCTATGACGGAGATATCGTCGTCGGCGGCGGCACTATAATTTAAAAATATAACCGTTACACCATCCGCAATGGAGATGTAACGGTTTTGTTGTTTTAATCAGGCTGTTTTCAGCGTCAGCAGACTTGAAACGGAATTTTCAGCGTTCGTTATTGTGAACATTCCGTCATAATCCTTTGCAAACTGCTCCAATATTTTCAGTCCGTAGCCGTGCTCGGATTTATTTTTCTTAGAGGTTTTCTTGTCAATAACAGGCGCAACGCAGGGGTTTTCGATTTTTATATAAAGGTATCCGTCAAGATTCTTTATTGACAGTGAAACGAATTTGCCGACGCTATCGTCCAATGCCATGTTTGCTTCAATACTGTTATCCAGCATATTCAACAGCGCACGGCAAATATCCGAATCATTTATTCCGATATTTTCATCGACTGAGATCGTAACATCAAATTTGATATTCTCTTTTTTGCAAATCTTCGACTTGTTCGCTACAATTGCGTTTATCAAGCTGTTTTTGCAATAATAGCCTGTGTCGATATGCCGAACGGTTTCGGAAAGCTCATCAAAAAGACGCTCTGCGCTTTTTACATCATTCTCCTCATAAATAAGCTCCTTGACAATCTCCAATGCTCCGCCGATATCGTGCTTGATTTTTCTAAGCTCAAGCTCATTCTCGGTCAAGTCGCTGAAATACTGATAATTCAGCTTGTTTTTTTCTTCAAGAATCGTATTCTCGGCTTTCAGCTTTTCGGCATTGATACTTTTGGCGTACTGCTTAAAAATCCAAATATCCGTTCCTATGTAGAGCGTTATTATTCCAATCAGTATAACGGGGGTTATTTTCTGCAAATTGTTGCTCCAGATGTCGCCCTGCTTAAAGGCATTTACAAAAAGGAAAGAAAGCAAATAGAAAACTAAAATTTGACTTGCCGGTATTACCAAATACAGCAGCGTGCTTCTTTTAAAATTGTTTTTGCTCCTGATTTTGATAATGCTTCCGACCGTAAACAAACCAATACAGGTAAGGAAAAAGCTGAGTGCTGCCGAGATGACGGCAAATTCCTTAGAGTTGATATCCATGTTTATTTGAAGAATCGAATATGCCAAAATCTCCATTGGCACTAAAATTATGAAATATAATACAATGCCAAATATCCTGTCAAATAAACTGCTCTTGTAAATAAGAACGGCAACAACACAAATCAACAGCAGGGACAGTATTCCGAACGGCTGCTTAGTCCCCATGATATAGCTCAAAACGAACGGGATATCCCATAAAAGAGCCATTATCAGAACATTGATGACCGGTCGTCTGAACTTCGATTCTTGGATCATATTCAAAAATAATCCGGGCAAAAAACCGAACGCAAGCTGTATTATTATGTAAGAAATATTCAGTACCGTTTCACTCATGTTTGATTACTCTCCTTAAAGACAAAAAAAGATGACAGAAATCCCTTCTTATATTTTCTGCTTATCGGGATCACCTTGTTGTTCGTAAGCAAACAACTGTTATTGATAATTTTTGAGACATAATTTTGATTGACTATGTATGCAATGTGGCTTCTTGAAAAATCCGAATTTAATTTTGAAATTATATCGTCAAAAGAAATGTTTGAAATGTAAACATCGCTTTTCGTAAATATAAATTTCTGCCTACCGTGACTTTCGATATACATAATATTATTTAGCGGAATACTGTGTGCTATGCCCTTAGACGAGAAGTCAAGGGCTTCTTTTTTCGTGCTCTTTTCAATAATATTATCAATGTGGGCAAACAGCAGCTCCTCATTTATCGGTTTGCCGATAAAGCCGAACGGCCGGAAGCTTTTAAAAATATCTTCAAAAAATTCCATCGGGTATGCC
>CAVFTC010000116.1:0-4673 GCA_963625295.1 Bacteroides faecis
GACGAAAAATCTTACTGCGCAATTCGCACACCCCAATTGTGCGGTATTGCCTTAAATTTGCTGCCATGAACCTGAAAAAATATGCAGTACACAGGTGGAAAAGGCTGCATACGCGTGCGCCTTCTCCCAATTTCTCCTCGTTGTTCAATTTTTTATTCTATTTCAACTTTAAAGCCCTAAAACTCACATGAGCTTTAGGTTTTTTCTACAAGCTGCAAGCACCGCTGATACACTTCGGCGGTGCTATTTTCATGGCATTTGCTCTTTATTGCAACTTGCACAAAAAATCTGTCCGTTTTTTGTAACATAGCTCATTTACTTTTTCTTGCAAAAAAAGTATAATATAATAAATTATGATCTCGAAAGGGGCAGAATATCATGAGCAAGAAAAAGAAAGGCTCGGCAGATCCGAACGAGGAAGCTGTCGAGACTAAAAAGGCAAAGAAAGAAAAGAAAGCCAAGAAGGCTAAAAAAGAAAAAACTCCGATGGATATTGATTCCAAGAAAACGCTTGCCAAGAGCATTACCGCTCTCGCCTGCGTTATTGCAATCTGCGTCACCGCCGTTGTAAATACAGGCAAGATGTGCGATGCGGTCAAGAAGGCTTCGGAGCAGAAGGGCGATTCCTCAATATCGGATACATCGGGCGACGATGTTATTGATAACGGCGATAACGGCGAAGTTCCGACCGACGCCAACGGTGAAGTTCCGACCGACGCCAACGGCGAAACTCCGACGGAGGCCGACGGTGGCGAGGTAACAACGGCTGCCGATTCGGGCAACAGCTCGAGCGGCGACAACAATTCTTCAACAGCGAAAACAACCGCTAATGCGGGTTCTTCAATTCCGACAGGCGTAGCTCAGATCGTTAATTACTATAACACGGCTACGGCTAAGGTCGCTTCCAAAAAGGCTGCCTTTAACAAGACAAGAACAACGACCGAGAAGTCATATGAATCCGGCGCAGCCCTCAAGGCTTCCAAGAGCATTGTTTACAAATTCATGGGCGTAGGCGACGAAAACAAATTCAGCAAGAATATCACCGCTGCGGAAGCTAACGAGTACAACAAGTATTTCAAGGCTTCTAAGCTCACGACGAGCGATGTTACAAGCGCAACCTGCACAAAGAGCGGCAGCAACTACACCATCACGCTTAAAATTAAGGACGGTTCAAGCTCCGTTAAGGGCGGCAAGGTTGTTTCGTCAAACAACTCTCCGCTGGACAGAAGCGGACTTGCTTGCGGCGATAACGATAAGGATTACTGGGATCACAAGACTGCGGAGAATGTTATGTCCGCTATCTCGGAGGTTCCTCTTTGCGGCAGCGCAAATATCAACGAGAGCTACAGCGGCGCTGTTATCACGGCAGTTGTTAACGCTTCAAACGGCAACCTCGTTTCCCTCAACGCCAAGTTCGATTTCAAGTTTGAGCTTTCGAGCGTTATGGGCTCATCGGGTACGGCTGCTGCCTCGTCCGTTGTTAACATGACAGGCTTCAAGATGTAAGTGAACAAAATTTTAAGGCACGGTTTTTTCGCCGTGCCTTGTGTTTTATTTGCTTATGATTTTTCCGTCGGTGGAAATCACCGTGATGTTCAGCGGAATATTCTTGCCGCTTGCCTCAAGCGCTTTTTTGACCGCCATCTGAATTCCGCCGCAGCAGGGGACTTCCATGCGAACGACGGTAACGCTTTTAATGTCGTTGATCGCCAAAATCGCCGACAGCTTTTCGGAGTAGTCCACGCTGTCGAGCTTCGGGCAGCCGATAAGGGTTATTTTGTCTTTGATAAAATCGTTGTGGAAATTTCCGTAGGCGAAGGCTGTGCAGTCGGCGGCAATGAGCAGATCCGCACCGTCAAAGTACGGGGCATTGACCGGCACGAGCTTTATCTGAACCGGCCACTGCGAAAGCCTGCTTTCGGCTTTTACATTGCTTTGTGAGCCATGGTCATGCAGAATTCTGCTGAGCCTTGAGCCGGGGCAACCGGCGTGATGCGCAACGCCCTTTTTCAGCTTGCTTTGTTCAACGGCCTTTTCGTCGTAGTCCGCCGCCTCTCGCTCCTCAAAGCTTATCGCACCCGTGGGGCAGGTGGGCAGGCAGTCGCCGAGACCGTCGCAGAAGTCGTCACGCATAAGCCTCGCTTTGCCGTCAACCAATCCGATTGCGCCCTCGTGGCAGGCGGAAACACACGCTCCGCAGCCGTTGCATTTTTCTTCGTCGATTTTGATAATTTTTCTTATCATTTTCTTCGCTGCCTTCCGATATTTTTTGTGGCTGCCGACCGATTGCCGGCGCTTACATAGCGATTGTAACACATAATATTAAGAAAATCAACAGACAAGATTAACCGTAATTCCCACTAAATAAACATTTCATACCCAAAAAACTGCATTTCATACCACTTTCTGCTCATTTTTGAAAAAATCTGTTATAATAGTAGAGAAATTTCAGCGACCCTTGGTTGCTTTGTTATGGAGAGGATTTTATGAAAAAGACGCTAACTGTTTTATTGACCGTGGTTTTCATCATTTCAATGCTGCCGATGTCAGTCATAGCCGCCGAAGCCAGAAAAATCGAAGTCACCGGTTTGTCTGAGGAATTTATATACAATGACGATGGCTCTTATTATTCAATCCTCGTCGATGACGATGGTAACATCGTTCCTGAAGAAGATAACAAACAAGAGGTCTCAACCTCTGGCTTTGATGTTACTCCTTTAGAGGAGGAATCAGCAACGGTAACGGCTGCGGATATTCCTACAAGTTGGGACTCAAGAGATAAGGGCTTGGTTACTTCAGTCAAAAATCAGAACCCGTTCGGAACTTGTTGGTCATTTTCGTTCTGTGCAGCTGCTGAATCGAGCCTCATAGCTCAGGGTTATGAAACAAAAGATAGTGTTGACCTTTCAGAGTCTCATCTTGTTTATTTTAGAGATGGCAACTATGTTGAAGACTCTACGATTCCCGTTCAAAGAGACAGACGCATACTTTCTACGAATACATTTTTGTGCGGCGGCAGTCATTTTGACGCCTTTACCACCGTAAGTCGATGGTCGGGTTGGACAACTGAAACTAAGTTTTCATATAAAGAAGCTGTTAGTCAGTATAACAAAAGCGGAAGCAAACCAGCTTACGATGTCAATAACATGTTTGAACATGACTATGAGCTTGTTTCTGCCCAAATTATAGACCCTTCCAATGTGGAGGCTGTAAAAAGTTCTATAATGACATATGGCGCAACCGAAATGTCAATGTATTATAGAAGTATTTACATGCAATATATAAGCGGGGTTGGTTTTTATAATTGCGTAGGAGACTTCAAATCATCCTCTGGAGCAACGCTAATCAATCATGCTGTTACCGTTGTCGGCTGGGACGATACTATTTCCGCCTCAAATTTTAGGGATACTCCCGCCGGAGATGGCGCATGGCTTATAAAAAATAGTTGGGGGTCCAATTTAAAAGGAGACGGATATTTTTGGATGTCTTATTACGACACGAATATTTATGATTTTACTGAAATCGTAGCAAAACCCGCCGGAGACTACGATAACAACTATCAGTACAACGGAGTAATGACCAATTATGGTATGCAGTCATCGGCAAATACATTTACTATTGCCAATGTTTTCACCGCAAACGGAACCGAAACAGTGGATGCCTGTAGCTTTGAAATACAGAAATACGCCCCTTATGACTGCGTTGTCACCGTATACGGCAATGTAAACAACCCTGATTTTCTTGATGAAGAAAGCACCGTTGGAGCTACTGCTACTATTCACTGCGAAGAGAGAGGCTTTTATACTGTTAAATTTGATAATCCTTATCAAGTCACAAAGGGCGAAACATTTGCCGTTGCTGTAAAGTACAAGAAGCTCGGAACAAATAACATTGTTGTCCCCGTAGAACCGGCTGAAGCTACCTCTTATCTTGATGCTTATCATGAAGCGGGACAGAGCTATTATTATAATGGTTGGAACTGGGAAGATACAGCAGATTCTTCAAATTTTGGAAACTTTACGATTAAGGCATATACTTCTGATGTTATTACATATAACAATGACGCATTGTTTGCCAAAGCGGGCACTTCGACGGTTATAGACAACACCAATAAGACGATATCGGGACTTGATGCCGGAAAGCTTGACCTGTCGCAATATGTTACGGTTGCCGACGGTTACCGTTATGAGCATGACGGCACGGGAACGGGAAGCAAGGTCGAGGTTTATACCAACGGCGGAAAGCTCGTTGATACTTATTATGTTCTGATTTACGGTGATATCAACGGCGACGGCAAAATCGACGGCGGTGATGCCGTCCTTGCACAGGCGATATATGGCGGAATGTTGAACGAGGAGCAAATTGGAACGGTGAAATGGCTCGCCGCAGACTGCAACCGTGACGGCAACCGTGACAGTACGGACGCCGATGTCCTGCAAAGCTGCGGAGTAAACCTCGCCACCGTCAAGCAGGATTGATAGATGTTAGACGGAAGACGGTAGATTATAGATGTTAGACCTGTGTAAATAAAATGCTGCATTAGAATTTACAGAGATACAAAAATTCTGTTTGCGCATAATTGGAATGAATTTTGTAGGGGCGAGCATTGCTCGTCCGCTAAAGTCAGCAGAAAACAACGAGGACGACCGATGGTCGCCCCACGATAGATGTTA
>CAVFTC010000117.1:0-4659 GCA_963625295.1 Bacteroides faecis
ACGAAAAATCTTACTGCGCAATCCGCACACCTAAATTGTGCGGTATCGCCTTAAATAAAAAATTACCCTCAAAGCTCAAATCGTTTAAGACAGAGTTTTGAGGGGGTTATTATATGCGGTTAAGATAGTCAAGCCATTGACGGCTGATAGTATCTATTGAATGTGTTTTAAGAAGCTTTCTTCCGTTTTCGGAAAGCTTCTTCGCTAAATCGGGATTTTCGATGATCTCAAGAATCGCTTTGCCGAGCTGTTCGCTGCTTCCGACATCAGTAAGAATTCCGCTTACTCTGTTCTCGATCAGCTCGTCGGGACCCATTTCGCAGCGTGTTGAAACGCAAGGCACGCCCATTGCAAGCGCTTCGAGCAATGCGTTCGGCATACCCTCAAAATCCGATGAAAGAACGAACACCGAGGCATAATTTACAAACTTAACAGCCTGCGGATCTGTTCCGGCAAGAAAGATGCGGTTCTTTAATCCGAGATATTCAATTTGATTTTCAAGCTCCTCTTTTTCCTCGCCCTCGCCGAAAATAAAAAGCATATAGTCGGGGATTTGGTCTGCGATTCTCGCAAATGCGTCAATAAGCAGATCAAATCGTTTCAGCTTTATCAGTCTGCCCGTAGCGCAGATTATTTTTTTTCGCTCGGCAGGAGGGGAGAGAGTATAAATCGTTTCGTTGAATATAGCGTTTGGGATAATTATATCGCGCTTACTTTTTTTATTGCCGAAAAACTCGGCGGCTCTGCGTGTTTGAAAAACATAGCCGTCAGTGAAATTGTAAAAGAATTTTCTGAGAAAAGTGTTGAGCTTCGTTGCCTTGTATCTGAACGGATTGCTTCGTTCCGTGCCGACTGATTTTGTTTTCGTGAGCATCGTAGCGAGTACGGTGTACCAGGTCATTGCAAAGCTCATGCCAATAAGAATGTCAAGCTGCTGCAACTTAACAAGCCTTCTGATTGCGAAAATTCTTTTTATTGAACCGAAAAGTCTTTTGAGTGATGTCGATTGTTCAAGCTCACCGAGATCGGCATTGTGAACTGCTACAAGATCTTCAAGCGGATAAAAGCTGTTGCCGCCGTTAAAGGTTATTATCACAACCTCCTGTGAATGAAGCGCAAAATAATTTGCGAGAGAAACCGTCGCTCTTTCCGCTCCGCCTGAGGAGAGATCTTTTATTAAAAATCCGATTTTCATTTAATCACCAAGCTTTTTGAATACTTTGGTTTTATCAAGTCCGATATAAAGCAGAATTCCGAGAGTGTAGCAGACAACAATTTCGCCGAGCGCAACTCCCGATGCCGATGTCAAAAATCCGACGATTCCTGCTTTGCCGGGTGTGAACATCATTATTTCCGCCCCAATGATTATTCCGTTGAAAATCGTCGGAAAAAGCAGCGAGAGCAGAGGGATATTTTTGAATTTAACGCTTCGTGTGAGCCTTGTCATCAGTGCGGCAAGAATTGTTGCTACTGTTCCGAGAAGGATGTCGATTGGTCCGTAAGGACTGCCGATATTGGCAATTACGCACCCGACCGCAAGACCGGGAATCGCAGCCGGAGTGAAAACCGGCAAGACGGTCAGTGCCTCGGAAATTCTGAACTGCGTTGCTCCGAATGAAAGCGGAGCGACGGCGTAGGTCAACGCCGCATAGATCGCTGCTATCAGCGCAGCCTGTACGGTGTATGCCGTACCTTTTTTCATTTTCTTCATACTTTTGTTGCTCCTTAGTTTTGTTTTAAGGCAACACCGTACAATTTTGAAACGCAAATGTTCAGCAAAGCATGTAATTTGTGCAGTATTACCTCAAGTCAGGATGGTCACGAACTGACTTTGGATTCATTATGTAACCGCAAAACGGTCATGAACCTCACAGCATATTGTACACCATTCAGACGGAAAAAATCAAGAGAAAAAACCGCAATGAAAAAACACTCATTCAAGAGTTAAGGTAATATTGAACAACACCGCTTCAGGGTGCGGAAAGCCGAACCCTGAAGCGGTGTTGACATTATATCTCTTTACCGAGGATTTTTACGCTCTTGCAAAGCTTTTGGAGTTTGATGTATTCGTTCTTGCCCGGGCATATGTCGTAAATTCCGAGCGTGGAGAGTACATACCATGCCGCCGTTGCGCCGTTGTCCTCATCGCCCGGGAAGCCGTCGTCCGTGTAGCTGAACGCTTCCTCGCAAAGCCTTTTGACCCAATATTCGCTCTTTTCCTTTTCGCCGAGTGCGGCAAACATATATGGCAGGTGGAAGCTCGGCTGATTTGATATGGCGCACTGACCGAAATCGGCGGCAGCCATTTCCGTCATTTCATGAATTTCCGAGCCATAGCCGCTCGTGCAATAGACCGGTGGAGCTGCAAAAAGCTCGTCCAGCTTTGCAATAAGCTTATCCTTGCCGCCGTAAAGCTCGGCAAGACCGTCAATGTCATGCGGGACGGAGAAGGACGACTGCCATGCGCTGCCCTCTGTGTATTCCTCCGCCCAGTCGAAGCAGTCAAACGGCTCTTTAAAGCTGCCGTCTGTCGCTTTCGCTCTCATGAAGCCCGTTTCAGGGTCGAAAAGATTTTTATAATTCTTTGAACGCTTCATGTACTCGTCAACTATTTCGTTTTTACCGAGCACTCTTGCGACCTGCGCAATGCAGTAGTCGCCGTATGCCGCATCAAGAGTGAGGTTAACGCAGTTGTTGCCGACAATATCCATCGGAACATAGCCGTATTTTACATAGGCTTGTGCACCGGTTCTGCCGAGGTCGGGGTGGTGCGAGTCATGATTTGCGTGGTAAAGCATACCTTCAAGCGCAGCTTCAAGAAGCTCGCCGCCGATTATTCCCTTAACCGCCGCATCGGCAATAATTGCATCAAGCAGGGTAGAGGGCATACAGCCTCTCTCGCCGATAGACGGCCATCTCGGAAGCCAGCCGCCCTCCTTATAATCAACGATGAAGCCCTCAAGCATTTCGGCATATTCCTTTCTCGCAATCATTGCCAAAAGAGGAAATTCCGTCCTGTATGTGTCCCAAAAGCCATTGTCGGTGTATCTTACACCGTTTTTAGTTCTGCCGTCAAACGGACAATAGTGAAGCCGGTTGCCGTCCTTGTCAATTTCATATGCCTTGTGCGGAAAAAGTCCGGTTCTGTACATGCAGGAATAGAAGGTTTTCATCTGCTTTTCATCAACCGGGTCGATCTCAATCCTCGAAAGATATTCGTTCCAGATGCCGTCTCCCTCGGAGTGAAGCTCGTCAAAGCTCTTGCTTGCGCAGTCCTGCTTCATGTTTTCAAGTGCCTGTTCAAAGCTAATGTATGATGAGGCGATATCGGCTTCGACAGCTGTGCCGCAAAGCGCCGCATGAATGAACTCGCCGTCTTTTTTATATGATTTTTCGGGGTCAAGCTTTGACTTGAACTGAACGACAAGATAGGTTTTGAAGTCCTTATGAAAAGAGCCTCTTGCACCGTCTGTTGTACAAAGCAGGCGGTTGTTTTCAAAATCAAAGTCAAATGTATAGCTGCCGAAAATAGGAAAAACCGTGAAGTACGGGGTTCTTCCCTCGGGATAGGTGAGCCTTATTTTACAGCTGCGCTCTGCAGGGGTAAGCTCAAGGTCGGTTCTTGAACGAAGAAAACGGAGCTTCATGTAGGTAGGCGTCATTATCGCCTCCTCGGGGCGGTAGCCCGACCATGCGCTGCTTGCGGAATCCCTGATTTCGCCTGTCTGCGGCGTAAAAAGAAATGTGCCGTAGTCCGAAATCCACGGGCTTGGCTGATGTGTGAGTCTTATGCCCTCAAGGCTTCTGTGGGATGGGTGATAGAACCAGCCGCCTTTATCCTCGGTTTGTGCCGAATATCCCGCCATGGCGAACGGAAGCTGAACGAGAGGAAGGGTGTTTCCGTTGGAAAAACGCGAAACGGAATCCGTGCCCTGCTTTATGTTAATGTATTTCAAATAATCCATGACTTTTCCTCCAAAGTAAAAATACTGCGTGAAATAAAAGACAGTATGGGCAATTCGCACACCTCAATTATGCGATTATGCTTTTGTAATTGTATCATATCATTTTTCTCAATGCAAGTAAAAATATACAAGAGGAACAGCTGTTTACTTCGGTATTTTACAGTGCTTTTGTGTTTTTTTATTGCTGCACAGGCACAAATCAGAACCAGCAGCTCTGTGATCGGCATTGCGAACCACAACGAATTTGCACCAAAACTAAAATCAGTATAGACGATTATCAATTCGAGCGTTTATGGACTTCTCCACAGGAATATGTTGAAAAGATAGCCGAATATGCTTGCTTTTTATCTCCCGATTTCAGCCTTTATATGGACATGCCTATGGCAATGAAGATATGGAATGTCTATCGAAGCCGATTGATAGGTCAGTTCTTGCAGGATTGCGGAGTATGTGTGATTCCGACGATATCGTGGGCAGAGCCTGAAACATTCTCTTTCTGCTTCGCCGGCATTGAGAAAGGTTCGGTCGTTGCGGTATCGACTATCGGAGTAAAGCGAGAAGAAGCTTCTTTTCGTGTCTGGAAAACAGGCATGGACGAAATGATTCGTGTTCTTGAACCGGCGGTAATTCTCGTTTACGGCGGTGAGGTCGAATATGATTACAAGGGAATAAAGGATGTTTATTACGGTAATCA
>CAVFTC010000118.1:0-4622 GCA_963625295.1 Bacteroides faecis
GTATATATTGTATTTTGTGTTTTTTTTGACAGATCAATATCTGTAAATTTTTCTTTGACAAACAGAAAAACAGCAGTTGATTGAAAAAAAGTCACTGGAAGAAGATATGAGATATATTTTGTAACCTGCTCGTTTGAGTCGATGGATTTCAAAACCGTAACTAACGCCATGCCGATTGTGCCCAAAGCTGCAAGAATATATGTTAAAATTCTTATCGGCTTTTTTATTTCATAATTGTGCAAATAATAGCCGAGAACATAGTATCCGCTGAATTTAACAGCAACGGAAATCTTAAACAGGCCGAGGGCTGTGTAGGCGTAGCTGCCAACATTCGGTATAAGCTTTATGAAATTTACACCAAGACAGAACACAAACCAAATCATCAAAAAATAGTGCATCGTTGATTTCTTTTCGACGAGCTTGCGAATTATCGGCGTCGCAACATAAAGCCCGACGATCATATACATGAACCAAAGATGATATTCGCCCGCCAGAAAGCTGTTTAATATCGCCTTGAAATCGAATTCATACGAGCTTTTGTCGGCTAAATAATCGGAGGTCTGATGATAAACAAGATAGATCAGCGACCAAAATATAAAGGAGGTAACAATCCTTAAAATATTCTTTGAATAAAGGTCTTTGATTCCTCGGTTCTTTTCGGGCGAGAGCATGAAAGCTCCCGAAACCATAACGAAAACCGGAACGGCAAAGCGAAACAGACTGTCAATGATTGTGAGTGCAATCCAGCTTTTGCTTTGAATCGGGATCAAGCCCCACAGCTCGCCGACAGCGTGAAGAACAATTACCGCAAAAATCGAAATAATTCTGAGAACATCGGGATAAATCAGTCTTTTCTTTTCTTCCATTGTCTCCTCCGTTTCATTCGTCCAAAATAAACTCGATCTGGCTTATTATATCCCTGAGCTTTGCAAAGGACGAGGTTGGATCGGTGTCTATGGTTTTGATAATCAAATCAAGCTCGTCGAGCGAATATTTGAATTTGTTTGCCGCAGAGCAGTTGCTGCGCCTTATGGCGCAGATATCCGCCATTTGCTTTTCGTCGAGCAGCTCAACGCTTTTGCAATTATTCTTTATTGCTTCGTCGATAATGTTTTCGGGGAAAAGGATATAGCCTTCTATTTGTTTCCTTAAATCTTTTTCAAAACTCATAATAATATAAAAAACGGGCTGCTGCATTTTACTGCAACAGCCCTCTCAAAATCATTTTATTTGATCTTCACTTTGTAGTTCTTGATTTCAAACGGGGTTGCATGGAAGCTGATTGTGTCGCCGTCAAAGTCAACGGGAACATCGTTTCTTTCAATGAGGTCGCACTCCGCAGCGTAGGTGATGGGAGCGAAGAATTTAACGCTTGCGTCAACGCTTCTGCCCTTCTTCTCAACCATACGGATGATGTAAGCGTCCTCCTCCTCGCACTTCTTGACAGCCTCAATGGTCATGCTGTCGTTCGTGAGAGTGATGAAGGATCTGTCCGCGCCCATTTCGCCCTCCGACTTGATTTCAACAGGAACAAGCGGATGATTGATTTCAAGTCCTCTTTCAAGGGTCTTTGCCTTCTTCCATGTCTCGGCATGGGGATAGAGCGAGTATGTGAAGTAGTGGTCGCCTCTGTCTGACTTCGGATCGGGCTTGATCGGAGCCTTGAGGAGAGTGAGGATCATCTTGTGCTCGTTAACCTCGTGACCGTACTTACAGTCGTTGAGGAGCGACACACCGTAATCCTCGTCGGACATATCAATCCAGTTGTGGGCATTGACCTCAAACTTTGCCTTGTCATACGGATTATATCTGTATGAGCAGCACTCCATCGTGGCGTAGGCGATATCCCTTGTGTAGTTCTTCGTCTGAAGGTCAACATCAAAGAATACCTTAAGGAGCTTCTGATCCTCGTGCCAGCTGATATGCGTATCAAAGTCAATTCTGTCAAGCTCGTTGTAGATGATGATGTTCTGCTCGATTTTTGACTTGAGAACATCCTTCTCAATGGAGATCATTGTGTAAACATCACCCTTGACGATATCCTTAACTATACCGTCCTTAAGCTCGAATTCACGGTCAACATATGTTGCAACGATATCCCATGCGTCGTATCCGCCGGGCATATCCTCAAAGAGTCTGAAATCGTTGCCCTTGCCGCCCTTGGAGATGACCTCACGGCGGTTTTTCTTGTCGTAGATTGAAACAAGGGTTGCGTTATCGTCAAGAACAAGCTTGAAGCTGTCGTTCTCAATTTCTTTGCCGTTGCTCTCGTCATATGCGTGAGCCTTTGCGGCAGGCATTTTATAGTAAACCTTGTAGCCGACTGCCGGAATGTCCTTGGCAATGAATACAAGCTTTTTGTCTCCGTTCGGCTTTGTGTAGGCCTGAGCCGCAACCTTGCTGCCGTTCTCGTCAAAAATATCAACATCCTGATAATCAAGCTCAACCTTGGTCGTAGCGGCATTTGCAAGGGAGTTAAAGAGAGCAAACGGCTTGCCGAGGTTCTTGTCGTAGCCGATGTGCTCGGCGATCACTGCGAGAGCCTCATTGCGGACTTTTTCGCCAGTCTCGATAACCTCGTCGTAGATGCCCATGAGCTTGCCGAATACCTCTGTGATGTGAGTTCCGGGAAGCGAGTCGTGGAACTGGTTGGTGAGGATTTTTCTCCATGCGAGTGCAAGCTCCTCCGTCGGGTACTCATAGCCGTAGCTTTCGGCGATAACGGCGTACATCTCAGCCTCTCTGAAAAGGTTCTCACAATAACGGTTAGCCTTTTTAAGGGCAGCCTTTGTGGTGTGAACGCCACGGTGCTCCTCAAGGTAAAGCTCGTCCTTCCATGTGACAATCTTGTCACCGGCTGCAACAGCCTTTTGACGCATATTTTCGAGGGATTCCTCAATCTTGCACGCCTTTGTTTCGGGAAGACCCGGGAAGCTCTTGTATCTCTTGACATATTCAAGCATCTCGTTGTCAACTCCACCGCCGCCGTCGCCCCAGCCGTAGCAGTACATGGACTCGCCGATGGTGTCCTTGTCGGTATACTTGACCCAGTTTGTCTTGAGTGAATCCGGCTCCATTGAACCGATGAAATGAGTCGGAGGAACGGCTGCGAATACCTTAGAGCCGTCCGGACCCTCCCACCAGAAGGAGTTGTAGAGCCACGGATTTGTATCGTTCCAAATACCCATCTTATGGGTAACGAAATACTTCATTCCCGCTTTTTTCATGATCTGCGGCATGCAATAGCTGTTGCCGAAAACATCGGGAAGCCAACAGGTCTTGGGCGTTACGCCGAACCACTTTTCGGCATAGCGGACGCCGTGAAGGAACTGACGGACAAAGCTTTCACCGGAGATTATGTTACAATCCGGCTCAACCCACATTCCGCCGATGTACTCCCAGCGACCCTCCTTAACTCTCTGCTGAACCTGCTCAAAGATGTTCGGATAATGAACTCTCATTTCCTCATACATGCCTGCCTGGCTCTGTGAGAAGATGAAGTCGGGATACTGCTCCATAAGACGAAGCATTGTTGCGTGAGTACGGCCAACCTTACGGACGAACTCCTTGTAAGCCCACATGTAAACCATGTCGAGGTGGGAGTTACCGATAAGGTCGAGCTTGCCCATGCACTTGTAGTTCGGGTTGTTGTAAACTCTGTCATAGAGAACCTTTTTGCACATTCTCAGCTTTGCCTTGAACACATCAAAATCAGGCTCGTCAAAGTCAACATATTGGAAAGCCTCTTTAAGCGATTCACGGATAAGGGTAGCGTAATCGTTGCCCATGCCCGGCATAAAGAGTGCGTTGTAAACCGCCTTCAAATCCCAGTAGATTTCGTTGATCTCATCATCTGTTGTTGCGATGAAGGAGCATTCAAGCTTCTTGAGAGAGCTTTCGTTTGAATGCCATACGAAATAGGATTCAATATCGATATCGTATGTATCGCCTGCCTTTGCGCAGTCGGTAAGAACAACTGCGTTGCGGAACGGGTCAAGTCCCTGGAAAGGCACGCCGTTTACGGAAACGAGCGAATCGCCGCCGAAGTAAACATAAAGAGTAACCTTCTTGCCGTCAAAGCGTTCGGGAATTGTGATTTTATTTTTGAAGAACGAGCTTAAACCGTTGCCGCCCCAGTAGCCGCCGACATCAAGATCTTTCCAACCGTCGTAGAGATACTCGTAGTCGCCGATATCCTTGTAGATGCACTCACGCATCTTCCAGGGAGCGGTGTTCTCAAAGTCCGTGTATATCCTTTTTTTGAGTGCCTTAAGCTTGATTTCAACAAGCTCGTCAAAGGCGAAAATGCCTCTCTGCTTGTTCTTGATAAGGCCTCGCCATGTGTCAATATGAGCTTCCATGCCCTCAACGGAAGGCACAGTCTTTTTCTCATTTTCTGCCATTTTTTCAGCTCCTTGTATTATGTATACTGTTTTCCGGTCGCATAAACCAATTTATTATATCATTTATGTTTTTGCTTTTCAATAACTTACATGATTTTTTTGAAAATAATCACGATAATCGACGAAATAATGTGTTTTGCATTTACAGCGTGATAAAGTTAAAACGCCATGGTGTGAGTGGTTGTTGCACCCTATGAAGACAGACATTAGACGGTGAAT
>CAVFTC010000119.1:0-4558 GCA_963625295.1 Bacteroides faecis
GAGATCTGAACGATATGTCGGCTGTCACGAGGGTAAGCTACGGAGAAACCTCGGTTATGTTCACCGGAGACTCAACGGCAACGGTAGAGGAGGAGCTTTTGGAGCAAGACATTGATTACAGTGCAACGATTTTGAATGTCGGACATCACGGCAGCAAAACATCGTCAAGCGAAGGCTGGTTGGAGGCCGTTAATCCCGAATACGCAGTCATTTGCTGCGGAGAAAACAACGATTACGGACATCCGCACAGGTCGGTTACAGCTCGGCTTGAGAGCATGGGCATAGAATATTTCCGTACGGATCTGCTCTCGACGATAGTTTTTGAGTCGGATTCAAAGGAATTTACAAAAATTGATTGACTTTAATATGCACCGGAGCATATAATAATAAATTGGTTTCAAGGTACGGCGTATGTCATACCTTCAAGGCAATACCTCACAAATTACAGGGAGTTGTATTTATGGAATGGACAGGACTTAACGAATTGAGAGAAAAATTTCTTTCGTTTTACGAGAGCAAGGGGCATCTGAGACTTCCGAGCTTTTCTCTTATTCCGCAGGGTGACAAGAGCCTTCTGCTTATAAACGCAGGCATGTCGCCGATGAAAAAATATTTTACGGGCGAGATAACTCCGCCGAGATCGAGAGTTACCACCTGTCAGAAGTGTATAAGAACGCCCGATATCGAAAATGTCGGCAAAACCGCACGCCACGGCACATATTTTGAGATGCTCGGCAATTTCTCGTTCGGCGATTATTTTAAGCAGGACGCTATCGCATGGGCATGGGAATTCTGCACCAAGGTTATGGAAATGGATCCCGAAAAGCTCTACATCAGCGTTTATCTTGACGATGACGAGGCGTATAACATCTGGACAAAGGATATCGGTGTTGAGGAAAGCCACATGGTTCGCTTTGGCAAGGAGGATAATTTCTGGGAGCACGGCGCCGGTCCCTGCGGTCCATGCTCGGAGATTTATTATGACAGAGGTCCGGAGCACGGCTGCGGAAAGCCCGATTGCAAGGTCGGCTGCGAGTGTGACAGATATGTTGAATTCTGGAATCTTGTTTTCACTCAGTTTGAAAATGACGGACACAATCATTACACTCCGCTTGCTCACCCAAATATCGATACCGGCATGGGACTTGAAAGACTTGCGTGTATCGCTCAGAATGTTGATAATCTTTTTGAGGTCGATACAATTCAGAATATCATGAAGCATATTGCCAAAATCGCCGGCGTTGAATATCACACCGACGAAAAGAGCGATGTTTCGCTTCGTGTTATAACGGATCACATCCGTTCGACAACATTCATGATCGGCGACGGAGTTATGCCGTCGAACAGCGGCAGAGGCTATGTTCTTCGCCGTCTGCTCAGAAGGGCGGCAAGACACGGCAGACTGCTCGGAATAAACCGTCCGTTCCTCGCTGAGGTTGCCGATACGGTTATCAATGAAAATAAAAACGCTTATCCGAATCTTGTTGAAAAGCGTGATTTTATAGTCAATGTTATTTCGACCGAGGAGGAAAGCTTTAACAGAACTATTGACGCAGGACTTGATGTTCTTGCAAAAATGATTGACGAATCAAAATCAAAGGAGCTTAACGCCGAAGACGCATTCAAGCTTCAGGACACTTTCGGTTTCCCGATCGACCTTACCAAGGAGATCCTTGAAGAAAAGGGCATGACGGTCGATGAGGAGAAGTTCAAGGAGCTTGTTCTTGTTCAGCGCAAGCGTTCCCGTGACGCTCATAAGGGCGCAGGAGCAGAGGGCTGGAACGATACCGGCGTTGTTACAAAAGGAATTGAAAAGACCGATTTCAAGGGATATGATTCCTATGAGGCCGAGGGAAAAATAATTTCTTTTATCACGGATGGTATCAGATGCGACGCACTCGAAAACGGAACGGATTCGTTCCTTGTGACGGACAAGACCTCGTTCTATGCCGAGAGCGGCGGACAGGTCGGAGATACCGGCTATATTTACGGCGACGGCTTCACCTTTGAGGTTGAAAACACAACCAAAACCAATGACGGCGTATTCCTGCATTACGGTAGAATTATCGACGGCGACAATGCCAAGACGGGTGACAGCGTAAAGACAGTTGTTGACGCAAAGAGAAGAGACGCAATTGCAAGGAATCACACGGCGGCTCACCTTCTTCAGGCGGCTTTGAGAAAGACTCTCGGCTCGCATGTTGAGCAGGCAGGCCAGCTTGTTAACGAAAATGCCGTTCGTTTTGACTTTTCTCATTTCTCGGCTTTGACCTCCGACGAGCTTAAAACGGTTGAAAACGAGGTCAACAATATTATCCTTTCTGCCGAGAGCGTTACAATGACGGAAATGCCGATAGAAGAAGCAAAGAAAACAGGAGCAATGGCTCTTTTCGGAGAGAAATACGGCGATGTCGTTCGAGTTGTTAAGGCGGGAGATTTTTCGACCGAGCTTTGCGGCGGAACTCATGTTTCAAATACAGGTAAGCTCGGGCTTTTCAAGATCATCACGGAAACCTCTGTTGCCGCCGGCGTCAGAAGAATTGAAGCGGTTACGGGCACAGGCGTTCTTGAATACATTGATTCGCTTAACTCAAAGCTTTTCGGCACTGCGGCAGCTCTCAAGGTTGCCAATCCGTCGGATATAGAGAAAAAGGCCGTTTCGCTCTCCAATGAGCTTAAAGAAAAGGACAGGGAGATTGAAGCGCTTACCGCACAGCTTACCGAAATGCGTTCGGGCAGCCTCTTTGACGGTGCGGTTGAAGTCGGTTCGCTCAAGGTTATCGCCGCAAACGCAGGCGAGGTCACGGTTGACGAGCTTCGCCAGCTTTCCGACAAGGCTAAGGCGGAGGGCGACAATATTGTTGCTGTTTTTGCTGCTGTTAACAAGGAGAAGGGCTCTGCCAACTTTGCTGCTTGCTGTGCATCTCAGGCGGTTAAATGCGGAGTTAAGGCCGGCGATGTTGTTCGTGCCGTTGCAAAGCTTGCCGGCGGAAACGGCGGCGGAAAGCCGGATTTCGCAATGGCTGGAGCTAAGGATATAGATAAGGTCGATGAAGCAATCGCTGCGGTTGCGGATATTGTTAAATCACTTATAAAATAATTTAGGAGGCACGATTATGGATTGTCTTTTCTGTAAAATAATTAACGGGGAAATTCCCTCAAACAAGGTTTATGAGGACGAGCTTGTGTTTGCGTTTCGTGACATTGAGCCTCAGGCACCGACGCACATTCTCATTATCCCGAAGCAGCACATCAAATCGGCTGCCGAAATCGACGAGAGCAACAGTGCCGTCGTGGCTCATATCTTTGAGGTTGCGGCTAAGATCGCAAAGCAGGAGGGTCTTGACGATGGTTTCCGTATTGTCAATAACTGCGGAGACTCTGCCGGTCAGACCGTAAAGCATCTTCATTTTCACCTTATGGGCGGCAGAGATTTCGGTTGGCCGGCAGGCTGATCGAAAACAATACCGTATGTTATAATTTTTGAAGCTTGAAAGGAAGTTTTATAAATGTCAGAAACATATAAAATGAAAATTGCGGGACTTGAAAGAGAGCTTCCGGTTTGTCCGCTCAACGATAATGTATCAATCGCCGGTTTTATTATTTTCGGCGATGTGGAAATGACCGTTGCCGCAGCAACCGAGCTGCTTAAAAAGCTTCCGGAGTTTGACTATATTGTAACTCCCGAGGCTAAGAGCATTCCGCTTGCCTACGAAATGTCCCGTCAGTGCGGCAAGAAGTATTTTGTCTGCCGCAAAAACGAGAAGATTTATATGCGTGATCCCGTTACCGTTTCGGTCAAGTCGATTACGACCGCTTGCGTGCAGAAGCTTGTTCTTGACGGTTCGGACGGCGAGCAGCTCAGAGGTAAGAAGGTCGTTGTTCTCGATGATGTTATTTCAACGGGTGAATCGCTTGATTCTGCAGTTGCGCTCGTCAATAAATTTGATGCGAATATCGTTGCCAAGGCTGCAATTCTTGCCGAGGGTGACGCTGCGGACAGAAAAGATATAATTTTCCTTGAGAAGCTTCCGCTTATTTTTAAATGAAGCTGAGATACAGGCCCATGGCAATCATGGGCTTTTCATCGTTATCGGTTCTTTTCCTGTGCGTATATTTTGACGACAGATTTTCGTTTGCCTCAATCGGCGCAGGAATTTTATTGCTTTTGCTGACGGTATTTATACGCAAATTTCGTGAACGGATAACTCCGTTTTTCATTGCGGCTGCGCTGATTTTTTCGGGAGTTTCGTTTGAGGTGCTTTCAGATTATAAAATATCGTATGCCGAAAGCCTGACGGACAGAGAGGCGTTTATTGAAGCGACTGTGCTCGACGAACCCGAATTCAAACGCTCG
Organism: Bacteroides faecis; assembly: GCA_963625295.1. Classification (GTDB taxonomy): domain Bacteria; phylum Bacillota; class Clostridia; order Oscillospirales; family Acutalibacteraceae; genus CAG-488. The sequence continues at coordinate 4,358 of CAVFTC010000119.1, forward strand.
AAGTATTACTATGTCATCGAAACGACTTCAATTGACGGAGTGAAATATAATGTCAAGCTCAGCCTGTCGGCGTCGCAATACATAAATGCCGAACCGTACGACACAATTAAATTAAAGGTCAAGCTTTATGAAATCGGCTCTTTCTCAAGAGATATAAAGCTTTACTATCAGTCGAAGGGTATTTTTCTCGGCGGATATATC
>CAVFTC010000120.1:0-4407 GCA_963625295.1 Bacteroides faecis
GGAGGTGTTTTGCATGAAAAAAACGGTCAGAGAAAGGCTCTGCGAAAACGAGCATCTTATTCTGAGCAGCAAGGCGTGCTTTTCCGATTCGAGCAGGGGACGGCAGGTCTTTGAACCCGAAACGGAGCTGCGAACATGCTTTCAGCATGACCGTGACCGTGTTATTCACTGCAATTCCTTCAGGCGGCTGAAGCATAAAACGCAGGTTTTTCTTTCGCCGCAGGGCGATTACTACAGAACCCGACTGACCCACACCCTTGAGGTTGCTCAGATTGCAAGGACAATCGCCGTCTGTCTCGGGCTTAACGAAACATTGACGGAAGCAATTGCACTCGGACATGACCTCGGACACACTCCGTTCGGTCACGCAGGTGAGCGTGCGCTCAACAGTGTTTGCTACGGAGGTTTCCGCCACTATGAGCAGAGCGTGAGAGTTGTCGAGGTGATCGAAAAAGAGGGCAAGGGGCTGAACCTCACATGGGAGGTAAAAAACGGCATAGAACGCCACACAAACGGCGAGGAAGCGGCAACGCTTGAGGGCAGAATAGTAAGGCTTGCTGACAGAATTGCGTATATCAACCATGATATTGACGACGCTGTTCATGCCGGAGTGATGAAAGAGGAGGATATTCCCAAGGATATCCGTGATGCGCTCGGCTATTCAAAGGGTCAGCGTATAGACAAGCTTGTTAAATCCGTTGTGAAAAGCAGCGGTGACGATATAATTTTGGGCGAGGATTGCGCTGATGCGTTTGCAACGCTGCATTCGTTCATGTTTGAAAGGGTTTATACCAATCCCGCCTGTAAAAGCGAGGAAACAAAGGCAGTCGAGATGATAAAGTGGCTTTACGAATACTACCTTAATCATCCCGGCGAGATGCCGGAGCTTTACATAAAAATAAGCGAAAAAGAGGGCGTTGAGCGCGCGGTATGCGACTATGTCGCAGGAATGACGGACAGATTCGCTGTTAGCACATTTGAAAAGCTGTTTGTGCCCAATTCGTGGATGATGGTTTAATTGGCGGTTACCGAACAAGGCGTGCGCCTCAATTTGTGCGGTGTTGCCTTAAGGCAAAGGAGGTTGATATTATGGCAATAAGCGATGAATTTCTGAACGAGCTGCGTGAAAGAACGGATATCGAGAGCCTTATATCTCAATATGTCAACCTCTCAAAAAGGGGAAGAAATCCCAAGGGCTTGTGCCCGTTTCACAATGAAAAAACGCCGTCGTTTACCGTTTATCCGGAGAGTCAGTCGTTTTATTGCTTCGGCTGTGGAGCGGGCGGCGACGCAATAACCTTTATGCGGCGAATCGAAAATCTCGATTATGTCGAGGCGGTTAAGCAGCTTGCCGACAGGGCAGGAATGAGAATGCCAGACGAGGGCTATGACGATACGATTGCAAAGCACCGTCAGCGGATTCTGGCGGCTAACCGTGAGGCGGCGAGGTTTTTTCATCAAACGATGATGTCGCCGCAGGGCAGGGTCGGCCTTGATTACTTCGCCGGCAAGCGTCGGCTTTCGATACAGACGATAAAGCACTTCGGGCTCGGCTTTGCACCCGATTCGTGGGACGCACTGCGCAACTATATGCATTCAAAGGGCTTCACAAATCAGGAGCTTTACGACGCTAACCTCGTCAAAAAGAGCGAGAAAAACGGCAGAGTGAGCTACTACGATAACTTCAGAAACCGTGCAATGGTTCCGATAATCGACCTCAGAGGCAATGTTATCGCCTTCGGCGGCCGTGTGCTCGACGATTCAAAGCCGAAATATGTCAACACATCGGACACGCTCGTTTACAAGAAAAGCAACGGCGTTTTTGCGCTGAATTTTGCCAAGAACGGCAATCCCGGCAGCCTTATTGTCTGCGAGGGCTATATGGATGTTATCGCCCTGCATCAGGCAGGCTTTACAAATTCCATTGCCTGTCTCGGAACTGCCTTAACGCAGGAGCAGGCGAGGCTTGTTGCAAGATATGCCGACGAGGTGATCCTTTCCTACGATTCCGATGAGGCGGGTCAGAAGGCGACCAAGCGTGCAATTGAAATTTTCGGTCAGACGGGCGTAAAAATAAGAGTTTTAAAGCTCACCGGAGGTAAAGATCCGGATGAAATTATAAAAAATTACGGCAGAGAGAAGTTCCAAAATCTTCTTGACGGAGCGGCAAACGATATTGAATACGGCATTTTGCGTGAGCGTGATAAGTACGACCTTGAGTCGCTTGACGGCAAGTCAAAATTCCTGACCGCCGTTGCCGATATTCTCTCAAAGGGCAACCCGATTGAGCAGGATATGTATGCAACAAAGCTTGCCAACGAAATGTCGGTCAGCAAGGACGCTATAGCGCAGGAGATTAAGCAAGCCTACAAGCGGCGCTTGAGAGCGCAGAGCAAGGAGCAGTTCAACGAGATAGTCCGTGACACGGTTACGCCGAAGGATACGGTCAATCCCGAACGCTCAAAGCATCTTAAAGCCGCAAGAGCGGAGGAAACGCTCATTGCCACGATAATGCAAAACCCCGATTTTTACAGAAAAATCAGGGACAGGGTCAGTGAGGATATTTTTGTTACCGACTTTAATCGCCGTGTGTGGCATGCGCTGGCTGCCAGACTTGATGAGGGCAAGGGCACAGAGCTTTCGCTGCTCTCCTCGGAGTTTACGCCGGAGGAGATGGGCAGGATAGCGTACTATGCTTCAATGACCGATCATTTAAGCAACACCGTCACGGAATGTGACGATTGTATAAAAGTTCTTGAAAAAGAAAAAAATAAGATGACTGTTTCAGATGTGTCGCAGCTGAGTGACGATGAATTCAGAAATCTTTTTAAGGCGCACAATTGAGATGTTCGAATTGTACGACAACAAAGCAGCCAACCGGTTACCAAAAATCCAAACGGAAGTTAAATAAGGAGTAAAGCTATGGAAAACAATGCAGCAACAACACCCTTGGACAAAAAAACCATTCTCAAAAACCTTATCGAAAAGGGTAAGGCGAACGGTAAGCTCACAACTCAGGATATCGACCAGGCGATTCTGGATATCGACCTTGATCTTGAGGATCTTGACAAGCTCTATGAAACGATTGAGAATCAGAACATCGAGCTTGTGGACGACCTTTCAAATGTCGATCTCGGCAATGTTGACTTCGATATGGACATGCCAAAGTCGGCAGAGCTTGCAACTGAGGATGTTGACGATAAAAATCAGGGCGCAGACGATCCTGTTAAGGTTTATCTTAAGGAGATCGGACGCATTCCTTTGCTTACCGCAGAGGAGGAAATTGACCTTGCGATGAGAATAAACGATAACGACGCAGCCGCAAAGAAGCGTCTTGCCGAGGCGAACCTTCGTCTTGTTGTTTCGATCGCAAAGAGGTATGTCGGCAGAGGTATGCATTTCCTTGACCTTATTCAGGAGGGTAATCTCGGACTTATCAAGGCGGTTGACAAGTTCGATTATACCAAGGGCTTTAAGTTTTCAACCTATGCCACATGGTGGATAAGACAGGCCATCACCCGTGCCATTGCCGACCAGGCGAGAACCATTCGTATTCCCGTTCATATGGTTGAAACCATCAACAAGGTCAAGAAAACCAACAGCCAGCTCCTTCATAAGAACGGCAGAGATCCGAGCGCAGAGGAGATTGCACAGGAGCTTTCAATGCCTGTTTCAAAGGTTCGTGAAATTCTTCGTGTGGCTCAGGAGCCTGTTTCGCTTGAAACCCCCATCGGTGAGGAGGAGGACAGCCACCTTGGCGACTTCATTCCAGATGACGACGCTCCGGCACCGGCAGATGCGGCTTCGATTCTTCTTCTCAAGGAGCAGCTTGACGATGTTCTTGAAACGCTCACTCCCCGTGAGGCAAAGGTTCTTGCCCTTCGTTTCGGTCTTGAGGGCGGACATCCGCACACTCTTGAGGAGGTCGGCAAGGAATTTGATGTTACCCGTGAGCGTATTCGTCAGATCGAGGCAAAGGCTCTCAGAAAGCTGCGCCACCCCAGCAGAAGCAAAAAGCTCAAGGATTTCCTTGATTGATAGATTATGTAAAACCGCAAGAGAAAAAAGCAACGAGAGTGAGTACATTGCCCACTCTCGTTATTTTTACACGATTTTTTGCAGCGTTTGAGTTGCAGCTATAAAAATCACTCATGCTCGATGAGTGGGAGGGCAGAAAAGCTTGATTGAGTATTGCAAATTCCGAAAATAGCGTTATAATAGAAACAGGAGATGGTAACATGGGTTTGTCTCTTGAGATTGACAAGTTTACCCCTTGTTTAGTTAGGGCAACACCGCACAAATTGAGGCGCACGCCTTGCTTGAATATGTTTCCGTCATGTTGCACAAAAATTCCTTGACTTGCGACAGCAAGCCTGCAAAATTTTTGTACAACCTGACGAAAAATCT
>CAVFTC010000121.1:0-4239 GCA_963625295.1 Bacteroides faecis
CTTAATTTTTCAGTATTTAGGGTATTCCCCGACTGCACTTTTCTTGACTTTTCCAGTTGTTTTTAAATCCCCACCGGCTCTTCGAGCCACCTCCCCTTGCTTCAAGGTGAGGCAGATGATAGATGTTAGACGGTAGACGGAAGATGTTAGACCTGCGTAAAATAAAATGCTGCGTTAGAATTTACAGAGGTAAAAAAGGAAAAATTTCACGGTGCGATGTGGTCATCGCACCCTACGAAGATAACAAATCTTAGGGCAATGTAAAATCCATCATAATGGTTGAATTACGACATAAATCCATTACTCAACCGTTACGCTTTTGGCGAGGTTTCTCGGTTTGTCGATCGGGCAGCCCCGTTTGAGCGCCGTATAGTACGCCAAAAGCTGCATCGGAACGACCTCAAGCATCGGCATGAAAAGGTCGGGTGCGTCGGGAACTGTTATGTCTCCCTCCTCTGCGGAAACGGTTACGGTTCTGCCGTTTCTCGCCTTGACCTCGTTAATGTTCGATATCGTTTTGCTTCTAAGCTCATCAACACAGCAAAGCGCAACGGTCAGGCTATCCCTATCTATTAAAGATATCGTTCCGTGCTTCAATTCGCCTGCGGCATAGGCTTCGCAGGGAATATACGAAATCTCCTTGAGCTTCAGCGACGCTTCCATTGCCGCACAGTAGTCAACTCCCCTGCCGATAAAGCAGACATAGCCCGAACGGTCAGCGATATCGGCAAACGGTTTGATTTTCTCCGGAGCGGCGAGTATAGACTCAATTTTATCGGGCATCGCTTTCAGTTCGTCAACCAGCTCGGCAGCTTCACGGCGGCTCATTTCACCCGAAGCCTCGGCAAGGCGAATCGCAAGGGCATACACAACGGCCAATTGGGCGGAATATGCCTTAGTCGTTGCAACGGCAATTTCCCTGCCGGCCTTGGTCAAAACAACATTTTTGCACTCCTGCGCAATGGTGCTGTTTTCGACATTGACGATTCCGATGACCTTCGCTCCCCTCTCCTGCGCAATTCGCATGGCAGCAAGTGTGTCGGCTGTTTCTCCGCTCTGACTGATGATTATGACAAGCGTCCTTTCGTCAAGGTGAGGGTGCATATAGCGGAATTCCGAAGCAATGATTGCCTGAGAATGCCGTTTAAAAAGCCGTTCACAGGCGTATGCGCCCGCCGCACCGACATGATATGCCGAGCCGCAGGCAACGAAAACGACATGGTCAAGTGCCTTAATTTCCGCCCTTGTCAAATGAAGTCCCTTGAATTTCAGCCTGCCCGTTTCGTCTATAATTTCCGAAAGAGTTCGCCTCACGGCGGCAGGCTGCTCCATGATTTCCTTGAGCATATAGTGCCTGTAGCCGAGCTTATCGGCGCTTCGTTCCGTGCTTTTGAGCTTGATTTCGCTCTTTCTGATACGGCAGCCGTCCATGTCGAAAATCTTCAAGCCTTCTTTTTTTAAGATGCCGATCTCGCCGTCGTTCACCCTGAAAATCCGATCGCTTTTCGCTGCAATGGCGGAAACATCACTCGCAAGATAAACACAGCCGCTTGAAACTCCGGCAAAAAGAGGACTTGACAGCTTGGCGCAAACTATACAGTCCGGATAATCCCGACACATTATTGCAAGCGCATACGAGCCTTTCAGGCGTGAAAGAGCCGCACCGACCGTTCCCTTGAGGTCACCATTATAAATGTATTCGAGCATTTGGACGATCACCTCGGTGTCGGTATCGCTTTTGAATTGAAGCCCTTTTTCAACAAGCTCCCTTTTCAGCTCGGCGTAGTTCTCGATTATCCCGTTGTGAACCACGGTAAAAAGTCCGCTTTGGCTCGTGTGAGGATGAGCGTTTTGAACCGTCGGTGCACCGTGAGTTGCCCAGCGTGTGTGACCGATGCCGATTTTACCCTTTATATCCACCGCTTCCTCTCTTAAGCCCGACGGACTGCCGACAACCCTTGCGGTATTGAGCTTCTTCCCGTCGCAAACAGCAAGACCTGCCGAGTCGTAGCCCCTGTATTCAAGCTCTTCAAGACCCGTAATAATTATATCCGTTGCGTTTTCGTCGCCGATGTATCCCATAATTCCGCACATAACAAAACCCTCTGCATAAAAATAGATTTATTCCTATTCTATGCAGAGAGCGGCATTTTATCCTGTTTTTTATTAAGGCAACGCCGCACATATTTTGTTAAAAACATCATAAACGCCGTATTGAAATATGCCTTTTGTCTGCGGAGCAGGCTTTTTCAGATAGATTTCATAATAGTTGCGATTTGGAATCAGCTTGCCTGTCTTCTCATCAAGACGGCCGATCGAAGAACGATCACATGTCGGCCGTCCTTTCTCATTGCGATATGTTGCTGTCACATAATACACATATGTTTTTCCTGAAATCCTTTTGTATGCTATTCCGTGCTCCGGAAGCTCAACCAAAACCGATTTATCCAACGCCATAGAATCACCTGCTTTTCACAATTATGTATAGCCTATTTATTCCGCATCAAAGCAAAAAAGTCAAGCACTTTTTCAAAAAAACGCCTGCTTTAGCCATTCTTTTATAGTTCGTATAGGCGTATAGGTTAATTTCGGGGGAAGTTAGGGCGTTACGAAAATTTAAGGCAGCACTGTGTCATAAAGACCTCGACTTTTCAGCCGAGGTCTCAGCCTGTAGAAAAACCCCAAAACTCACATGAGCTTTAGGGCTTTAAGGTCAAAATAGAACAAAGAATTGAAAATCAAAGCAAAATTAGCAGTAGGTTCAGGTGTGTTCTGCCTTTCCCACCGGTGTACTGCATATTTTTTCAGGTTCATGGCAGCAAATTTAAGCCTAACCCAATTGGTTACTTGGGATAAGCCTCTGTATGGAGTGTATCGCATTGCGTGTTTTTCTTTTGCGTCTGCAAACACCCGTTCAATTGTTTCTTTTCTCCGTTCATACATTTTCTTGTATGTCGGAGTGTGTCTGATATCTTCAACCTTTTCAAGATAATCGGACCAAATGTGCTTTGTTACCGTTTTTTCGCACTTGCTGCTTTCTGTGCACTTGTATCTTGACGGGCAGCTTTCGCATATATATGATTTGCTCTTGAACTCTCGGTAGCCATCTCTGTTTGTTGTTGCATAACTCAGCACTTGATTTTCGGGACATATTACACAATCATAATATTTATCATATACATATTCATACGGCTTAAAAAAGTCTCGTTTTCCCATCGGTCGTTTATACGGCAGTACCGGTATTCTGTTATCGTCTAATACTCTCTTGCTTATCCACGGTGTCTTGTATCCCGCATCCATTACTACTGCTTTTATTTCCGGATTCTTTTCTATGAGTCTTTCGTACAATCCGTCAAATGCCACGCTGTCATTAACATTGCCCGGATTTACTGTTACATCCATTACATATCCGTTTTTGTCACAGCCCGTCTGTGCTGTATATGCAAAGCATCTCTTGTGTTCTCCTTTGTGAAATACTCCGCTTTCCGGGTCTGTTGTTGATTCGTTTATTGTCTTTTCTTCCCTTACTTTTGGCTCGTCAAACGGCTTCTTGTCGTGGTCTGCTCTGTCTTCATTGATTTCTTCCATCAACTGTTCTTCATATATTTTTGCCGCTTGCGGCACAGCCTTTTTGACTGCTTTTTTCATGTTCGCATTTGCCTTGATATGTGTTCCGTCTACGAATACCGCTTCGGGAGACAAATATCCCGCTTTGGATATTTCTTTCAATATCCAGTAGAATATTTCTTCTATCGTTTCTTCTGTATATCTGTGCTTGAAGTTGTAGCTGACCGTTGAAAAGTGTGGTATTGCTTCATTCATTAAATAGCCCAAAAACCACCTGTATGCTACATTCATTTTGATTTCTTCTACTGTTCTTCTTAATGACGGCAATCCGTATAGATGCTGTATCAACACCATTTTGAATATTACGACCGGATCTATACTTGGTCTGCCGTTATCCGCACAATACAAGTCTTCTACGATATCATATATGTGAGTGAAATCTATCGCACTGTCTATTTTTCTTAACAAATGCTCTGCCGGCACAAATTCTTCTATGCTGAATATTTCTATCTGTTCGCGGTTTTCTCTCTGCTTTACTATCATTTTAATCACCGCTTATATTATACCACATATATGCGAAAAAGCCCAGCTTTTTGTTGGACTTTTTCGACAGACTGAAGAGCCGCCTAAGCGACTCTGTTTGGTGCAGGAGAAGGGACTTGCCGTCTGCTG
>CAVFTC010000122.1:0-4207 GCA_963625295.1 Bacteroides faecis
AAATCCTGCTCGAGCATCTCGGCATAATCAATTTCTGAATAAGCTTTTAAGGCAATGCCGCACAATTGAGGTGTGCGGTTTTGCCTTATATATATCCGTTGATTTTTTGTGATTATATAGTATAATAAAATCAGTTACGGCAATACCGCACAAATTGTGGTATCGCCTAAACAGAACGGAAGTGAAGTGTATGAAAATTTTAATTGCAGAAGATGATTCTTCTTTGAGAAGGGCTCTGACATCAATTTTGCAGAAGAATAATTACTCTGTTGATGCCGTTGATAACGGCGGCGATGCTTACGATTATCTTTGCAGCGAAATATACGACGCCGCAATTCTTGACATAATGATGCCCGTTGCCGACGGAGTGTCGGTTCTTATCCATGCAAGAAAAGAGAATTGCAAAACTCCCGTGCTTCTGCTCACCGCTAAGTCCGAAATAGACGATAAAATCGCCGGACTTGACGCAGGCGCAAATGATTATCTTACAAAGCCGTTCGATATGCGTGAGCTGCTTGCAAGACTTCGTGTTCTGACACGAAAAAGCAATGTTCAGCAGACGAACATACTTTCTTACGGCAACACAACGCTCAACACAGAATCGTTCGAGCTTTCCGCCCCGGGCGGCAGCTATAAGCTTGCAAACAAGGAATACCAAACCATGCTGATGTTTATGCAAAGTCCAAAGGCGGTCATATCGTCGTCACAGCTCCTCGAAAAAATATGGAACATTGATTCAAAAGCAGAGGACAACACCGTTTGGACTTACATTTCATATCTTCGCCGAAAGCTGGAGGCAATCGGAGCAAGCATTGCAATCAGAACCGTGAGAGGCGCAGGATACTCGCTGGAGGAAATCAAATGAGAATCAATATGAAGAAAAAACTACAAATAAGATTCGTATTACTCAGCGTTATTGCGTTGATAATTCTGCAAAGCCTTATTGTTTCGGTCAGCATTGCGAGGAGCTATAAACAGATAACCCTCAAAGCCGACCACATTATAATGCTCACCTCGTCCTCGCCCGATTCATCCGATGTTGCCGACGCACGGTATTTTACGGTTGATTACACAACCGGTCAAAAAGGTCTCAAGACCGACCTTACCCACACAAAGCTGGTTTCCCGTCCCCTTGCGATTGATTACGCCAAAAAAGTTATTGATAAAAAAAGCGACAAGGGATATATAGATAATTACCGTTATCTTGTCCGCAGAGAAAAAAACAATATTCACATCACCTTTTTGTCAAGAGCAGCTACGCTTGATTCATTCAAAAACAATGCAGAAACACTGGCTTTTATTTCGGTCGCAGGTATTGTGATTATGACCGTTATTCTCTCTATCGTTTCCGGAAAGGTTGTCGAACCGATTGTTAGGAACCGACAGAAGCAAAAAGAATTTATCACCTCTGCAAGCCACGAGCTGAAAACGCCGCTCACCGTTATCAACGCCGATTCACAGCTTCTCGAAACGGAAATCGGTGAGAACGAATGGCTAACAGACATTACCCGTCAAACAAAATATATGACCGAAATGACAAACCGGCTTGTATATCTGGCAAGAGCGGAGGAGCAGAGCGACAATCTCAAAAAAATCGAATTTCCGATTTCAGACATCGCCGAGGATACCGCCGACTCTTACCGCTCGGTCGCAAAAAACAGCGGCAAAATATACAATATAAGCATCGCAAAAAGAATTTCATATTGCGGCGACGAAAATGCAGTCCGTGAAATGATGAACGCCCTGATTGACAACGCATTCAAGTACAGCTCGCCGAACGGTTTAATAACGGTAAAGCTTTTTTCAAAAGGAAGCTGCGTTGTTTTCGCAGTTGAGAACACTGTGCAGGATATCAAATCGCTGAATTTAGCTAACTTTACCGACCGATTCTACCGCAACAGCAATTCAAATAACATTAAGGGCTTCGGCATAGGGCTTTCCGTTGCCAAGGCGGTTGCCGAAGCACATAAGGGCAAGCTGAATATTGAAGCAAAAGGAAATGATACAATCGTTATATCTGCAAATTTAAGACAACACCGCTCAAATTGATTAAGGCAATACCGCACAATTAAGGCGCACGCCTTGTGCGACGCACCTCAAAATAATCTCAAAAAGACATTTGATTTTTTTCAGATGTCTTTTATTTTTTGAGCTACATTTGAGGTTCAAGGATTAAAATAAAGCCGTAAAAGGAAACCAGATACAGATTCCTTTACAATACGAGCTGAAAGAAGGTGATTTTATGAAGGCTAAAAGATTTCTTATAACCGCCTGCGCCGTTTTATGCATCGGTTCGATTTTTGCATTTCCTGCTTTTGCGTCGGAAGAAGCTTCCTCCGACGATACAAATAATCAGACGGCAATAGTCCTTGAAGACGGACTGAAATCGGGCTTAAAAAACGGCTTAAAAAAAGGCCTGACAGACGGAATGAAATCCGGATTAAAGGATGGCCTTAAGAACGGTTTAAAGAACGGACTTTTAAACGGCGAACTGAAATCAAAATAAGGTATCTCTGATATCATTCGGAAAGGAGCAATACCATGCGTTTTTTTAGAAAATTAACAAGCATAATGATAGCGTCACTGATGATCGCCTCGGTTGCAACAGCTACGGCAATGGCGGCGGACGCCGATGACGACGGCATGAATATGTACGAAAACAGCGACTTCATCGAGAAAGAACAACCCGAGCTTACAGAGGAAACCAAGCAGCTCATCTCTCTTTATCAGCGAAATCCGACCCAGGAGAATTATCTCAACCTGCGTGACATTGTCATTGACAACTACAACGCCGTGCTTGTGCGCAAGGAGGCAAAGCTTGCCGAGCTTAAGGAAGAAACGGCCGGCAAGCCCGGCGGACTTGCAAAGGTTGCCGAGATGGAAGAAATCGTGCAGGAAATGTACATCACATATTGGAATCGTATCAACAGCAGTATGCTGAGATTTACGGATTCAAGGCTTCTAAAATGGAAGATATCCGATGCTTATAAATACGACTATATCCCAGTTATGGGAGCAGGAAACAGCATCTATGTAAAACGCACTTCCGTTACCAATTCCGAATATGCGGAATTTATATCGGCCACAGGCAGAGCCGCACCCTCAAACTGGATAAACGGAACATACCCTGAAGGCGAAGACAATTACCCCGTTAATTATGTTTCGTATGAGGATGCAACGGCATATTGCGAATGGCTGACCGAAAACGACGGAGTCAATATTTACAGACTTCCGAACGAAAGTGAATGGGAGCTGGCGGCAGGTCATATGCCGAAGGATGCAGACTTTAACTGCGGCGTTAACGACGGAAGAACCCCTGTTGAACAATATGCACAGGTAACAAGAGGCGCACACGGCGCAGTCGATTTCTGGGGCAATGTCTGGGAATGGACTTCAACCGTCAGAAGCGAATCGGACGGTACAATCCTTGGAGTTAAGGGCGGCTCGTGGAAATCAGCAAGAACAGACTGTCGAACAGAACATCGCAAGGAAGGCAGAGCGGCAGACGGAGCATATGACGATGTCGGATTCCGTGTATTCAAGGTTCTGAACGGTGAAGAGCCTGAGCAAAAGGTTGAGCTTGCAACAATGGACGCTCCCGTTGTAAGAACGCTCAGACTTTCCGACAACGAGGTTTATCTTTCATGGAAAGCCGTAAACGATGCCGTCGAATATCAGCTCTTTGAGTATTCGGAGGATACAGGCCTTGTCCGTATGCTTGAAAGAACCGCAAACACATCTTTCACAATAACCGAACCCGACGGCAGCAATTCATACAGATACATCGTTCAGCCTATCTCTTATACAGCCATTTGTGACAATGTGTCGGAGAAATACAGCGTTAAACCCGTGGAATACAACACTCCGGCCGAAACGGTTAAAGCAACTGTAACTTTTGATGAGCTAACAGGCTATTTGACCCTATCGTGGGAACAGATAGATGGCGTTGAGACATATTATGTTTACAAATATAATCTCGATACGCAAAGACTTTCAAAAGAAAAAGTCGTAACAGGAAAGATAGGAGTGATTTACCGAAAGGCTATGAATCCCGGAAGGTGCTGCTACATTGTCAGCACAAAAGAGCTTTCCAATAAGCAGGGATATACCGGCGCATTTTCAGCAATTGTAAACATCCCCGAAGCATAAAATTGGAAAAGTCAAGAAAAGTGCAGTCGGGGAATACCCTAAATACTGAAAAATTAAG
>CAVFTC010000123.1:0-4142 GCA_963625295.1 Bacteroides faecis
AATGTTATCATAAACAAAACAGCATATCGGAGGGAAGTTCGGTGTAAATCCGTCGCAACAGCCATTACCGTGATTGAAGCAATTCATAAGTCGGAATACCCGGTACGCTTTAATAAAATCTTTGGGCAGGAAAGTAATAATAAGCTGTGTTTGTTTTCGGAAAACGAATACGGTTTGCAAAGCTTTGCCGCCCGGAAAGGACGGTTTTTTATTTATGTCTGAAAAGACAAAGGAAGAGTATCTTGATTTACTCAGAGCTGTTGCGAGCAAGGAAAAGCGCTTCCCGAAAAAGAGTGATTTTTCCGAGGATGATGTGAACCGGATCAAAGGCTTCTTCGGACCTTGGCCGTGGGCACTGGAAGCCGCAGGGCTTAAAGAATCAAAGCAGGAGGAGCGCAAGCAACGCAACTACGAAAAAAGACAGCGCTCAAAGGAACGCAGAAAAGGAGAATCAAACAATGCTTAAAAAGATAATATCCATTTTAATTGCAATCATAATGGTACTTTCGTGCATTTCGGTTACCTCGTTTGCCGAGGGCGCAATTAACGCTAAGGTCAAGGAATACCTTGTTGCACCCAGCCAGTACACAAACAATCCAATGTTTGGAGTCAAGATTGACGGAACACTTTCCGGCACGGCAACAACCACATCACTCGGCAACTTCGGCGGCTATGTTATCTATGAGTTCAACAACAAAATAGAAAACAGCGACAAGCACCGCTACGGAATCGACTTCATGATTTCCGGCAATGCCTTTAATTCCGCCGCAACAACTCAGGAGCCGGGTCAGGTCTGGGTTTCTCAGGACGGCGAAGAATGGTATGCGCTCGCCGGCAGTGAGCACTATGAGGACGAAACGAACTGGAGCTACAGCGTTACATATCAAAAAACAGAGACTACCACATCAACATATGTTGACAGCCTCGGTGAGAGCGGCAATGCTTGCACAAGATCACCGTATCCGCTCAAGGCGAATTATCCGACGGTCGATTTTGACGAGAACAGTCTGACGCTTTCGGGAATTCTTCTCAGAAAGAATCTTACTCCGTCAACGGCGAACGGAATTTCAACCTCGTTCGGCTATGTTGATGCTTTGAACTGGAAGATGAGCGACCTCCCCGTTAATCCGTATGTTGAAAATCCGCAGCAGAATGCCAAGGACGGTCAGTTCGATATCTCATGGGCGGTTGATTCGGACGGTATGCCCGTTCACCTCGACTGGATAAAGTATGTTAAGGTTCAGACTGCAACATTCATCGACGGTGGAATTTTCGGAGAAAAATCGACGGAAATCAATGGCGTAAATCTCGCCGCAGATGAGGAATTTACAAATGACACGGCCGATGTTGAAATCACGGTAAACGGTCAAAGGGTTGATTTTGATTCAAATAATTTCGCTAAGCTTGACAACCTCGGCAAGGGCGTTAATGTCAAAGTGAATGCTGAAAATTCAAATGTTTATATCAATAACGAAAGAACGGACACAAAGATATTTGCGGAAGCACCCTCAAAGGGTCTTATCCGTGTTATTGTTCAGACGGGTGACGGCGAAGCTCAGATATTCATGCTTGATGTCAGCTCTGCTCTTCCCGAAAGCGAGCTTAAGCTTTCCGATACAACGCTTGAAATTCAGAAATACGATTCGGCTCAGCTCAAAGCAAATCTCAAGGGCGTGACATGGACTTCTTCAAATGAGAATGTTGCATATGTTGATGAGGATGGCAAGATTTTTGCAATCAATGAGGGCACGGCAACAATTACGGCGGCTTCGCCTAAGGGTCAGACGGCAGAATGTGTCGTAACGGTTCTTCCTAAGGAAAATCTGGGATCAGTCAGCGTAACCTTCAGCGTTTCCGACGGTACGATTATCATCGCTCCCGAAACTCTTGAGGTTGAGGCAGGCATTGCAAAGGCTTACGGTTATCAGGTTGCTTCGGTTGACCACAATGGAAACAAGATCGAGGGCGCAACGGTCATGGATGCGATAGTGACCGCCCACAAGGCATATTACGGTGACGCATTTACAAGAAGCACTGCCGAAAATTATCTTGTTATGAACTACAGCTTTATTATGAAATCCTTCGGCAGGAGCACATCGTCGTGCGGATTCCTTGTCAACAAGACTATGCCAAACGACGGAGTTATAAATCCTTCTTACGGCACACCGACGGGCTATGCCTGCGACACGGCAACGATTGTTGACGGCGATGATATTTCATATTATTTCTATCAGGACACAAAATTCTACAGCGATATGTATGCGGAATTTGACTCGGACAGCTACACCGCGGAGACAGGCAGAAAGCTCAAGGTAAACATCAAGGGCTATTCACTCATGGAGCATGGACTCAGCGACATTGAAACTGTCAGGGCAAATTATATGACAAACCTCAAGGGTGTTGACATCTACCTCTACGAGAACGGCGAGATGAAAAAGCTTGCAACGACAGACAAAAAAGGCAACGCAAAAATTAAATTCACCGAAGAGGGCGAATACACTCTTGTTGCCGTCAGAGGTTCCGACGGTGAAGAAGCTCCTACGGTTGTTGCTTATTCCAAGGTAACCGTCACTGCGAAAAAGGATATCTTTATTGTTCGTATGTTCAAGGCGATTTACAAATTTATTGCAAATATCTTCAACAAAATCTTTGATTGGAAGTGCTGATAAATGAAGCTTAAAAAAATCATTTGCGCAATTCTTTGCGTGTTGTTTGTCGTTTCTCCCGTTCAGGCGTTTGCGGCGACATATGTTTCCGATTCACAGATAGTTTCATGCAAAACTCCCGTGTCCGCCGAGGGCACGGAGCTTGCATGGTCTGTCAAGCTCGGTTCGTCTTACAAGGACGCACCGAGCACTCAGATTGTAGTCGGCGACACGCTCATAGTAATGAGCAACAAAAAGCTTCTGAAGCTCAACGCAAAAACAGGAAAAACCATCAAGTCGGTCGATATGGTCGATATGCCGAGCTATAGCTATACTCCGCCGCTCTATGCCGACGGTGTTATATATTGTCCGCTTGACAACGCAAAGGTTCAGGCATTTAACTACAAAACAATGAAATCGATGTGGGTTTATACCGATCCGCTCGGCGGCCAGTCGCTGACGCCGATAACCTACAGCGATGGATGCATTTACACCGGCTTCTGGAACGATGAGGACAGAAACGCAAACTATGTTTGCATAAATGTTGCCGACGAAAATAAATGGCAAACCCATGAGGCTAAAAGTGCGACATGGACTTACACGAGCCTCGGCGGTTTCTATTGGGCGGGCTGCGCCGTTGTCGGTGACAATGTTGTTTTCGGCTGCGACGACGGAACGATTTATGCCAATAAAAATTCAAAAGCAGTTTCTTTGAATAAAAAAACGGGAAAGCTTGTTGATACTCTCTCGATAATCGGCGATCAGCGTTCGACGATGACCTATGCGAACGGGGCTGTTTATTTCACGACCAAAGCAGGCTATCTTTACAGCGTAAAGCTCAATGCGAACGGAACATTCAACGATTCTTCCGTTAAGCGGCTTTCGCTCGGCGGAGCTTCAACCTCAACGCCGCTCATCTACAACGGCAGGCTCTACCTCGGAGTTCAAGGCAACGGCTTCGGAGCGGGATATTTCAAGGTTATTGACGCCGAGAAGCTTACTGTCATTTATTCGGCGCAGACGAAAGGCTACCCGCAGGGTAAATTCCTTTTGAGCGACGCTTACCTTAGCGACACGGGCAAGGTCAATATCTATATTACCTACAACTGCGCTCCCGGCGGAGTGACAATGTTTAAGGATTCCGCAGGTCAGACCAAGGCGGATATGCAGGAGCTTTACACCCCCGACGGTGATAAGACCGGCTATTGCATAAGCTCGATCGTTGCCGATGAAAACGGCACGATCTTCTACAAAAATGATTCGGGCTATATTTTTGCTCTTCGCAACAAGACAGAAAAGGTTTCGTTTTTCAAAAGAATAATCAATGCTATTGTCAGCTTTTTTAAGGCGATACCGCACAATTTAGGTGTGCGGATTGCGCAGTAAGATTTTTCGTCAGGTTGTACAAAAATTTTGCAGGCTTGCTGTCGCAAGTCAAGGAATTTTTGTGCAACATGACGGAAACATATTCAAGCAAGGCGTGCGCCTTAATTGTGC
>CAVFTC010000124.1:0-4049 GCA_963625295.1 Bacteroides faecis
ACATCTATCGTGGGGCGACCATCGGTCGTCCTCGTTGTTTTCTGCTGACTTTAGTGGACGAGCAATGCCTGCCACTACAAAAATCATACATATTTCCTGCAAAAATCATACACATTTTCTGCAAAATATCTATTGAAAAATTCTAATAATATAGTATAATAAAAATATACTGGTATACTGGAAAAATGGAGGAAATTTTATGATAAAGAAGGGAAAAAGTGTTCTCAGCATACTTTTGTGTGCGGCGTTGCTTTTGTCGTGCGCTCCTATTCTGAATTTTAGTTTATTCGGAACAGACGCAGCTGCGGCGAGCTATCCCAAGGCGCACACCAAGGAGTATTACTATGCGCCCGGCACGCAGTTTGTGTCTCATTTGGCAACGGGCGGCGACAAAGATGGGGGAACGGCAAGTTCTGCCGTCACGAACAGCGGCTACACTCTCATTAATAAGGATCTGAACGCTGGCGCAAATGGCGATTTTGTTTATGTCGGATATAAAACAGAAGACACTCCGGCGAATTCCATCCGTGATATCAGAGTGGTAATTAACAGAGGCGACAACAGCGATGTGCTCACCGGCACAAACGGATTCACATATACTGTAGTCGGCGTTTCGCCAAGCTCCGCCAATACCGGCGACGGACACGGAGTGGTTGACCTTAACAAAGGAAAGTCAAGCGCCGATTATCTGCACTATTACGCAACCAAGGACGCTAAAGCCGGCGCACCGGTCATTGAGGTAACCGTCAACAACGAGGAATATCAATCAGGCTATGAGACAGTAAAATATTTTAACTCGGATTCTACTGCCGACGCTAACGAAGACGCAGAAGGCGAATATATCTTTACCCATATGGCAAGGCTTCCCGAGGTTGACACATCAGCCCTGCGTTCTGCAATGGAGAATGCTGACACATATTTGGCGAACAGCAGCCTTTATGTTGATGTTTCGACCCTGCAGGCGGCAAAGGATGCTGCCAAGACGATCACCGACAGCTACGATAACTATGCCGGCGGCTACGAGGCGTTCAACACGGAATATAATCAGGCAGCAATCAACAATGCTAAAACCGCAATCGACAACGCAATTGCAGCCTTGCAGACAAAGCTTGACTGGACGGCGTTTAATAAGGCGGTCAGCAATGCAAATTCGCTCAACAAAAACGATTATGTCGATTTCAGCGGAGTTGAAAATGCCCTCTCATACGCTGAGCTTGTAAAGAACAGCCTGACAACGCAGGATCAGGTTGACGAGCAAACGGCAAAAATCACTGCCGCTATCAATGCGCTTGTGAAGAAGTCAACGGGATATAGTATGATTAATGCTGTTGCTTCTGGCGAGGATGTTTTTAATGCTTCGGTAATTCTTACCATCAATAATGTAAATGATGGAAGCAAGCACACTTTTGATAATTCAGATATTACTGAAGGCGATGACGAATACACAGATGGAGATATACATGTTTATCAAAAGACCGTACAAAAGAAGTCGGCTTATATAGATGTGTCTAAAGCAAAAATTTATGTCGATCCCGATGTCAATCCGGATATTCTTTCGACAGGTTTAAACATTCAACTTGCAATGGAAAAGGTTTATTCAAGTGTCGGCAAAGCCCGCTGGGGCGTTGAGCTTGTGCCTTATAGCGACAAATATTCATTGGGCGCACTTACCGAAGTTTATAGAAGCGCAACCGTTACCTCGACCAATAATAAGAGCTTGACATATACGCTCTGCGATGCAAACGGAAACAATATAGCAAGCGCAAAAACCCCGGAAACAAACAGTGATTTCACACAAGATTACGAAATCAATGCAAACGGCTCCGCATATGGCCCGTACACATGGTATATCAAGGGTGATGTTCCTGCCGCAGGCGACAAGGTAACCGTCAGAGTTCTCGGCATTTGTGCAGCATGGGCATACGAAAATTCGAATCTTCAAGTGCTCACCGAGTTTACTGACCTGACAATCGTCAGCGTTTCAAAGACTGCCCTTAAAAAGGCGATTTATACGGTTGTCGGCAACGAGAGCATCTACACCGCCGAAAGCTATGCGGCCTACACCGCCGCCCTTAGCGAAGCCAAGGCAGTTCTTAACAACGCCACGGCGGAGCAGAGCGAGGTTAACGACGCAACAACGAAGCTCAACAATGCCATTAACGCCCTTCAGGCAAAGCTCGATATGTCGGGTCTCTATGCCGCAAGAGATGAGGCGAATTCACTCAACGGCTCGGATTATGTCGATTTCTCCGAGGTTGCAATGCTCGTCAACATGATTGCAAACACTGAGTTTAAGTCTCAGCAGGAGGTTGACAATTACGCCGCCGAGCTTAACAGCGCAATAGCAAGACTTGTTAAAAAATCCTCCTCGGCAACCGGTCAGGTTCAGACGGATCTGCGTACATTGATTGCGGATGACGCAAGAAATTATCTTGTGCTTACAGCAAAGAATGCAACAAAGGTCACCGGCGACGCTATATCGAGGCTTAATGTTCCTGAATGTGGATCTGATATCAATTGCGATTTAGCTTATGAATACAGTAGTGCTAATGATAGAGGATCATATGATTATCACCGAACATATCAAAAGGCAAGCAACACCACGGCGAACGCTTACTATGTATTTGACAAATACAATAATAAAGCAACCAATGTTTCGTCGCTGGGTCAGTTCCTGTCCGTGTCAATGATTGCCGACGGAAGAGCTCGCAACCAGAGCGCCGCTCTCTACAACACATCGTTTGTAGAGGGATCCGGATATGAATACCAAACAAGCGCTACGGCTGTTGGTTCAAAAACCAACAATAGCTATTCTTATTCCCTTGTGGATGGCGGATTATACACCCAAGCCAGCGATGGCGAATGGATATGGAACGACGGCGATCCTGAAAATTGGAGAAAAAATGAGCTTTCAATTTCAGGTAAAATTCCCGATGTCGGTGACACCATACAGCTTAGATTTGTAGCCCGTAATGCTATTTTAGGTTACAAAGACGGTCTTAATGCTTTCTTTTATTACGGTTGGATAACCCTCAATTTTGTCTCCGTTGACTCAACCGAATTGAGAAACGCCATTGCAGGCTCTAAGAATGTTCTCGACAAGAGTAAATACACCGCAACAAGCTATGAAAATTATCTTACCGCTCTTTCTGCGGCAACGGCCACGCTCAACAGCTCCGATGTGCCGAGCCAGGATAATTATGATGCAAAGACAACCGCTCTTATCAATGCAATCAACAATCTTGAGCGTATTCAGACCGTAACATTTGACGGTCAGTCCGCAACAACGATGGGCACAACCTCCGTAACGGCTATCATCGGCAAGGCGATGCCGTCGATAACTCTCCCGACCCGTGATCACTACAGCTTCGACGGTTATTATACTCAGCCGGACGGCAAGGGCGTTAAGTATTACAACGACGACGGCAGCTCCGCAAGAAGCTTTGACATCGAAAGCGATGTTATGCTCTATGCAAACTGGTCGATCGACACCTTCGAGATCAAGTTTGTAAACTATGACGGCAGCGTGCTCAGAAGCGGCCGCTTCGCCTACGGCACAACACCGAGCTACTCCGGTGATGACCCGACGAAGCCTGCGGACGCTCAGTATACATACACATTCAGCGGCTGGTCACCGACAATCGCAAAGGTAACAGGCGACGCAACCTACACGGCGCAGTTCACGGAAACCACTAACAAATATACGATAACATGGAAGAACGGCGATACAGTTCTCAAAACCGATGAGGTTGCCTACGGCGAAACGCCGAGCTACACAGGCGCAACCCCGACGAAGGATGCAACCGATCAGTACACATACACCTTCAGCGGCTGGTCACCGGAAATCAAAGAGGTAACACGCGACGCAACTTACACAGCAGAGTTCACGGAAACCGTTAACGAATATACGATAACATGGAAGAACGGCGACACAGT
This sequence comes from Bacteroides faecis, assembly GCA_963625295.1. Lineage (GTDB taxonomy): Bacteria > Bacillota > Clostridia > Oscillospirales > Acutalibacteraceae > CAG-488. The sequence continues at coordinate 3,937 of CAVFTC010000124.1, forward strand.
TCTTAAAATCGATACGGTCGCCTACGGCGAAACGCCGAGCTACACAGGCGCAACACCGACGAAGGATGCAACCGATCAGTACACATACACCTTCAGCGGCTGGTCACCGACAA
>CAVFTC010000125.1:0-4026 GCA_963625295.1 Bacteroides faecis
GCAGCTCATTCGTAATGAGCAGGTCGTCGGTTCGAGTCCGACCAGTAGCTCCAAGTCCTGCGTAAGATTTTTACGCAGGATTTTTTTTAGGCCTTTTAGGCAGCTTATTTGACATATGACAATTAAACAGATATAATAAACCCACGCTTTAAGAAAATACTGTGCAATTGAGGTGAGGTAATGTATAATCCGCAGATAGAAACATTTATAAAGGTTGCTGATGCAGGGAGCTTTAACAAGGCGGCAGAGGAATTATATATCACACCGACTGCCGTTATTAAGCAAATCAACTTGCTTGAAAGCTCGCTTAACTTGGTTTTGTTTGAGCGGACACACCGTGGGCTGACACTGACTAACGCCGGTAAGTCGCTTTATCAGGACGCAAAATATATTATTGGCTATTGCAAGGATAGTGTTGTCAGAGCAAAAAATGCAATGAGCGAGAGCGAAAATATTATCCGTATCGGCTCATCTCCCATGACGCCCGCTCAGCTTCTCATGCAAATGTGGCCGAAAATTCAAGAGCAATGCCCCGATATTAAATTTGAGATTATTCCGTTTGAGAACACACCCGAAAACGCAAAAGAAATACTTGCTAATTTGGGTAAGAACATTGATATTATCGGCGGAATATTTGACGATACAATGCTTAACCTCAGAAAGTGCGCCGGTTTGCAATTATCCCGTGAGCCGTTTTGCTGTGCCGTATCAATTCACCACAAGCTTGCACAAAGGAATAAGCTTCAAATCAGCGACTTATATGGTGAAAATTTACTGCTTATGCACCGTGGCTGGAGCAATTATGTTGACCGCCTGCGTGACGATATTTGGCAAAATCATACGCAGATACATATTGTTGACTTTGATTTTTACAGTATGAGTATATTCAACAGGTGCGAAAACTCAAACGATGTCCTGCTTGCAATACCGGGCTGGGCAAATGTTCATCCGCTGTTGAAGGTTATTCCGGTTGAATGGGAATACAGCATTCCGTATGGGCTTTTGCATTCGCCGAATCCGAGTGAAAATGTCAGACGGGTTTTAGATGCCGCTAAGAATACAGTTAAAACCAAATAAGCAGTTATAACCTAAAGGTATATGCTGAATAACAAAACGAGACTTCTCACGAGGCCTCGTTTTTATTATAATGAAGTCGTAAAAAATCACGGGAGGAAGATAAGATGAATAATTTTGTCTTTGAAAATTCGTCAAAGGTGTTCTTTGGCAAAGGCTGCGTAAAGGAATATTTTTCCAATATTCTTTCAGCCTACGGCGACACAGTGATGCTCTGCTACGGCGGTGGCTCGATTAAGAAAAACGGCATTTATGACGAGCTTATAACCGTACTCAAAAAAGGAAACAAGACTGTTGTTGAGTTTAGCGGTATTCCGTCAAATCCAACATATTCAAAGGTGCTTGAGGGCGTTAAGCTTGCTAAAGAAAGCAATGCCGATTTGATTCTTGCAGTCGGCGGCGGAAGTGTTATGGACTGCTGTAAGGCCATTTCACTGGGCGCAAAATATGACGGCGATATTTGGGCTGACTTTTGGTCAAGGCCGGGTGTGATTGATTTTGAACCGTTGCCGCTCGGCATTATTGTCACCGTTTCAGGCACGGGCAGTGAATGTAACGGCGGTGCCGTAATCACAAATGAGCAGCTTAAAATCAAAACAGGCAGAGATTATCCTCAGCTTAATGCAAAATTTGTTATGCTTGACCCAACATATACCTACAGCGTTCCTAAATTTCAAATGGTATCGGGGGCTTTTGATACGCTTTCACACATTATGGAAATCTATTTCAGCGAGCCGAATGAAAGCAATGTTTCGGACGATATATCCGAGGCTCTTATGAAAAATGTTATCACAAATTTGCGTGCCGCTATCAAAAATCCCGAGGACTACACAGCAAGAAGTAACTTGATGTGGGATGCTACAATGGCTGAAAACCGTATCATTAAGCTTGGCAAAAAGACAGACTTTGAGTGTCACCAAATGGAGCATCAGCTCGGTGCATACACAAACTGTAACCACGGCGCAGGTCTTGCCGTTCTTCACCCCGTTTATTACAGGCATATTTGCAAGGCAGGTGAAAAGAAATTTGCTCGGTTTGCGGCCAATGTCTGGGGAATTTCAAAGCTTGACAAAGCAGACGAAGAGCTTGCAAAGGCAGGTGTTAAGGCTCTGGCTGATTTCATAAAGGAAATCGGTATGCCGACAACATTAAAAGAGCTTTGCGTCGATGAAAATATCAATCTTAAAGAAATCGCAGACTCCTGTGGCATTGTGCAGGGCTCTTACAAAAAGATGTCCCGTGAGGAAATATTAAAAATTTTTGAAGAATGCAAATAATCTCTTGACCTAAAGTTAGCTTTAGGTGCTACAATACTGATAATCACTTATATAAACGGTGATTATATATAAGGCAAGATCGCACAATTGGGGCGTGCGAATTGCGAAGAAAGGAGAAATTATTATGATATCGGTAATGCTTAACAACGGCATAATTATGCCAATGCAGGGTATCGGAACTTTTTTGCTCTCTCCCGATGAAGCGGAAAGCTCTGTGCTTTACACTCTTAATCTCGGCGGCAGACTTATTGATACGGCTAATGCTTACTGCAACGAAAAGGCTGTCGGCAGGGCTGTAAAAAAATCAGGAATTGATCGCAAAGAAATTTTCCTTGAAACAAAGCTTTGGCCGTCATTTTATGAGCAGGACGACGCAATAGACAGAACTCTCCAAAGGCTTCAAACGGATTATATCGATCTGCTTTTAATTCATCAGCCTGCCGGTAACTACATTGCAGGATACAAGCAAATGGAAAAGGCATACAAAGACGGCAAGGCTCGTGCGATCGGACTGTCAAACTTTAACGAAGAACAGATTAGCGAAATTCTTGATATTTGCGAGATTAAACCGTCCGTTCTTCAAACCGAGGTGCACCCGTATTATCAGGAAAAGGAGCTTAAAAAATTCCTTTCTCACGAGGATATTAAAATTCAGGCTTGGTATCCGCTCGGTCACGGTGACGGTACGCTTTTAAACGAGCGCATTTTCAGAAAGCTTGCAAAAAAATACGGAAAATCTACGGCTCAAATCATTCTTCGCTGGCATATTCAGGACGGCAATATTGTCATTCCCGGCTCGAAGAATATTAAGCACATTAAATCAAATTTTGAAATCTATGATTTTGAGCTTACGCCGGATGAAATGAGCGCAATATCGGCTCTTGATAAAAATGCAAAATATTATACATCAACACCGGAGCTTCTCAAAAAATATGTCGAGATGATTCCACCCGTTGATGAACAGAAATAAGGAGGAAAAGAGCATGAAAAAAATAATTACTTTTGCATTGGTTATTTCTCTTGTTTTTACCTTTGCAGCCTGCGGTAAATCGTCATTGGGCGATGCCGAAGAAAAAAACACATCGACACCTGCCTCGGCGGTTAAGGATACTCCCTCAAATAACACAAACCACCCTGACTCAAACAAAATACTTGTTGTTTATTTCTCAGCAACAGGCAGCACACAGTCCGTTGCGCAAACAATTGCCGCAACCGCCGAGGCAGATGTTTTTGAGCTTGTACCTAAGGATAAATATTCAAGCTCGGATCTCGACTGGACGGATTCCGACAGTCGTGTAAATGCCGAGCATAATGATGAAAGCAAGCGAGATATTGCGCTTGAAAAGATAACGCCGGACAATTGGTCGGATTACGATACCGTATTTATCGGTTATCCGATTTGGTGGGGCATCGCCGCTTGGCCTGTAAACAATTTTGTTAAGGGCAATGATTTTACGGGTAAAACCGTCATACCGTTTTGCACCTCGGCATCATCCGGAATAGGTCAAAGCGGGGAGCTTTTAGCCGAAATGGCAGGCACAGGCGATTGGCTCGATGGCGAAAGATTTTCCTCGGGTGCTTCCTCAAGCAAGGTTGAATCTTGGGTGAACGGTCTTGATCTTAAGGCAACACCGCACAAATCGAGGCGCACGCCTTGCTTGAATATGTTTCCGTC
>CAVFTC010000126.1:0-3983 GCA_963625295.1 Bacteroides faecis
CGTATAAAACACCTTACATGCGTTTTGCCGTAAAAGTATATCACATGAGAACAGCTATTTCAAGAGTTTTTTACAATTTTTTTAATTTTTTTAATTTATTTCGGAAAAATTCATGCTGTCGGCAATTTTTTTGAATACCGGAGCGCAGTCATATGCTCCGGAGAAGCCACCCTGCTTCATTATCACGGCAATGTATTTCGGGTCTTCTGCCGGAAGGATTCCGCCGAACCAGGTATTGCATACCTCATTTCCGTTTTTGTCGAATATTCCCGTTTGAGCCGTGGCTGTCTTTCCGGCGGCAGAGAATTGTTCGGGACGGGCAGGGGAGGCGTTGCCGTTTTCAACGACCGAGGTCAGCATTTTCAGCAAGCTTTCGCTTGTTTCTTCACTTAAAGCAACGGTCGGATATTTCTTTTTGTGCCGGGTTTCAACGCCGGAGCGATCGATGACGGACTCGATCAGATACGGCTCGTAATATTTTCCGCTGTTTGCAACGGCGCAGAGCATTTGTGCAATTTGCAGCGGAGATGCCGTAAAGCTGCCCTGCCCGAATGAAAAATTAGCAAGTGCGGCAGGGCTTTGCAGCTCATCGTCTGTCGGTAGGACGCCTCCGTCGGAAGCCATGCCTTCCACAAGCTTGAGACTTTGTCCGAAGCCGAGTAACGAAGCAGTTTCGAGGAGCTTTTTTGCCCCGATTTTTTGACCGAGATTGATAAAATAAGTGTTGCAGGATATTTCAAGCGCTTTTTGCAAATCAATTTTTCCGTGAGCTGTGTTGCTGCTGCAACCGAATTTTACTCCTCCTATATTGCATGAGCCGGTGCAACTGTATTGAAAGTCGGAAATACCGTTTTCGATTGCACAGGCAGCAACGGCAACCTTAAAAATCGACCCGACAGAGAAGCTTTCAAGCGCACGATTCAAAAGGGGAGAGCTTTCGGAGTCGAGGTAATCCGAAATTCTGTGAGGATCGAAATTAGGTCGGGAGGCAGAGGCTCTTATTGCGCCCGTTTTTGCGTCAACGACAACGGCGCAGCCCTGTTGAACATTACATTCGTCGAGTGCGTTTTCAACTGCCGTTTGAATTTCGGTATCAATTGTAAGACGAACCGAACCGGCGTCCGTCATCGGAGAAATAAGCTCTATGCCTGAGCCGCCGAGGGCTTTGCCGTAGGCGTCAATCGAAACTCTTGCACATATGCTTTCATCTGAATACAAAATGTCATCGTATGCTTTTTCAATTCCCGTCACTCCGTGATTTTCATCGTTTATATATCCGATAATGTGCACGGCGGGCTGCAAAGCCGAATACCTCTCATAAATCGCGGTGCACAGAAGGTCGTCACTCGATTCGATCTTGACCTTGCCTATATTTACCGTGATTGGCGAGCCTTTCGACATTCTTTCCTTGAGCGAGGAATAGGTGCGGCTGTCAAGCAGCTTTTGCAAAGCGTCGAGCGACGCCGTCGATGGCTTGGCGATAATATGATTTTCATAATCCGAATTTGTTATTCTTTTGCCGTTACAGTCAAGTATTTCTCCTCTGAGCTTGCTCAGTGTGAATGAGGAATAGTGAGAGCCGGAGGAAACAAGCTCCGTCCCCGATGAACCGAGAATATAAAGCCTCAGACATAAGCAGCCTATAGCCATGCAGAAGGCGGCAAATAACGATATGATTCTTTTTTCCATTTTAAACGCACATCTTTTCCGATTTCAATATCGCATAATATCCGGGTGTGACATTGACCTTTTTTAGAAAGTTTTTGCCGTATAAAGAAAAAAATTCGCAAATTTATTACATTTCGTCAATTTGCACTATTGACCTTGAGCGAAAAATATACTATTATATATACAATGTGACTGTTGATTAAGGCAATACTGCACAATTATCAGCAGTTACCAAAAGAATTATTTTTCAAGAAACGGAGGAAATTAAATTGAAAAAATTATCTTTGAAGATAATCGCTGTCATTCTTGTCCTTTGTATGGTTTTGCCAATCATACCTGCATGGGCTTTTGCCGGCGATATCGTTGAGGACGAAGCAGGTACAGTTTCCTTTACGGTTTCCAAGGTTGACGAAACGCCGAGCTCTGTTACCGTCAGATTCACCTTGACCGAAGGAAAGGCACTTTGCTTTGACGCACAGGCGCAGGCAAGCGAGCAGCTGCAGTGCACCGCAATTACTTTTTCGGAGGCTGTTAAAAATTTCCGAAACGAAAATGAGGACGGATTTGTTGCTTCAAATATAACAAGCGGAAAGTTTTCGTTTGTCAACACCGTTGAGCTTACTGCTCCGATGGATATTGTTGATGTTACCTACAGTAAGTCCTCTGCAACTGGAATTAAGCTTTCCGACATAAGCTTTACGGTTGATTCCTGCTATTTCAGCGGTGATAGCGGCGAGGATGTTGCAGCCGTTGTCAGCATCACCAACGAGATTCCGGCGGAGCATACTCATGTTACTTCCGGCGAATGGGTTGAAATAACAGCTGCGACCTGTAAAAATCCGGGCGAGAAGGTTTTGTATTGTACAGAGTGCGGCGAGGTTGCTCAAAGAGAGGTTGTTGCACAGAAGGCGCATACGACTACAGAGATAATCGTTGATGCTACCTGTGAGGAGGACGGCTATATCTCCGAGTATTGTACTACTTGTAAAGAGGAGATAGTAAGAATACCTATTCCGAAAACGAATCACCAAAATACTGAGGATCAGCACAAGGACGCAACCTGTACCGAGGACGGATATGATCGTATTATCTGCAAGGATTGCGGTAGCATTATAAGTGAAACTGTTTTAAAAGCTCCCGGTCACAAGACGGTTGTTAACAAGAAGGACGCAACCTGCACCGAGGACGGATATTATAAAGAAACATGTACGGTTTGTAACACCGTTATCAAGGACGAGATTACAAAGGCACCGGGTCACAAGACCGTTGTTGACGAAAAGCCCGCAACCTGTACTGAGGACGGTTACCGCAAGGAGGTCTGCTCGGTTTGTAATACAGTGGTCAAGAACGAGGTTCTCAAGGCTACCAATCATGCCAACACGGAGACTCAGCACAAGGACGCAACCTGTACCGAGAACGGCTACGACCGTGTTTACTGTAAAGATTGTAACAAAGTTATCAGCGAAACTGTTTTAAAGGCTTCCGGTCATAAGACGGTTATCGACAAGAAGGACGCAACCTGTACCGAGGACGGCTATTATAAGGAAACCTGTTCCGTATGTAACACCGTTATCAAAGATGAGGTTAAGCCGGCAACGGGACATCAGCACAAGAAAACCGATACTCTTGCGGCGTCTTGTACGACAACCGGTTATATCAGAGAAACTTGTGCTGATTGCGGAACGCTCTTGAAGGAGACAATTCTCCCCGCCAACGGACATAAGTATGTTAATGATTATAAGGCGGCAACCTGCACCGAGAACGGATATATGCGTTATCAGTGCTCCGTATGTAAGTATTGCATAAGAGAAACGGTTCTTAAAGCTCCGGGTCATTCATGGGGTGCATGGACGGTCGTTAAAGAGGCTACATATCGTTCAACAGGTCTTAAGAGATCTGTTTGCAGCAGCTGTTACGAATACAAGGAAGAAGTAATTCCGATGCTTTCCGTTCCGGTTACTAAGATCGTTATAGTTCCTGAGCAGGACTTCACACTTTACTGTAAGAAGACGGATCGCCTTCAGGCAACGGTATTCCCAGAGGAGGCTGCTTATTCGGCAGACATCGTTTGGTCGTCGTCGAACTCGAAAATCGTCTCCGTTTCCGATGACGGAACAATCACGGCAAAACGCAAGGGTACTGCTACGATCACCGCAGCAACCAAGGACGGCAAGGTTAAGGCAACAAGAAAGGTAACTGTTGAGTACACCTTCCTCCAGTGGATCATTATCTATCTCCTTTTCGGTTGGATATGGTATCTTTAAGGCAACACCGCACAAATTGATGCGCACGCCTTGCTTGAAGCTGTTTCCGTC
>CAVFTC010000127.1:0-3254 GCA_963625295.1 Bacteroides faecis
GTTTTATTCGGAGTGCATTTCCCGTGAAATGTTCGGATATCAAGCCTTACAGAGGCAAAACTAAGGAGGATTTTTTATGCCAGTAGTATCAATGAAACAGTTACTCGAAGCAGGTGTTCACTTCGGACACCAGACAAGAAGATGGAATCCGAAAATGGCTCAGTACATTTTCACGGAGCGTAACGGAATCTACATCATCGACCTTCAGAAGACAGTCAAGAAGCTTGAGGAAGCTTACCTCTTCGTTCGTGACGCAGCAGCTGACGGCAGCGATGTTCTTTTCGTAGGCACAAAGAAGCAGGCTCAGGATTCCGTTAAGGAAGAAGCTATCCGTTGCGGTATGCCGTATGTTAATGCCCGTTGGCTCGGCGGTATGCTCACAAACTTCAACACCATCAAGAGAAGAATCAAGAGACTTGAGCAACTCAAGAAGATGGAAGCAGACGGAACATTCGATCTTCTTCCGAAGAAGGAAGTTATCAAGCTCAAGCTTGAAATTGAGAAGCTTGAGAAGTTCATGGGCGGTATCGTTAACATGAAAAAGCAGCCGGCTGCTATGTTCATCGTTGACCCTCGCAAGGAGAGAATCGCAGTTCAGGAGGCTCATAAGCTCGGTATCCCAATCGTTGCTATCGTAGATACAAACTGTGATCCCGACGAGATCGACTATGTTATCCCCGGAAACGACGACGCAATCCGTGCCGTTCGCCTTATCGCAGGCGCTATGGCTGACGCTGTTATCGAGGGTCGTCAGGGCGAGCAGGAAGCTCCGGCAGAGGAAGCTTCCGCTGAGGAAACTGCTGCCGAATAATCAGAACTAACCTAACGGCGGAATTCTATATTCCGCCGAACTTTAAATACAGGAGGAATTATCATGAATTTTACAGCTAAAGACGTTCAGGCTCTCCGTGAAAAGACCGGAGCAGGCATGATGGACTGTAAGAAGGCTCTTACAGAGACAGACGGCGACATGGACAAGGCAGTAGACGTGCTTCGTGAGAAGGGTCTTGCTTCCGCAGCCAAGAAGGCCGGCCGTATCGCTGCCGAGGGCGTTGTTGTTGCATATTATGACGAGGCAGCTAAGGTTGCTTCGATGGTAGAAATCAACTGCGAAACAGACTTCGTTGCAAAGAACGAGAAGTTTGTTGAGCTTGCAAATAAGATTGCCGTTACTGTTGCCGAAAAGAATCCGGCAGATGTTGATGCTCTTCTTGCCATGACCCTTTCGGGCAGCGACGAGACAGTTGCAGACGCTGTTCAGGAGCTTTTCCTTACAATCCGTGAGAACATGAAGGTTCGCCGCTTTGTAAGAGTTGAGGGCAATGTTGCTTCCTATATTCACGGTGCAGGCGCAGTCGGCGTACTTGTTAACTTTGAAACAGATGTTGCCGATAAGGCAGAGTTCAAGGATATGGGCAAGAATGTTGCAATGCAGATTGCGGCTATGAATCCCGAGTATCTCAGCAAGGACTGCATCTCAGACGATGAGCTTGCAAAGATGAAGTCGATCACAATCGACAGCTCACTCAATAAGCCCGACACTCTTCCCAAGCCGATCCTTAACAATCTTTTTGCTAAGGCTGTCAACGACAAGCTCTTCACAGATGAGGATCTTGCAGCATATGAGGAGCAGAAGAACAACAAGTTCCTCTTCAACTTCCTTTCAGACAAGGCTGTTGCAACGCTTGTTGAGCTTGCTATGGCAAGCAAAGACGAGATCGTTTCCAATAAGATCTTCTCCGGCGCTGTTGACGGACGCATGAAGAAGCAGCTCAAGGAAGTTTGCCTTCTCGAGCAGGCTTTCGTTCGTACCGACCTCTTTGACGGCAATGTTGCTGGATATATCGCCGATGTTGCCAAGAAGCTCGGCGGTTCTATCAAGGCTACAAGCTTTGTTCGCTTTGAAAAGGGCGAAGGAATTGAAAAGAGAAACGACGATTTCGCAGCTGAAGTTGCAAGCATGATGTAATCAATTATAAAATTTTATCCCCTGCCTTGGCGGGGGATTTTTTTATTGAACCGACACCCCTTTTGTGCTGTCAAATTGTAAAGGCGTTCCTTTTGGTGAGGAACGCCTTGTATATTATTTATTATTTATTATACTCACAGCTGAATGAAGCCGACGGATATGCGGAGAATAGCAAGGGCGTCGACAGAGTTGATTTTTCCGTCGCCGTTTGTATCGGCATTCATGAACTGATCCTCGGTTTTGATGTTTGTCCAGAGGTCAACCGAATATCTGAGAACAACGAGTGCGTCTGCCGAATTTATCTTCTTATCCGAGTTGACATCGGGATAAGCCTTTGCGATCGTCTTGGTTTCAGCTCTCGCCTTGCAGACCTTGCAAAGTGAATACTTTGAGCCGGTGGCATAGATGGTCGGCCGTTTTTCAAGAACCCAATTTCCGTCGGAGGTATGTCCCTTTGCCGGAATGGCCTCGCTCGTCTTTCTGCCGCAGGCATTACAGATCACGGTGTAGCTTCCGGCGGTTGTGCAGGTTGCTTCCTTGCTGACTGTCTTTGTCGATTCGGCATGTGTGCAAACGATTTCAAACGACTTGTCGTAGCCCTCGCCGTAATCGCCTATGCCGACAACATACGCATGTGCCGTTCCGGGCTTGGAATTGTTGCGATAAACAACCTTATAATCCTGATTGAGCGTAACCTTTTCGCCGCTTGTGAGCGTGACCGTAACAGTAGGTGTGACAGCCGATTTTACAAAGCTCTGGGTTGAAATATTATTGACCGAGCCGAGCGAAATATCCTTAACATACTCAACGCTTGCCTTAATGCCGCTCGATGAGATATATGCCGGAAGCTTTGTGTTTTGCTCAACGGTTATGAACTTCATATCGTCCGAGCAGGCGGCAAACGCATTTGTGCCGATCGCAGTATTTTTTGAAATCTTAACCTTTTGAAGCAGTGTGCACTTGTTGAAAGCACCGTTGCCGAGCGAGGTAAGAGTAAACGGAAGCTCAATTTCCGTCAGGAACGGGCAGCCTGCAAAAGCATTTGCGCCAATCGTTTTGAGTCCTACCGGAAGTGTGATGCTTTTAAGTCCGTCGCATTGATAGAAGGCTTTTGCATCTATCCTCTCAACATTTTCGGAAATTACAAGCTCTGTCAGACCGGAGCAGCCGGCGAAGCATTCGCTGCCGATATAGGTGAGGGTTGACGGGAATGTGATTGATTTTATCTCGGCGTGATTCTCAAAAACACCCGAATCTATTCCGACAACCGGGAGATCCTTATATG
>CAVFTC010000127.1:3264-3972 GCA_963625295.1 Bacteroides faecis
GTTGTACTCGGTTATGATATAGCCGTCCCGTGAGCTGTTGAGCTTGAATTCCATATCATTCATGGAGTTTCTCAAAATCGTAAAGGTCGTGCCGGCGCACTGAACCTGATCGGTCATATTGACGAAACCGGAATTGGCGGCACGATTGACCTTCAAGTCAAGCGAGCAAGCGCCATGGTCGGCATAATTTCTGACCTTGAAAACAATCGTTGAAAAAACGCCCTTCAATTCATAGTTATTTCCGCCGGCGAAGACCCAGTTTATCTTGCCGGGAATCTTGTCATTCTTTGATAAAACCTCGCCGTTGAGCTGGTTGTCCATTGCCTTTCTGAATTCCTTGTCAATGGTAACGCTGACCACCTCAAGCTTTTTATAATCGTAGCTCAATGTCAAGTCAAGAGCTGCAATTTTATTGTAGGTTTCCGGGAAGTACACCTGAGCGGTGATCTCGCCGTCCTGTATGCATGAGGTTGCGCTGAGCTTGATAGCGATATCGGCAGAAGCAGCCGTCGGAGCGACAGCCATTATGCAAAAAATCATTGCAAAAATTGCGAGAATCGCTACAGCCTTTTTGAATAATCCTTTCATTCTTCTTTTCACCCTTTCAAAAATTTGCATATAAATGTATTTATTTTATTTTATATTATTTTAGCTAAAATGTCAATTAAAATTTTCACGGCAAGCTGACAAGAGGTCAAAGAGCAAAAG
>CAVFTC010000128.1:0-3928 GCA_963625295.1 Bacteroides faecis
TACTATAATTGTTTGCGGAAAAACAGCCTGAGGGGGCGCCGGAATTGGCAAAGAACAGATTTGAAATTGATATGATAAACGGCACGATAATGAACAAGCTTATTTCGTTTGCCGTGCCGCTCATGCTTTCGGGTATTTTGCAGCTTCTTTTTAATGCGGTCGATATTATCGTTGTCGGTCGTTTCAGCGGAAGTCAATCGCTCGCCGCAGTCGGCTCGACCTCGTCGCTGATAAATATGCTGACGAATCTGTTCATCGGAATTTCACTCGGTGCAAATGTACTTGCAGCCCGTTTCTATGCGGCAGGCAAGCATAAGGAGATGTCCGAAACGGTACACACGGCGATTCTGACCGCCTTCATCAGCGGAGTTGTCATGATATTTGTAGGTATCTTCTTTTCCCGTCCTGCGCTGGAGCTGATGGACACTCCGTCCGATGTTATCGACCTTGCAACGCTTTATATGCGCATCTATTTTGTCGGAATGCCGTTCTTTATGCTCTATAACTACGGCGCAGCGATCCTTCGAGCCGTCGGAGACACCAAGCGGCCGCTTATCTTTCTCGTCGTTTCCGGCATTGTAAACGCCTGTCTCAATCTTTTGCTCGTTATCGAGTTCAAGATGGATGTTGCCGGAGTTGCGATCGCAACGGTCATTTCGCAGATGATATCCTGCGTTTTGGTTCTTTTCTGTCTTTACAAGGCGGATTCGCCTGCCTATCAGCTTCGCTTCAAAAAGCTGAAAATCAAATGGGAATATCTCGGTCAGATTTTCAGAATCGGAATACCTGCCGGACTTCAAAGCACGCTGATAAGCTTTTCCAATGTTCTTTTGCAGTCGTCGGTCAACTCCTTCGGCTCAATTGCAATGGCTGGATATACGGCGGCGAACAACATTCTCAGCTTCCTTTACATGGGTGCAAACTCAATCACTCAGGCATGCATGAGCTTCACGAGCCAGAATTATGGTGCATGCAAGCCCAAGCGAATGGACAGAATTCTTGTTGACGGACTGATTCTTCAGGTGATAGCCTGCCTGACGCTCGGCGTGCTCGCCTATGTTTTCGGCGATCAAGTTTCAAGTATCTATACCGACGATCCGAATGTCATAAAATCCTCCGTCGAGATTTTGGCGTTAACGACCGTGCCGTATTTCCTTTGCGGCTTTATGGACACCTTCCCCGGCGTTCTTCGAGGAATGGGTCGTTCAACCGTGCCGATGATTCTTTGCCTGCTCGGAACGGTCGGTGTGAGAATAATCTGGATATATTTATTCTTCCCTCACAACAGAACGCTCGGCTATCTTTTCATTTCCTACCCCGTTTCATGGATAGCAACCATTCTTATGCAGCTTGTCTATTTTATTTTCATCAGAAAAGAGGTTCACAAGGAGCTGAACGCAGAAAATCGCACATTAGCTTGACAGGCATATGCCTGCATGATATAATATCGACACTGCCACCGGGTAGAGACGCAAATCAGCGTCCGTTGACACATCATTAGGTCTTTGAAGATGTGTCTGCGGACGCTTTTATTTTTTGGGAGGTTTTCAATTATGTCGGTAAAAAAGAGATACTTCACAACGGGGGAGCTACTGCTCTGGGGAATGTCCGTTCTGGCGATAGTCCTGTCCTTTTTATTTTTTGATCGTGAAAATACGGTTACTCTTGCTGCCTCACTGATAGGCGTGACCTCGCTGATATTTAAGGCAACACCGCACAATTAAGGCGCACGCCTTGCTTGAATATATTTCCGTCATGCTGCACAAAAATTTCTTGACTTGCGCCAGCAAGACTGCAAAATTCTTGTACAACCTGACGAAAAATCTTGCTGCGCAATCCGCACACCTTAATTGTGCGGTATTGCCTTAACGCCAAGGGAAATCCGCTCGGGCCGCTGCTTATAATAATTTTCAGCGTGCTTTACGGCATGATCTCGTACACATTTGATTACTACGGCGAGATGATAACATATCTCGGAATGTCTGCGCCGATGGCGGCATTTGCACTTGTCTCGTGGCTCAGAAATCCCTATAAAGGCAACAAATCGCAGGTGAGCGTCGGCGAGGTCGGCAAAAAAGAAACAGTATTTATGCTTGCCCTGTCAGGCGTTGTTACTTTTATTTTCTATTACATTCTTGATGCGCTGAACACGGCGAACATGATTCCGAGCACGATTTCTGTGACAACAAGCTTCCTTGCGGTTTACCTTACCTTTCGCCGAAGCGAATATTATGCACTGGCATACGCCGCAAATGATGTTGTGCTGATAATTCTTTGGACATTGGCGACGATGCAAAATATCTCGTATCTGTCGGTCACGATCTGCTTTGCTGTTTTCTTTGTAAATGACCTTTACGGCTTTATCAACTGGAAACGCATGAAGAAAATTCAATCGCTTAGCTGATTCGTGCCGTTTAAATCATACCCTCATATTTCACCTGATTCATGTATTTGAAGCAAAATGCGAGCGAAACAACACCGGCGACGCACCAGCCGACAGGCCACGATACCCATATTCCGGTCGAGGCGAGTGCGGTTTTGGAGAGCACGATTGCGAGCACGACTCGCAGCAAAAGATCCGTGAATGTGCCTGTCATGAAGGCCTTCATCTGTCCGCCTCCTCTGAGCACGCCGTCGGAAACGAGCTTAGCCGCTGCAAGGAAGTAGAACGGTGTCAGTATTCTCAGGAAAAGCATACCCGTGTCCATCGCCGTTCCGGTCGGACTTTCGAGGAAGAAATAAATAAGGTAGCGACACGCAAAAAGATATACAATGACGATTGGAACGCAAATCATCCATGTCAGCTTAACGCCGGACTTGAAGCCCGATTTGATTCGGTCAAACTTGCGTGCACCGAGGTTTTGAGCGGTGTAGTTTGAAATTCCGTTGCCGAAGGTCGTGAACGAGGTTATAACAAGGTTGTTGAGCTTGATCGAAGCCGAATAGCCTGCGATAACGCCCGAGCCGAAGCTGTTGATAACGCCCTGAATGATAATGTTGCCGACCGAGATGAAGCTCTGCTGGAGAATGCTCGGAACGGCGACGGCGGCAATTCTTTTAAGCAGCACAAAGGAGAACGCCGCAGGCTTGCCGTCGGTTTCGATTTTCTTGAAGCGTCTGAATACAAATATGACGGCAAGTATACAGCTTACGCCCTGACAGATAAAGGTTGCCCACGCAACTCCGTCAACGCCCATTCCGAATCCGGCAACAAAGAGAATGTCGGCGGCGATGTTTGAGACGGACGAGCAGGCAAGAAAAACAAACGGCGTTTTTGAATCGCCGAGGGCGGAGAAAATTCCCGAAGCTATATTATAATAGAAAACAAACGGCAGACCGAGTATGTAAATCAAAAGATAGAGCCTTGAATCGGCAAAAATATTCTCCGGCGTGTTGATTATTTCAAGCAGCTTTGTTGAGAATATGAAGCCGAGAGCCATCAGCAGAACACACAGCACACCGCCGGAAATCAGGGTGGTGTAAACCGCCGTTTTCATGTCCTTATAGCGTTTTGCGCCGAAAAGCTGAGATGTAATCACCGAGCAGCCGATGTTGCAGCCAAAGGCGAACGCAATAAAGATAAGCGTTATCTCGTAGCTGTTGCCGACCGCCGCCAGAGCGTCGTTGCCGATGAATTTGCCCGCAACAAAGCTGTCGGCAAGATTATAAAGCTGCTGAAAAATTATACTTCCGAAAAGGGGAAGGCAGAATTTCCACACCACGGTGTACGGATTGCCTACCGTTAAATCCTTATTGATAATCAACACATCCTTATTGACTAATGTATTTAATTATATTATAATACAAGAAAACTTTTATGTAAATCATTTTTTGCGAAGACTGCGGATGGCTATTAGCGATCAGTATGCGTATTTAAGGCAATACCGCACAATTGGGGTGTGCGAATTGCGCAGTAAGATTTTTCGTC
>CAVFTC010000129.1:0-2321 GCA_963625295.1 Bacteroides faecis
TTGCGTCAGCAAGCCTACAAAATTTTTGTACAACCTGACGAAAAATCTTACTGCACAATCCGCACACCTCAATTGTGCGGTGTTGCCTTAGATTACTTTGAAAGTGGAATTTCGAGCTTTTCCGTAAATGTAATTCCGTTCTTTTCCAATTCTTCAATCGACTTGTAGTAAATGAAAGTCATATATGAATTCGGAGTTATGTCATCAATATTTACAATTTTTCCGTCGCTGTATTGCTTAAGGTAATTATAATAAACACCGTAAATTTTATTTTCTGCGGAAATATAATACTCAAGGCAGTTATCATTAGCGTCCGCATCGTAATACAGCACAGCTTTAACAATACTGTATGATTTGTCTCCGAGCTTCTTCTTGACATGCTCATTTACCTTGTCGGTAAGCTTTGTCAGATCCTCCTTGGAGATGGTGTTGTATCTGACATATGAAATAACACTGACATTGACATCCGCCTCGGTCTGCTTGAATACGATTCCGTATTCCTTGTATGCGTCGGCTTCCGAATCAACGGAAACCTTGACCGTTTTTGAATTCTCATCAAAGTTATCGCTTGCCAATCTCATATAAACGGAAAACGAATTAAAATTATCGCCGTAGATTCGGATCTTGCCGTCCTCCTCCTTAACATTTATTCCGTCCTTTTCATACTGCTTCGTGTAGCCGTCCTTTATAACAATCTTTGAGCTGTTATAACTTGTTGTGTCGATTGAAACGCATTCAACGGCGTCGAAAAGATCGATCGCTGTTCCCTCTTCCAGTCCGGAAACCTTGTATTTAAAGCTTTGCTCTTTGCCGCCGGAAATTTTTTTGCTGAACAGTTTGTTGTTCTTGATTGCGTCTTTATTAACCTTGACAACAATTTCGACCATATCACCGTTGGAAAGCGTGCCGTTATTTTCGGAAGCACACTCATACGAGATATAATCCTCTATATCATTATCGCCGTAGTAATAATACTCGTAATAATCTCTTTTGCTCAGATTCTTCTTTTGAACAGCCTGATTAAGACTGTCAAAATCAATCAAATCCGAGGTTTCTGCCGTTCCGTACCCGTTAATTCCGGAAAAAACAAGCTCATCCTTCATGTATTTTTTAAGTGAAACATTAGACGCGCAGGCCGAGATGATCACAATAACGGCTATGATTACCGCAAGCGCACCGCCGGCTATGCCGCCGTATGTAGCAAGCTTCTTTTTGTCCATGCCGTTGAGCTTGGTTTTGATCTTTTCGACATCGATCTTTGAACCGATTTCGGATAGCTTCTCGCCGACATCATTATGGTTTACCTTAGAAGCAGCCGGTGTGTTTCTCGGAGCAACGGCGTCCTCGGTTCTTTGAATCTCAAGTCCGCAAGAGGTACAGATTTTTGTCCCGTCCTCGTTCGGCTTTCCGCAGTGGTTACAATACATAATCAGCACTCCTCAAAATTAACCGTTAATATTATAATCCTCATTGATAAGGTTCATCGCCTTTGTAACCTTATGCAAATAGATAAAAGGTCCGACCAAAATAAGTATTCCGAGCACATTCCAAAGCCAGAACGAGCCTGCGCCGAAGGAATAGCTGATGTTACGACGCTTAAGCTCGCAGCCGATTCTCTTGCTGAACTTATGGAACCAAACGAGAGTTCCGATCTCAAGCGTTAACGGGCCGACAAGGAAGAAAAGCAAGTAGTAGTTCATGGTTTTCTTTCCGTCGTATCTGGTAGCAGTCCAGTTGATTTCCGACGACATATTGCCGTACAAAACGATGCTGTATATGCCCAAGGTTATGATCGTCAGCAAAATGGTCTTGATAGCGCCTCTGTGGCACTTAAGCTGCCTCGCCGGTCTTTCAACAGGCTTCGGTCCGCAACCGCATGCCGGACAGGTCATTACATCGTCACTCATAGATGAACCACAATTTGTACAATACTTCATAATTCAATACCCCTTTTTACAATTTTTTGTTTTTTTATGTCAATCTAATCCCTATGCTTTATTCAACCTCCGGCATAACCAAAAGCCTCAAAAGCATTTTTCCCATTGCGCCGAGACTGACGGCATATGCGGCAAAAATGAAATAATTCACAATGCCGAAATCCAGCATCAGCCCTATCAGGAATGCGACGGTCGCAATCAGCGAAATCGCACAGGCGATAATCGCCTTCCCCGTTTGAGGGTTCCTTTCAAGTGCTTCCCGGCGTTCGATTTTTTCTCCTGTCCCCTGCATCGGATTTTCCTCCTTTCAAGTGTTTTTTTGATTGCATTTGCATTATAACTCATTTGACTCAAAAAAACACACAAAAGGGTATGAAATGCGGT
>CAVFTC010000129.1:2331-3914 GCA_963625295.1 Bacteroides faecis
GAAACATATTCAAGCAAGGCGTGCACATCAATTGTGCGGTGTTGCCTTTATAATGGGCAGAGGGGTGCTCTGCCCATTATAGCTATTAGACTATGCGAATCAATACCAAATCCAGCCAAAGAGGACGATTTTGATTAACCACTGCCACCATGCGTAGGAAACAGTTATGTTGATTGATGAGGAAACATCTGTGCCCTTGACTGTAGCTGTGATTGTTGCAGTTCCCTTGCCCGTTGCGGTGACCTTGCCTGTTGTTTTGTCAACAGAAACGACCTTGGGATTTGACGATACGAACTCGACCTCGCCGTTTGCCTCAACATTAAGGGTCTGAGTTGACTTATACTGCATTTTGCCGTTGCCGTTGATCGTAACGGTGATATCCTCTGTAACTACGAACTTGCTGAAGCTGTCAGTTTCAAATTCAATGTAGCCGGGAACAACGGTGATGTTGGAAATCTTTGAACATGTCATTTCGCCGTTTGCGTTTTCATGATAATGGAAAACCTTGATTTTTGACGGGTCCTTGACCTGCTTGTCGTAAGGAATTCTTACCTTTACCATACCCTCGGGCTGAATCTCTTTGCCGTTGTATGTGAAAGAAATGTTGTAAATCTCAGAAACCTTTGTCAATGCGAAATCATTGATCTTCTTATCAAGCTCAGCGTCACTGCTTGTAACCTCAACATTGAGCTTAACATCCTTGCCGCCGAATGCGTTGTTCTTGTCTGTGACCTGAACATCGGAGGTCTGATCTTTGAATGTTACGACATCTTCTGTAACGGGGATAGTGTTAAATTTGACATTGGTGCAATTGAAGAGACTTTCGTTGCCGCTTCCTTCCGCCTTCTCCTTGAGAGCATTCCACTGAGCTTCGGTACCTGCATATGTGATTTCGTCAGGAGTTGGGCAACCGTAAAAAGCATTTTTGCCGATTTCGGTAACCGCTGCTCTGAAAGAAACCTTTTTAAGTGCATAAACATTTGTACAAGCATACGCGGGAATTATTTCTACGTTTTTGCCGAAATCAAATTCTGTCAATGATGCATTGCCAAAGAATGCGGGGTTGTATTGTAAATCTCCTTTGTTTGTAGATGTTGAACTACGCAACTCACAGTTTACTGAATTAAAGATTACTTTAGAAAGGTTGCAGTAATTAAATGCTCCGCCGTCAATTGATGTTACCGTCTCCGGGATTGTTACTGTGACCATGTTTGTCTTTGCGAAAGCACAAGCACCAATTGTCGCTGCCTTCGGGAAAGATACCTTTGAGGGACTGCCGCAGTTCATAAATGCCTCTGCTCCGATATTCTTTGCCTCAGGAAGGTCAATTATATCAAGAGAATTACATCCGTAAAATGCAGCCTTTCCGATTTCGGTAAGATTACTTAAGTTAATATTACTAAGTGCCGAGCATCCGTAAAATGCGCCTTCACCGATTTCCGATACTGTTTTATTAAACTTTACGGTTTCAAGTGAAGAAACATTTGTGCATACATATGCAGGAATGGAACCGACTTTAACGCCAAATTCAAATTCTGTCAATGATGCATTGCCAAAGAATGCGGGGTTGTATTGTAAATCTC
>CAVFTC010000130.1:0-3808 GCA_963625295.1 Bacteroides faecis
ACGGAAACAGATTCAAGCAAAGCGTGCGCATCAATTTGTGCGGTATTGCCTTAAAAGTAAAGTAGCCATAATTATTTAATAGTGAAATTTGCCGTCATAGCTTCCGACTGTATGCCCCATGCGGTCTGTGCGGTAACGGAAACCGTGTATTCTCCCTTTTTAAACAATCCAAGATTGAGACGCTCCGTTTTTTCGACCGTTGCCGAATAATACTTCGGAAGAACCCAATCAGACTTTACGACCTCTCCGTCGGAGTTAACGACCTTGACCTTATAAAGGAAAACAGGCTCGGAGCTTGTGGACTGCGCCGCATCAAATTTGACGGAGACAATGTTAGCGAGCTTTGTAACCTTAAGCTTTGCGTCTTCACCAAAAACCGGAGCAGTCGATTTTGCTGTTTGCTTTTCGGGGGTGTATTCACGGTTCGACGGGTCGGCCGGATTTGCAAGAATGTATTCGCAAAGAACCTTTTGCTCGATAAGGTCGATACCTCTCAGGCGCATGTTGCTGTCCTTGTCAAGCTCAACTATCCAGAACTGAGCCTCAAGTCTGTTACCAATCGGGTGAACCTTACGCTGATCCTCAACCGTAAGCTCCATGTATGCAAGTGCGCCTGTGCCGATAGCCGTAAAATTACCCTGCCAAACCGAACGGGGATCGTTCAGCGGATAGTGGGAATGTCCCGAAAAGTCAACGACCTGCGGATACTGCTCGAGAATATCGGTGAAATCGTCGATTCCCCAGCCGTCAAAATCTGAGCTGCCGTATACCGTGTTGAGTATATGCTCATGCTGTGAAACAAAAATAGGCTTGTTCGGGTCGTCCTTGACCGCTTCGTCAAGCTGAGCCTTGAGCCATGCTCTCTGCTCCTCGGTGTAGTTCACACCCTCAACATCGGAGGTTGAAATGCCGATGAAGTGGTATCCGTTTATCACCTTGTGGTAGTCGGTGCTTTTATCCATAAGCTGCGAGAAATAGGCGACGGTTTTCTTATCCATGAATCTGAAATCGTGGTTGTTTGCGATTATCGGAAGAAGCTCGGTTTCGCCCTTGATATACTTGTCCGCAACGACCTTGAATCCCGCAAACTGGTCAATGTTGCCGTCGTTTGTGATATCGCCGTTGATAAGGAATGCGTCGAGATTGTTGTATTCGTCGTCCGCCTCTGCAATGGCGTAGGCGAGCTTCGCTGTCTTTTCAAGCCTGTGGCTGCCTTTTCCTGCGGCTGTGGTAATATGAGAGTCGCTGCAGGCAACAAAACGGATCACCGGGGTGAAATCGGTTTTGTCCTCCGGAGCAGAGCCGCACACAAAAAGGCTTGTTACGGACATAATCACCGTTGTTATGGCAACGATAACGGTTGTTAATTTGTTTACCATTAGTTTCCCTCCCTCAATTTTTCTGCATTATGCAGCTTATCTTATGTCGTAAATATTATCGTTCTTCGGTTTTCTGTTTTTATATTTGCCGGCGGTAAAGTCGGGGATTTCAACCGTTGCGCCGCCGTTTTGAAGCGAAAGCTCGCTCAGCGGTGTGATGCACATCCATGCCGCAGCGTCGTAAACATCGATCGGCGGAAGAGTTCCGTTCTTGACCGAAACGATCCATGCTCTGATAACATGCCAGTCCATGCCGCCGTGACCGGCTTCAAGCATTTCCTTGGTCGTATCCTGCCAAAGAGGGTGGTTGTACTTTCTCGCAAAGCGCTTCGCACGACCCCAGAATTTTTTCTGCTCCCATTCGTTCTTTTTGTAGAGCTTCTTGTCGAGGAAAACAATGTCTCCGTCCTCCTGGAAAAGACCTTTTGTACCTCTGACGGTGAAGCCTCTGCTGTAGAAGCGGGGGAGGCAGGTATCAAGGGTAAGCTCGATAAGCTCTCCGTTCTCGGTAGTGATAAAGGTTTTGACAATATCCGCCTGATTGAATTTTGTGTTGCCGAGCGACGGCTTGAGATCCTTGTGCTGCTTTACAAAATCCTCAATGCCCGTTGCTTTGCTGCAAACCGATGACATCGAAACGAAGCGGTTACCGTAGTTTATGCCGAGAATTTTTGCTATCGGGCCTAACTCGTGCGTCGGGTAGTTCTCGCAGTTTCGTGCAATATAATTGCGAAGCCTGTAGTGACGGTTCTTTTCGCCGTATGCAACCTCATCTCTGAGGTCGTGCGCATACTGGCCGGAGCAGAAAACGATATCGCCGAATATGCCCTCTCTGACCATCTTGTGAACCATCATTTCACGCTCGCCGTAGCAGCAGTTTTCCATCATCATTGTCCAAACGCCGGTTTCCTCATAGGTATGAACAAGCTCCCAGCATTCGTCAAGAGTATAAGCTCCGCCGACCTCCATCGCCGCCGGAATACCCTTCTTCATAGCCTCGATGGCGATTTTAACATGGCATTCCCAATCGGTAGCAATGTAAACCGTGTCGATTCCGGGCATGTCGAGAACCTCGTTGTAGTCAAGAGTTCCCATCGGAGCGGGTCTGCCGCTGTCAACAAGTTTTTTGATTTTCTCATCGACCCTGTCCTGATATTTGTCGCAAACGGCAAGAATGTTGATGTCCTCCATCTTTGCCATAACATCAGTCATGCTTGCTCCTCTGCAGCCAAGACCGATTATTCCAATATTAACCGAATTTTTCATAGAGCACCTCTCTAAACATCTAAGGCAACACCGCACAATTGAGGCGCACGCCTTGCTTGAATATGTTTCCGTCATGCCGCACTTGATTTGCGACAGCAAACCTGCCAATTTTTTGTACACCCTGACGAAAAATTTTACTGCGCAATCCGCACACCTCAATTGTGCGGTATTGCCTTAAATTTTGATTAAACGAAAAAATTCTGCCAATTATAATAAGGTAATCACTGATGGCAATGCCGCACAGCTCAATTTGTGTGGTGCTGCCCTAACGAAAGGAAAAAAGAGATGAAGAGCTATAAAACACAATTTGCGAGAATAACTGACGCATTTATCGGTGTGACGGCGGTTATAACGGCGGCGACGCTCGTTGCTTCGGGAATCGCTGTGTCAAAAATTAACACCGAATACATGGCTACGGGGATAAAGACGGCAAAAATCGTTGCCGAAAGAGACAACGAAGAAATTTTCTTTTCGCTCGGCGAGAAAAAGCTTTCCGCTCCGAGGAATATAAAAAGCGATATCAAAACGATAGCTTATCTTTTGCCCGCACCTTTAAACGCAGCGTATTATATATATGAAAAGATAGACTTTAGATTTTAGATGGTAGATGTTAGCCCGGTGTGAAGTGAAATGCTGCGTTGGAATTTATAGAGATGTAAAAGAAAAAATCTCGGTGCGATGTGGGCATCGCACCCTACGCAGAATAGATGTTAGACGGTAGATGCTGGATGTTAGACCAGCGTGAGGTAAAATACTGCGTTAGAATTTACAGAGATACAAAATTTCTGTTTGCGCATAATTAGAATGAATTTTGTAGGGGCGAGCATTGCTCGTCCTCGTTGTTTTCTGCTGACTTTAGCGGACGACCGATGGTCGCCCCACGATAGATGTTAGATTTTAGATTGTAGATGTTAGATGTGCGGGAAATGAAATTCTGCGTTAAAATTTACAGAGATATAAAAGAAAAGTTCTCGGTGCGATGTGGTCATCGCACCCTACGAAGATAGATGTTAGATGGTAGACGGAAGATGTTAGATGATGTTACGGAAAAATGTAGCATTTAATTTTTCGCAGGTCTAAAATCCAGCGTCTAAAATCTACAATCTATCTCATTCCAAGGCTTTTCGCAATTCCTTTAATGTCTTTTTCTCGATTCTCGAAAC
>CAVFTC010000131.1:0-3665 GCA_963625295.1 Bacteroides faecis
CCGCCCGTGTTATTGTTTCCGTTGTAGTGGAGCGTTATGTCTTTTGCGTTCCACTTTGCATAGAGATTAACTGTTCCGCCGGCGGTGTCGGTGAGTTTGTTTACGCTTGCTTTGTCGGCATACACAACCGCTCCGTCTGCGGAGGTTGCCCAACCGGCAAAATTGTAACCGGTCTTGGTAAATCCGTTCGCATTAAGAGTATTAGCAGTGCCCCAAATAAAGTCCTGCGTTGCCGTTGAACCGCCCGTATTACCGTTGCCGTTAAATACTACCTTGTATTTTGAATAAAGCTTCGGAGTAAATGAAACAGGTGTTGACGGCATTGTAATCTCATATGTGCCGGAGGACGGGTCAGACAGATGCCAATTGCTGCCTGCGGTGACAACGACCTTGACCTTTGCGCCGGGCGTTACCGGCCGCCAAAAATCATTTACATTGGTTGCAGCTGCCGTTCCGTTTATATATACGGTTGCCGTTGCTTTGCTTGAATCGCCCGTTCCGGTAAATGAATCATTGAAATACCAGTTGAGATCAAAGTACGGCGTCCACTGTGCCAAAAGCAATACAGTGCCGCTTGTCGCAAGATTTGACACATTTTGCCCATTGGTATATGTTGTGCTACCTGAAACCTTACCAAAGGAGACATTCTTGACATAAACATTTGCGCCGGACGCTGCTCTGAATAAAAGATATTTAGTGACATTTCCATCGCCGTTTGAGCCGAGAGTAAATTTGACAGAGAAGCGCTGATATTCCGATGTGACCGGAACAATATTATAACCGTCTGAATTTGTCAGTACCTCTCCGCTGCTCGTCTCTATCTTGGCAACCTGAAGATAATTGCTTCCGCCATAAAAATAGTTACAAAGAGGTCCCGTTCCCTTCGCCTCAAACTCAAGATAGTAAACATCTCCGGCTGAAAACGGAGCAGAAACAGAGTATTGCTTGAAATCTTCGTAATAGCCGCTTGTATAAACGCCGTTATACTCTGCTGTATCATAAATAACAGTTTGAAGCTTTAGCCAGTTGTTAAAGCTGTAACCGGTCTTGGTAAATCCGTTGGTCGTCAGGTTTTGCGCAACATCATAGGTAAACTGTTGATCAGTCATTGAGCCTGATGTGCTTCCGTTGCCCATAAAATGAACCTTGTACTGATTAGCAATATAGAAGTTAACAATCGTCAGCGAGGTGTCCTTGGCTGCGGCAACCCATTCGTATGTCGTTTTGTTGCCGTCAAATTTCGGAACGGTCGTTGTCTTTGTTGTGGTCGCACTGATTGTAGCTGTCGTGCCGGATATGCTCATTGTGCTGCTGTAGAGATTGCTTGCCGAGAAGAAGGTCGGCAGCGAAGCAAGCGTTTTTTTGTTATAGCTTGAAACATCGATCGATTCGTTTGTAAGCTCAATCTTGCCGGCATAGGTATATCCCGTAAAGGTGTCCGGAGTGAAAGATACATTGTCACGGGCGTTGTAAGTCAATTCAGACTGCGCTGTGTCGCCGAGCTTAACAATCCTGTACTGACCGTCGCTAAGCCTTTCAAGACCGAAGTTGTATTCACGGGCTGTGCCGGTTGCGGCTGCCAGACTGTTGTTGAGTGCGGTCGCAAGAGTATTGATGGCGGATTGGCTCGAATAGCTGCCGTATGTTCCGTCAACCTTTGTCAACGCTGCGCAAGCCGCCTTATAATTGTTAACAAAAGTATTATATGCCGTGCCTGAGTAATAATAGCTCGACATCGTGCTGCTGTTATAAATGCCGAGCTTCGCAAAGTTCATTTGCGCATTTCGCACGGCTGAACGGAGGGAGGATTTGTTGAACTGATTAACAGATATGGGCATATATGAAGCGTTGTAAATTCTGTCGCCGTCATTTGCCTCATCGTCATCATTATTGCAGTATACGGATTTGATTTTATATGAGTTTGTTCCGCCTGTTGAGGTTACGGGAATAACAACGGGACCGTTATACTTAACGCCTTCGCCCTCTATGCCCTTGATCAAATTCGAAATGCCGCCGGAGCTTGCAATAAGCGTTTTATAGGTGTTGAACCAGCCACTAACTATGCCAAAGTCCTTGGTTTCACCCTGCTTTGCTGTGTTGCTGTCCGACTTGCCCGTTGAATCAGCAACATACCAGCAGCCTCTTGAAGAGCTTTCATCATCCGTTACCATAATTCCCGTCGTGAGGTTGGGAACCTGAGAAAGATTAGTGTAACGGCTGACATCGACCGTGAGAGTTGATGTCGGCGCAGTACATTCATTGTACGAATGGTAATCGGTGGTGGTTACACGGTCCTTTGATGTGTAATCCGTGTAATTAAATGTCTTGACTGCCGTGTAAGGTGCTTCGGACGCATTCTCCGTCATCCACGAACCGGCGCCTTCGTTTGAAAAGTCTTTATACCGGAAATTACCGTTACCGACAATCTCCGTCGCAAACTGCGCATACTTGCTGCCGAGCAAAACGCCCTTTGCGTTTGAAGACGAGAATGTGACAAGACCGAATTCGTTTGCATTTGATTTCGGATATTTCGAGCCTGTTCCCGAAACGCCGTGAACACCGGAAATCCATGCAACATTCTGACCGAAATGGTCTGTTCCGTTTTGGTTCTTGGTTCTAATCGCCGTACCCACAGGCTGAATATACGGCTTATATACATATGTATATGCCGTGACCGTTTTTCCGTAACCGTCAACAGAATCCGTATAGCTTGCCGTCCATTCAATGTAGCAACCGGTTGCGCTTGCAGCAAGGCTCGGAGATTTTGAAGATTGTGTAATTGTCGCTTTTTGATACTTGCCGTCGGTTGACATTGCCGTGCTGGTGATTGAACCGCCCGACAGTGCCCCCATCGAAGAACTTAAAAATTTTGCAGAAAGAGTTACATTTCCCGAGAGATTGGCGTACGAGAAATAAACATATCCGCTTGTATCATAGCCCGTCTTTACCGTCGGCTCTTTTGAAGTGTCGCTTGTCGTAACAGTGTTCTGAATAAACCACTGAAAATTGTACTCTTGGGCGGTTGTTAAAGAATTTATTTTCGGCGCAAGATAGATCGCCTCCGGCACATAGAAATACACCGAAGGGTTCTCATTCGCAGCCGTTTCAATCTTCGCCTCCGACACCAGCGAACCGATATCGAAGAAGCAGAAGGTAGTTAAAAGCATGGCGAGGCAGAGCAGCACACTCAATGCGCTCCTCCCGAGCCTTAGCACACTTCGCCGCACTCTGCGACAAGCTCTCCTTTTAAAATTTTCTTTTTTCATACTTACTTTCCTCCGAAATTTTTTATTTTTTGGCTATGGCAATACCGCACAATTGAGGCGCACGCCTTAAAACATCATTTAAAATCCGGCATCTCCCATCTAATATCTATTCCGCCTCCCCTTGAAGCAAGGGGAGGTGTCGCGTGAGCGACGGTGGGGATTTGAGCCAGCACACATCTAAAATCTATCTCGACGGTGGGGATTTAGCTCTGCCTCCTCTTGAAGCAAGGGGAGGTGGCTCGTAGAGCCGGTGGGGATTTAAACAACTCAACATGCCTTTTCCCTTATCCCCACCACCGCAAGCGGTTCCCCTCCCCTTACAATAAGGGGAGGCTGATAATAGACTTTAGATTGTAGACCTACGATAGATTAAATGCCGCCTTATGCCGTAACATCATC
>CAVFTC010000132.1:0-3562 GCA_963625295.1 Bacteroides faecis
GTCACAGCAGGTAACAAAAACCTGCCAGCCTTCAAAAAATTTAATCAAAAATTTTTGTCTTTTTTCGTCAAGCTCGCTCATAACATCGTCCATCAATGCAATGGGCTGTTCGCCGGAAATATTTTTTAATATTGTCGCTTCTCCTATTTTCAATGAGAGCGCACACGAACGCTGCTGACCCTGAGAGCCGAAATTTCTCACATTCATTTCATCAAGAAAAATTTCAAGATCGTCCTTGTGCGGTCCGTATGAGGTTGCCTGTCTCATGATGTCCTTTTCATGATTTTGTGAGAGATTTTTATAAAGAATTTCAGACCATTCAACGCTGTTGTTTCCTGTTTCCTTAAGTGAATTTATATATGAAATTTTCATGCTCTCTCTGCCGTTTGAAATCTCAGAATAAATCATCGGTGCGGATTTGCTCAAATCTTCAATATATTTGAGCCTGTAATCAATTATTCTTCCGCCGCAGCGAGCCAGCTCCTCATCAAAAACAAAAAGCAGATCCTCACCTTTTTTTTCGATGCCCACCTGCTTTAATAACGAATTTCTTTGAATAATCGTTTTGTTATATTTTGAAAGCAATGCAGCATAGTTCGGTCTTATCAGACTGATTGCAATATCAATAAATTTTCTTTTTTCCGACGGACCGTCCCTTATAACCGAAAGAACCGACGGAGAGAAAACAACAGCTTGAAATTCACCGAGAAATTTTCTCGGCGAAACCTGCTTTATGCCGTTTAAATATGCTTCTTTTTTTTCTTTTATTATGAGCTTTGCGTTCTGCTGTCTGCCGTTTGAATTGAACTGTGCAAAAATTTCCGAGCTGTCCGAATTTTTATTTATCAGCTCGGAATTTTTTCTTGTTCTGAAGCTGTTACAGCCCGTAAAAAGCCAAATTCCTTCAATAATGTTGGTTTTTCCGTGACCGTTTTCGCCGTAGATAACATTTATTCCGTTACTCGGCTCAATTTCAATATTTTCAATATTGCGAAAATTTTTTATAACAGCTTTTTCAATATTCATAGTCAGATTATTTCATATATTCTGTGTTCAAATTCAACCTTATCTCCGACTCTGAGCTTTTTTCCTCTCTGCTCGCAGATTTCTCCGTTGACCTTTATTTCTCCGTCCTGAATCACGAGCTTTGCGTGTCCGCCGGACTGAACGGCGTCACAGAGCTTCAAAAAAGCGTCAAGTCTGATAAAATCGGTTGTAATGTGCTTTTGAACTGTTTCTTTTTCTTTGATTTTAACTTTTATCTTTCTTTTGTCAAGCATTTTTCTTCAACCTCACGGGAAGCACAAGGAATGTAAAGCTGTCGCCTTCAATCGGAACAATGAGCACCGGAGCCACAGCACCGTTGAGTATTATTTTTACTCTGTCCGTGTCACAGGCTCTCAGAGCCTCTACAAAGTAACGATTGTTGAGGCCTATTTCTACCCTGCTGCCCTCTATATCAGCTCTCACCTTGTCGCTGGCTGTTCCTAACGAGGTAATACTTGATATCCTGATAAAATCGGTATCAAAGGTGCAGTTTATGAGGCTCTTTGTTCTGTCCGTTATTATAAGCGAGGTACGCTCTATGCTTTCAATAAGGCTTCTTGTATCGACCTCAACGGTGGTCATTGCCGTTGTCGGAATTGTCTGCTTGTAGTTGATAAACTCACCTTCAAGCAGTCTTGAAATAATGCTGTAACCGTTTACCTCAAAGATGATGTGACGGTTGCCGACGCCGATCGCTATTTCGGTTTCTTCCTCATTCTCCTCATCGACGGAAATTTTTACAATTTCGTTCATCGTCTTTGCCGGAACAATGAAGGTAATATCCTCACCCTTATAATCAATAAATTCCTTTCTTATCGCCATTCTGAATCCGTCCACAGCGATAAGCTTAAGCTCATTATCGGAAATTTCAAATTTAATTCCTGTGTAAACTACCTTGGTGTCGCTGACGGCAACCGAATAGATGGTCTGCTTAACCATTTCTTCAAGCTGCTTTTTGTTAAGATTTATAGTAAATCCGTCCTGAACGGTCGGAAGCTCAGGATATTCCTCGGCGGAAATTCCCATTATTTCGTATTTGATGTCGCCGCTTCTGATAACGGCAAGGTTTCTTTCGTCTGCTTCAAAAATAACAGTTTGATTAGGAATTTTACGAAGAATCTCGCAAAGAATTTTTGCGTTGATAATGATTTCTCCCTCTTCCTCAACCTTTGCATAGATATTTGTGTTAATTCCGATCTCAAGGTCATAACCGGTAAGGGAAAGACCGTTAACGGTCGTTTTTATTAAAATACCTTCTGCCCCCGGAATGGATGACTTGGTCGATACCGCTCTTTGAACATTTTGACAAGCAGTTGAAAGAATAGAAGTTTCACATACGAATTTCATTAAAATTCCTCCTGTATGGGTTCTGATATAAATAAATAATATAAATATTATAGTATTAGTAGTAGGGGGTGTTTAAAGTGTGGAAAGCAGGAAATTTTATTGAAACAGAGCCGTTTGAGGATAATTTTTCCTGTTGAAAAGCTGTTTAAAATTTTGTGGAAAATTTTGTTAATTAAATAACGGTGTTTAAATGTTGAAAGCTGTGGAAAGAATGTTGAAGAAAGTGTGGAAAATTTAATTTCAATTGTACGGCATTATCTTATAATACTTGTCTGCCTTCAAGCGCTCTTGTCAGTGTAATTTCATCGGCATATTCGAGGTCGGCACCGACCGGCACACCGTAGGCAAGGCGTGAAACCTTAATGCCCATCGGTTTAATAAGCCGTGAAATGTACATTGCCGTTGCTTCGCCCTCAACCGTTGGGTTGGTCGCCATAATAATTTCCTTTATATTATCGTCAGAAAGTCTGGAAAGAAGCTCTTTTATTGTGATCTCGTCCGGTCCTATTCCGTTCATCGGAGAAATTGAGCCGTGGAGAACATGATAAAGGCCGTTGTATTCACGGGTTCGCTCAATAGCGATAACATCCTTTGAGGATTCGACAACGCAAATGACGGAACGATCCCTTTTTTCGTCACCGCAGATTGAACAAATATCATTGTCGGTCAAATCGCAGCAAACCTTGCAATGGTGAATTTTTTCCTTTGCAAGGAGAATGTTTTCGGCGAAACGCTTTGCTTCATCGTCGGACAGGCCGAGAATATAAAAGGCAAGCTTTTGCGCACTCTTGTGACCGATGCCGGGCATACGCTCAAATTGCTCTATAAGATTTGTAAGAGGAATAACATTGCGTGCCATTTTTAAAACAGCCCCGGAATTGAAAGTCCGCCCTTGGCTCTCTCCATACCCTGATCCATGGCGTCATTTGCCTTTTTAATGCTTTCGTTGAGTGCCGAGATAAGAAGATCCTCGAGCATTTCAATATCCTCCGGGTCAACAACATCCGGCTGCATCTTTATTGAAACGACCTCGTGAGCACCGTTGACAGTGACCTCAACTGCTCCGCCGCCGACGGAGGATGTGTATTCGGTTGCTTCGATTTCTTCTTGAATTTTTGTCATATCCTCCTGCATCTGCTGGATTTTTTTCATCATGTTGCCCTGATTC
>CAVFTC010000133.1:0-3533 GCA_963625295.1 Bacteroides faecis
GGGTGTGCGGTATTGCCTTAGAAAAATCTTTTGACTTGTGATTTGTAGAATTCCTACCGTTTATCAAAACGACCAGCGGTTCAATCCGCATTGACGAGCCATTCATGCTCCTTGGCGTAAAGTCGGGTGGTCTTGTACCACGGGTCGCCGTCAAGATGACGGATCATCCACACATAGTACATCGTGTAGCCGGGTGCGGTAACCTGCTCATGGTCGTTTCCGTCGGTAATCGTGCAGCATGCGCCGTCGGTGCTCTTGAAAACATCGTCGCCGTTGAAGCATGCGCCGAAGCCCTGCGGCGGATCGAACTGGTAGTAATAAACCTCCGGCTGCGGATGATGGTGCGGCGGATAGCTCGACCATCTGCCGGGCTGATTGAACACCTCGCCCATAACCATGTTGGAATAAGGCGCATTGTCGTAGTCAAACATCGTTGAACAGATGCGGTAGCCTGTGCCCTCCCACTGGCCTTTACCGAAATGCTGATACAGGCAATCCTCGGGCTTGTAGAAAACAGGCTCAAACTCCCTTTCATTATCGGTCTGCTGAACAAGGAACTCACTGTCCTCGCAGGCTTCGATTACGATTTTCACACCCTTGCATACATGCAGACAATACGGCGTTTTCTCAAACGGATTTTTTCTTTTCATGTTCTCGGTTCTGTCAAACCAGCTTATGTTCAAGTTGCCCTTGAGGATGAGCACTGCCGTTTCGTTCTCGGCGCTGAAAATTTCGTACCTCTCTCCCTTTGCAAGCCTCTTGACCCATATGTTCATGAGCATGTCGGAATTTTTGCCGTTCATTTCACAGAGAATTTTCTCGTTATTCTCATTGAATGCAGGATTTTCAAGCATATATAATTCCTCCTTGAAAAATGTTATGGAAATATTTTAACATTATGCAATAATAATTTCAATAGCAGTTTACAAAAATGTTAAGGCAACCCCCAAATTGTGCGGTATTGCCTTAAAACATATATCTTTGTTGTGTACCTTGACATTGCGAAAAAACGGATTATAATTATATATCATCAGCCAAAGAAGGTGTTTTTTAATGGTAATTGACGCACATTGCCACATCTATCCCGATAAAATCGCCGACAAGGCGGCGCACAGCACCGGGCACTTCTATTCTCTGCCTACGACCTACGACGGAAAGGTTTCCACCCTGCTTGAAAACGGTGCAAAGGCAGGCATTGACAAATTCATCGTCCAGTCGGTCGCAACCACGCCGAAGCAGGTCGGCTCGATCAACAAATTCATCGCCGCCGAGGTTGCTGCCCACCCCGATAAGCTCTACGGGCTCGGCACTCTTCACCCCGACAGCGAGGATATCAGAGCCGATGTTGAGCAGCTTGTTTCTCTCGGCCTCGGCGGAGTTAAGCTTCACCCCGACATTCAGCAATTCAAGCTTGACGATTACAGATGTCTGAAAATATACGAGCTTTGCGAGGAATTCAAACTCCCCGTCCTCCTTCACACCGGCGACAGCAGATATGATTACTCCAATCCGAATCGGCTTATTCCGATACTTAATATTTACGATAATCTGACTGTTGTCGGAGCACATTTCGGCGGCTGGTCAATGTGGGACGAGGCGTCGAAGCTTCTTGCCGACCGCAAAAACTTTTATGTTGACTGCTCATCGTCCTTCTATGCTCTCTCCGACGACAAAATCCGTGAGATCATTGCCAGATACGGCGTTGACCGTGTACTTTTCGGAACGGACTATCCAATGTGGAGCGTCGAAAACGATCTGAAGCGTTTCTACACTCTCGGCTACAGCAAGGAGGATTCGGACAAAATTCTCTATCAAAACGCCGTCAAGGTCTACGGCTTAAAACTGTAAAAAACAACAAATTCATAAACAATCAACGAGCCGTTGCACATTTGCGCTTCGGCTCGTTTTTATTGTTCAGTTTTATTTCCAGAGGTCGTCTGTTCTGACAATTTCTCTGTCGTCTCTGCCGCAGTTGAGCTGCGGAAAATACGAAGCAAATCTGTAGCCCGGCAGCTCATCAAATTCAAGCTTAATGATCGGATAATTGATGATCGGGTCGGGGTTCTTCTCCGGCAGATCATAGAGGAAAATTCTGTCGCCCTTCTTCTCGAATCTGATCGGCGTGCCGTCCATGAACGAAATCTTTTTGGGTTCACTCTGAAGTCCGGCAAGCGTCATTCTTCCCTTGTACGGAGTCCAGATCTTGTTCCACATGTAAATGCTCGTATCCTTTGATGTGCTTCTCGAAACGGCATTGAGCTGATATTTATTGCAATCGCCCTTGTGAAGAATTCCGTAAACCGCCTCGCCGTTGACCTTCAACCACTCGCCGACCTTATGCAAAGGCTCGACAACCTCATAGGGGATCGAGCCGTCCGGCTTGGGACCAACATTGAGCAGAAGATTTCCGCCGAACTCGCAGCAGGTTTCAAGCATATTGACAATTCTCTGCGGCGTGTAGCTGTAAGGAAGCGCCTGATCGGAATCAACATAGCCCCAGCTTATGCCGTTAAAGGTCATGCAAGCCTCCCAGTCACGCTCAGACGGCTTGATTTGCTCCTCCGGAGTTCCGAAATCCTCGGCAAGAAGACTTCTGTCGTTGATAATTATATCCGGCTGCAGGCTTCTGAGATACTGATTGCGTTCAAGTGAATCCCAGCCCTCCCATGACTCCATCGGCGCAGGAACATCGTACCAAAGAATATCAATTTTTCCGTACTGAGTGAGCAGCTCGGTGTTTATATCTTTGAGGTACTGCGTATAACGCCTCCTTGCATCTGTATCATAGGCACAGATTCCGCTGTCTGGGTGATGCCATTCCATGCAGGTTGAATAAAAACCTATTTTAAGGTCAAATTCACGGCAGGCTTCAACAAATTCCTTAACGATATCACGGTGCGGACCGTAATTTACTGAATTATACGGATTTACCTTTGAATTCCAAAGGCTGAAGCCCTCGTGATGACGAGTTGTCATAACCATATATTTGCAGCCGGCTTCTTTGGCAAGCCTTGCCCACTCGCGGCAGCAGCCTTCGCTCGGAGCAAATGTATCGGCAAGCGGCTCATACTCCTCGGGCGGAATGTTCTCACAGGCCATAACCCACTCGTTTCTTCCGACCTGAGTAAAAAGACCATAGTGAATAAACATACCGAATCTTGCTTCACGCCACCACTTCATGCGCTTGTCACGGGTTGCAGCAATCTGTTCTTCATATTGAGGCTTTGAAATCATAATAAAACTCCCTTGTTTTTATGTTTGAATAAAGGCAACACCGCACAAATTGAGGCACACGCCTTGTTCGCAATCCGCACACCCCAATTGTGCGGTATTTCCTTAAGTTTAAAGCATTTCTCCTGCTTTGTCAACATTAAAGTTGGTTAAGGCAATGCAAGACATGGGCAAGACATGCAAAACCTTAAACAATTGCCTAAAAATAAAGGTTGACACATACAATTAATATGATATAATCGGCAGAGTTTGAGGGAGTAGATAGCTCAAAATGAGTGGCAAGTCAACATACTGGCGCAATG
>CAVFTC010000134.1:0-3514 GCA_963625295.1 Bacteroides faecis
TCTGGCAAACAGTATCACCGTTCATAAAGATTACTCTGTAGGTCTTGATCTGCCACTTTGCATGGAGCGTCATATTCTCAGAAATAACGGTCGATTCGTCAACTTCCTGTTCGTCATCGTTGAACCAGCCGAGGAAATCGTAGCCCTCACGGGTCGGGGTCGGGAACTCAACCGTTTTGTCTGCCCACTGGGCGGTCATGGTTATAGTTTCCTTGTCGGTGGTTGTGAGGTTAAGAACAGAAGCGCAATCGTCATATGTAATTCCGTCCTTTGAGCAAAGCCAATTTACAAAATCCGACTTTGCCGTTTCGGTTGTTGCCGTCGAGCCTTCGTAATTATAATCAAATGTTACGGTAAACTCACGCTTAAAGCCGTTTGCGGTCAGATTCTTCGCCTCATCGTAGGTATGCGTTGAGCTTTCGGTTGTGCCGCTTGTTTCACCGTTTCCGTCGTATGCGATAGTGTAAGTGATCGGATTCCAGCGAGCATAGATGTCGTAGTCGCGGTCGAGCGTGTCATTGAAGCTCGGATTGCCCGAATTGACAGCCGTGCCGTTTGATATCTGAGAGCCGCCCGTTCTCTGATTGAACCAGCCGAGGAAGTTGTATCCCGTCTTGGTCGGAGTGGGAAGACCCGCATATTTTGAATGAAGGTCAATGAGAGCGTCAGCGGTCGACGAAATATTGCTGACATTTGTTGAATAGTCCATGCTTGCGTGGAAGCTGTAATTGTCAAAATCCTCAACGGAGCTATCAACGGTCATTGTAACCTTTACAGCCTCGCTCGCCGAAACGCTTGTTGTTTTGTGAACGCCTGTCCTGCTTATCGTATTTGAATATACAGAAACGGAGCTGTTTACCACATTGCCGCCGACATAATATGCCGAAAGATTTACGGTTTTCTGACCCTCGGTATTCTTCACATTAAGAATATCAAATGTGCCGGTTGCAGACGGAGTACCGTCAAGCACAAATGTGTCGGAGAAGGTGTAGTATGTGACGCTAACGCCGTTGACCGTCTTTGTGTAAGCCATGTGATAGGTCTTTGTTACGCCGTCAACCTTGACATCGTAGGTCGAATTGTTGCCGGTGAAGCCGCTGCCCGAGCTTGAAACAAGGTCAGCAATGAGGTTGCGGCCAAGGTTCATGCTGAGGGTGTTGACCTGCCATGAAAGAACCGGATAATTATTGTTAATGCCCTGCTTGTAGACATAAGCGTTGCCGGCACTACCAATCGGAGAAACAACACTTCTCGTTGTGTTCAAGGTTGAAAGGCTTGTTGTGCCTGTTGAGATTGAGCTTGAATAGCAGCAGTCGGCTGAACTCGACGGATTCTTGTTGCCGATATATCCGCTGTATGATGTCGTAACGCCTGTTGTCGTTTTATTGTAGCAGTTATAAATATTTACATTTCCGTTGCCATATCCGACAAGTCCACCGGAGGAGCTTCCGTAAACTGCCGGAGCATTGTTGTAGGAGTCGGCAATATAAATCGTGTTGCCGTAGCCGATAAGGCCGCCGGAGTATTGACCCTTTGAGCCAGAAGCGGCAACCTGACCGTCAGAGCCGTTACCATTGAAGCACTTTGAAACATAGATCGTGTTGCCGGCGAATTTACCGATAATGCCGCCGATATATGTGTTTCCTGCATTCTTGGCAACCAGTGTGCCGTAGTTTCCGCACTGCGAAATTGTAAGTGTACTGCCGCTTGAATATTCGCCTACAATACCGCCGACATTGTTGCGGCCGGAAATCTCGCCGTAGTTAATGCAGCCTTTAACGGTGCTTGCATCGTCCTGAATCCAGCCTGCAATACCGCCGGCAATGTTATTGCCGCTGCTTGCAGTCTCGCTGATCTTACCGTAGTTGTAGCAATTTATGAAATCACAGAAGCCGTATTCCTTACCGACAATACCGCCGATATATGTTTCGCCTGTTGACGATGAAGAAACATTACCGTAGTTATAGCAGTTAGTGTAGATGTGTCTGTGTGTTGTTTCTGCCCCGTGGTTATATATATTTCCGACAAGTCCGCCGGCGTCATTGCCCGTAGAAACAACATTACCTTTGTTGATACAATCTGTCATAACGACCTTGCCGGCTTTTTTGAGATTACCCATATAGCCAAGTATTCCGCCCGTTGCCGCTGCACCGTAAATCGTTCCTGTGTTCACGGTGTTTTTAAATGTCCATGTCGGTAATGCGTCCGATTGCGAATCAACTGTAGAAAGAATTCCACCGACATTGCTGTTTCCGTTGCCGTTAATCGTTCCTGTATTAAGGCAGTTTGTAAACTCACAGCCATCATCTTGAATCCATGCGCAAAGTCCGGCAGTATACTGCCCTCCCGAAATATTACCGGTATTTTTAGTGTTGGTCATTGTAAGCGCACCTTCAGTATAGCCTATAATGCCACCGATATATTGCATAGATGATCCAACGGTAATATTAACGGTGTTAGTGCAATTTTCTATGGTAATGGGCTTATCATTGTCGTTTTTGCCGATCAAGCCGCCGGCATAATATGTGTCGTTGTTTATCTTTCCGTTGTTAACACAACCGCTGAAACTTGTGCCGGACGAAGCGGCTCTGAGCAAGCCTATCATTCCGCCGCCGCTGTCTCTTGTATTGTTAACTGTTCCGTTGTTAACGCAATCCGTAAATACAAGCTTTCCCGCATTTTCGTTTATACCGATGATTCCTCCGGTGCAGCTATCGTTTTCGCCGTCATTTGTTGTCGTGACTGTTGCGGAAGCTTCGTTGATACAGCTTTTAAAGTTTATCGGTCTTTCTTTTGTTCTTCCGACAATTCCGCCTACAAATCTTGCCGCAGTAATATCAGCAAAATTTTTACAATTTGAAATCGTACATTCTTTCGTGCCGACAACTGCACCGATAATACCGCCGGCATAGTCGTTTCCACTTGTTACAGATCCATAATTGGCGCAGTTTGAAAACGATGTGTCGTTGCTTTCATTTTTAATCCAACCGATAAAGCCACCGGAAGTTGTGTTTCCGTTATTGGTTACTGTGCCGTTATTTGTATTTGTACAGCCGGTTATGGAGATTGCACCCGTTGCCTTACCGATAAAACCACCTGCATTATCGGCATTGCATGATACTTTCGCATTATTATAAGAATTTTCAATCGTTACTTCATTTTCGGCAAGGCCGACCATTCCTCCACAATACTGTCCGCTGCCCGTAACCACGCCGTTATTTTCAGAAGATTTAATAGTAGTTACGCCTGAAGTATAGCCAAAAAATCCGCCGGTATTTTCTGACGGACCGTTAACAGTTGCTTCATTAGAACAATTTTCTATGTTTACATTACCGTTATTATATCCAATAAATCCACCGCCGTTTTTACCGCCATATATTGTAACATTATTTGATGTAATTATATTTTTTATATTGATTTCAGCTTTATCATTTTCAATGCTTGCAATAAGGCCGGAATGTCTTTCATCAGACCAACCCTGATGAAAGATAACTGAATTTTTTAAGCTGACAGC
>CAVFTC010000135.1:0-3422 GCA_963625295.1 Bacteroides faecis
GACGAAAAATCTTACTGCGCAATTCGCACACCCCAATTGTGCGGTATTGCCTTAAGTCGGCGATATAAAAGCTCATGACTGAATATGCAAATGCTAAGGCAGTACCGCACAATTAACGGTACTGCCTTAAACTGATTACAGCTTATTTCTGATAATCTTTCCGCTCGTTGTTTTGGGAAGCTCGTCCTTGAAAACAACGATTCTCGGATATTTATACGGTGCGGTATGCTCCTTAACATAGGTCTGGATCTCTTTCTTAAGCTCCTCGGTCGGCTCAGTACCCTTTGTCAGAACAATTGAAGCCTTGACTACCTGACCTCTTACCTCGTCGGGGGCGGCAGAAACGCCGCACTCAAGAACATACGGAAGCTCCATGATAACATTCTCTATTTCAAACGGTCCTATGCGGTAGCCCGACGACTTGATAACATCGTCGATACGACCAACATACCAGTAGAAGCCGTCCTCGTCACGCCACGCAACATCGCCCGTGTGATAAAGTCCGTCGTGCCAACACTCGGAGGTTTTTTCCTCGTCGCCGTAGTAGCCAACAAAGAGTCCGCACGGAACCTTGTTCTGCTCCGCCTTGATAACGATTTCGCCCTCCTGACCTACGCCGACGCTCTTTCCGTCCGGGTCAACGATATCGACCTCAAATGTCGGAACAGGCTTGCCCATTGAGCCGAGCTTATGCTCCGAACCGAAGAGATTGCCGACAACAAGCGTTGTTTCGCTCTGACCGAAGCCCTCCATAACCTTGAGTCCGGTGAGCTTGTTCAGCTGGCGGAAAACCTCGGGATTGAGCGCCTCGCCTGCGATGGTCGCATGCTCGATCGAGCTGAGGTCATACTTGGTAAGATCCTCTTTAATCATCATTCTGTACATCGTCGGCGGTGCGCAGAAGGTCGTGATGTTGTATTTCTTGAACATCGGAAGAATATCGGAAGCATGGAAACGGTCAAAGTCATAAACAAATATGCCGGCTTCGCAGAGCCACTGACCATAGAGCTTGCCCCAAAGAGCCTTTGCCCAGCCGGTGTCGGAAATTGTCAGATGAAGTCCGTCGGGATTTACGCAGTGCCAGTAGTTCGCCGTTACGAAGTGACCGAGCGGATATTTGAAGTTATGCGCTGCGATTTTCGGATATCCCGTCGTGCCGGAGGTGAAGAACATAAGCATCAAATCGTTACCGCATGCACTGTCCTCCGTGCGTTCAAATTCCTTGCTGAATAGCTTGACCTCGTCGTTGAAGTCATGCCAGCCCTCTCTCGGCTCGCCTACGATAATCTTCGTTTTGAGCGTCGGGGAGTTCTTCGCCGCAAGGTCAACCTGATGCGCCGTGTCGTCGTCCGAGGTGCAAAGAATTGCGCTTACTCCGGCAGCATTGAAGCGATAGTCAAGGTCATGCTCCTGGAGGAGGTGCGTTGCCGGAATTGCGATCGCACCTATCTTGTGAAGCGCAAGAATCGAGAACCAGAACTGATAATGACGCTTGAGGACTATCATAACCCTGTCGCCCTTCTTGATTCCGAGCGATTTGAAATAATTCGCCGTCTGAGCGGAATATTCCATCATGTCTTTGAAAGAAAAGCGGCGTTCGTTCTTGTTCTTGTCGATGTGAAGCATCGCAAGCTTATCCGGAAGCTTCTTTCCGAGTCCGTCAACGATATCGAAAGCAAAGTTGAATTTATCCTCATTTTCATAGGAAAGAGAAATGACCTTGCCGCTTTCGTCCTCCTTCGGGTGAATGAAATTGTGATAGATTCGCTTGCCCGTGCCGGTTCTCTTGGGGGACTCGTCGTTGATAGTATTCTTCGGCGTAACAACCTCGCCTGCCGGATTCAGAACAATGGCGTAGAATGTCGTTTCTTCCTTGTCAACGGCTATCATACCATGAGGCGTTGAGCTGTCGAAGAAGATCGTGTCGCCCGGGCGAAGAATTTCAACATGGTTGCCAACCTGAACTCTCAATGTGCCACTGACAACGATATCCAGCTCCTGTCCGTTATGAGTCGTGAGAGCTATATCGTCGCTGCCCTCGTTCGGATCGCACCTAACGAAAAGCGGTTCACAAATCTTATTTTTGAACGCCGCAGCAAGGTTATAGTATTCCATGCCGTGAGCATGGTCAATCTCGAGTCCCTCGCCGCTCCTTGTGACCGTATAGGATGCAAGCACCGGGCTTTTACCCTCGATGATATCGTTAACATCAACATTGAACGCTATTGCGCACCTGTACAGAAAAGCAAATGTCAGATCCTTTTCACCACGCTCGCAGGCAATGTAGTCCTCGATAGTCATGTCGGTCTTTTCCGCCATTTCGGCAGGAGTAAAGCCCACAATTTCACGAAGCTCCCTGATACGCTGAGCCATTTCGTTGATTTTGAAATTCAAGCCTGTCATTTCTTTCATTTGTGACCATTCCTTTCGCTGTTTTATCGTTTAGGTTGTTACACCTGAGTTTTTGTATCCTCGACTACTCTTGACGAGAGATTTTTTGTTAGACTGATTTTATTCCTTGCAGGCAATATTCTTATATGCCAAGAGGGATAAAATTCGTATAACGGAAAAAGATTCCTATATTCTTGACGAGAGATTTTTTCGTTAGACTGATTTTATCCCTTGCAGGCTATATTCTTATTTGCCAAGAGGGATAAAGTTCGTATAACGGAAAAAGATTCCTATATTCTTGACGAGAGATTTTTTGTTAGACTGATTTTATTCCTTGCAGGCAATATTCTTATATGCCAAGAGGGATAAAATTCGTATAACGGAAAAAGATTCCTATATTCTTGACGAGAGATTTTTTCGTTAGACTGATTTTATCCCTTGCAGGCTATATTCTTATTTGCCAAGAGGGATAAAGTTCGTATAACGGAAAAAGATTCCTATATTCTTGACGAGAGATTTTTTGTTAGACTGATTTTATTCCTTGCAGGCAATATTCTTATATGCCAAGAGGGATAAAATTCGTATAACGGAAAAAGATTCCTATATTCTTGACGAGAGATTTTTTCGTTAGACTGATTTTATCCCTTGCAGGCTATATTCTTATTTGCCAAGAGGGATAAAATTCGTATAACGGAAAAAGATTCCTATATTCTTGACGAGAGATTTTTTCGTTAGACTGATTTTATCCCTTGCAGGCTATATTCTTATTTGCCAAGAGGGATAAAATTCGTATAACGGAAAAAGATTCCTATATTCTTGACGAGAGATTTTTTCGTTAGACTGATTTTATCCCTTGCAGGCTATATTCTTATTTGCCAAGAGGGATAAAGTTCGTATAACGGAAAAAGATTCCTATATTCTTGACGAGAGATTTTTTGTTAGACTGATTTTATTCCTTGCAGGCAATATTCTTATATGCCAAGAGGGATAAAATTCGTATAACGGAAAAAGATTCCTATATTCTTGACGAG
>CAVFTC010000136.1:0-3342 GCA_963625295.1 Bacteroides faecis
CGATTACTGCGTCGGAGGTATTAATTACGGAACACCGTTCACGATTTCGGGCTTCACCGCTCAAACCGGATATGTTTTTGAGGGACTTAAGGAATTAAATACGACGGATTATAAGCTCCAGACATGGGACGCTTCGACAAAGACCTACAGCGGTTATGTCGGCTACGGCGGATATAACACCAAGATTGCCGCTCAATTCAGACGAGCCAAGTTCACGATTGCATATAACATTAACGGCGGCTCGGGTCAGCCCGAATCGACCTCCGCAACCTTTAATGTTGCAAATTCAATTACATCTACCGTTCCGACCAGAACAGGCTATACATTCGCAGGCTGGAAAGCGGGTAATGGAACAATATATACAAAAGGACAGTCGCTAACCGCTACCAATGTTCGTGACCTTTATAAGAATAACAGCGGTTCTGACGGCGGCACGATCACCCTTACGGCACAGTGGACACAGCACAGCTATCTTATCGAATATTCGATGAACAACGGAACAAATAATTCATCGAATGTCGCAAAAGCCGACTTCGATTCCGTTATCACACTGTATCGACCCACGAAAGCCGGCTGGGTATTCACCGGCTGGTCCTTGGAGGGTACTAATCCGAATTATTCGACCGCTAAGTACGGCACAAGCTCAGGCTCGGTTACAACCGCAATCACCAACAGCTCGACAAGGTTCGGCGCTAACGGTACGGTTTATATCAAAAATCTTTCGTCAACCGATGGCGGAAAGGTTAAGCTTGTCGCTCACTGGGAAAAGACCCTGACTGCGAATTTCTATTCGGGTATAAAAAAGGCTAATAATCAGCCTCAGTCTGTAACGATTTATGATTCCGCAACATCGGGCACTGTTACCGCACCGACAACACCGACTAACCCGGTATGGACATTCGTCGGCTGGACAACAGAGAATACTGCCACAGCTTCAACGAAATTTATCAACGGCGGTGCAAGCGTTACAATCACTGCCACAACCGCTGACAACACATATGTTGATTATTTCTGTTTGTCTGAGCAGCTGCACACCTTGAATTACAATGCCAACGACGGCACGGGCGCACCGGGTTCTTCAACCGCATATGGCTATTACAATTCCTGCGGAGTGCAGAATAACGGTTCGCATACTGTTTCCTCAACCGTACCGACAAGAACGGGCTACACATTCGTATCGTGGAACACGCAGTCCGACGGCAACGGAACGGAATATAGCGCAGGAAAAACCTACACCAACAGCACAGCAAACGACACATTGTATGCGATTTGGGAAGCGAACACCTACATTGTAAGATTCCATTCCAATTACGATGCGGACACAACCAAGGATCAGACCATAACCTTTGATAAGGAAACCGCCCTCACGGCGAACTCCTTCACGAGAACCAACTACACCTTCGGCTATTGGGCGGCTGCCTCCGACGGAAGCGGAAATCAATATGCCGATAAGCAGTCGGTCAAGAACCTTACCTCCGTCAAGAACGGCGTTGTTGACCTCTATGCCGTATGGATCAAGTCCGAGGAAGCAAAGGACGATTCAAAAACCTATGTTGATATCAAGGTAACCTATGGCTATGACTATGTTAACAATAAGGCGCTTGAATTTAGCCTCGACGCAGAAAACATTGACGGCTATGATCCCACCATATACAAAACATACAAGTCGGCAATAGACACATACAATAATGCTAAAGATGCCTTCGTTTCAACGGATCTGACCAAGGCTAAAGCGTATTACAATGCTGTCGAAGCTCTTATCAAGGCGACGGCTGCTCTCGATGATATGAAGGTTGTCTCATTCCTTGATAAAATGACGCTTTCGTATAATCTCAACGGCAAAACCGAGACAGTGACCCAAACAAGCGTAAAGGATATCAACCTTAACCATTACACTACCGAGACTCTTAAAAATATTCAAAGCAGCTTTAAAACAGCTTTTGAAAACACCGGTCTTAAATTGAAGGAGCAGAGCACATTCAACGGCTATGTCAAGAATGTTGCGGAGCAGTGCGCAAATATTTCGGCTGTCGAAAGCTCGTTGACCTATGATGTTCACGAGACGGCTAAGGCGGTTAAGGATCAGCTCAGCAGTGAAAAATCGGTTGCAGCAGTGAACTATGTATACGCCGGAAAGAATAACTATACATACTATTGCTACACAAAGAGCGCAAGCCCGAAGATTGTTATCAATGCTCTCGAAGGCTCAAAGATCAACTCGACTGTTGCTCAGGACAGCAGCAGAGTTGCATATCCGACAAGAATGGCTGTAAATTCGTCTGACCAGGCGGACTCGATCTCTTACACAAACAAGATGGAGTCCAATGTTTACAATGGTTATACAGATAAAGGCAATTATTCTATCGGTAACGAATACACAGGAAAGGTCAATGGAGTGGAGCTGACAGGTGCGAATTACTACAGCACATACACTCAGGTTAAGCTTAATCCCACATTCACGACGGATAAGCAGACCGTAAGCTACACAATTTCCGCAACGGACGATGCGCTTGCAACAGCTGAAACCGGCCTTGTTTCCAATAGCAATTACGCAAAAACCGCAAACCTTGCCGGTTCTCAGAAAACTACAGCTGTCAGCGAAAATAATATTACTATTATAATCAGCTATCACAACAGCCAAGGAACATTCTGCGCAACGCCGGCACAGGTTGGTGCAGATGTGGCTCTTAAACAGTTCCATCTGTTCAGAACCTCCGCCGGGGCAACAAACTGGGAGCTTCCGAAGACGGGAGATTCGATTTATACCGTTGATCACGGAAATTACGGACAGTGCGGCTTAGGATCGTTCACTTACACATTCACAACGACCGACAGCAGTGATGGATATTCATTCGATCTTGAAAATTGCACTGCGACAGTTCCGAATGGCTCAACACCCAATGATGTTGATAAAGAAAAATTGCTTGCCGCTATTATAGAAGAATTGAAGACCGGCGTTTTGGACGGAACTTATACAAAGCTTAAGGAAATGACCACCAAAAAGTTCTGTAGTTCGGAATATGAAACTGAGAACGAAAAAACCGTTGTAAAGAGCGGAACGGGAGTCGGATATTCCGAGTGGGGCAACAACTGGAGCTACAACTACTATCCGCAAACCGGAGCATTCACTTATGTTCACCTTGTTGACAGGTGGGGCAACACCTTTGACGGCGTATTTTGTGTAGGCACTATGGACTACAAGGATATCTACGCTACATCTACAACCTCCTCCGCAGGAGTGTATGAAATCCTTGAAGCGGGCGGAAGCGGAATTGATACGCTCAGTCTGAATGCTGCAAGCATGGAGATTCTCACGGACGAGAACTCAACGCTTGAGAATAA
>CAVFTC010000137.1:0-3311 GCA_963625295.1 Bacteroides faecis
CTGTGTTGATGCAACAGTGGAAAATTGCTATTTTGACGGAGCGGTTCTTTTC
Source organism: Bacteroides faecis (assembly GCA_963625295.1). Taxonomy (GTDB): domain Bacteria; phylum Bacillota; class Clostridia; order Oscillospirales; family Acutalibacteraceae; genus CAG-488. The sequence continues at coordinate 53 of CAVFTC010000137.1, forward strand.
AAAAACGGAAAAGCGAATTATGCTGACAAATTGTATTGTCCAAGATTTATTGCGTCTGAGAATAATAAGGAACAATTGAATGCAGATTCGTATGAAAACGGATGGGTTGAAGATGGTTATGCAATAGCTAATATAACATTTAGAAATTGCAGATTTACACAAAAAAATGATCATGATGGCTTTAAAATTGATAGCATATATGACAAAATCGGTTTTAAAAATAGCTGTATGTATTCATGGAATTTCTTCTTTGATAATTGCGAATTTAGCAATTTTAGAAGAATTTTCAGTAAAAAGAGTGTATACCTTGTGCAAGGAAATGCTGGGAAAAAATCTACATACCGTTTTCATAACTGCAAAGCATATTATGGTATAGAAGAACCGGTTGGCACAAATGATGTGCCGAATGAAGGTTTCTACTTCTTTAATAATGGCGGTGCCGACCTTTTTATATCAGGTAATTATGATTGTTATACCTCTTTCAATATACCTGATAATATAAAGAGTCACAATGGAACAGTAGTGAACTGATAAATAGTTTGTTGATGCTTAAATAAACATTAAGGATGGGGTTCAATATGAAAAAAAGAGTGAAAGTTATCTCAATTATTGTTGTAATTATTACAATGATAACAACCAATGTCTGTGCTTATGATTATCCGACATATGATGTAACCCTCAACAGCGGTGATGTTGTGGAAGCGTATCAATACTCTGAGGAAAGATTCAACGGAGAATATGATCCGGAGTTTAAGTGCGTAAAAACGGTAACTATAAACGCATTGGGAGAAGAACCGATTGTAATAAAAGAATCTGCTTTTTCCGGCAGTGTTACGAGGCAAGTTAAGAGCCTTATAATAAACGGAACAGGTAAAATCATTCTTGGAAGTTTTGCGTTTGACTACACGGGCATTACCGATATTGATATCCCATCTAATGTAACTTTTGAAAACGGTGCGGAGGGTGTATTTGGATCAAGTTTTTTGAGAAGTGCGACAATTCGAAGCGATTTGTGCCCGGGAATGTTTCAGGAGTGCTACTCTTTGAATTATGTTAATTTTTTAAACCCCAATATTAAAAAAATTCCCGTTGAATGTTTTGATACCTGCGGACTTCTTGATATCACTATTCCGTCTTCGGTTACCGAGATTGAGGACGGAGCATTTCATTCAGCATTCTATCTTAAAAGCTTGAAGCTTAACGAGGGATTGGAGAGTATTGGAGAAGGTAGTTTTGAATACAATAGTGCTTTAAAGGAGCTGATGTTTCCTTCGACATTGAAAAGCATAGGAAATAAATGCTTCTATTTCGCCGAGAATTTGGTGAAATTAGAATTAAACGGTGGTTTGGAGACTATCGGAGAAAGTGCTTTTTGTGGTTGCCGTTCGCTTAAATCCGTTACTATTCCCGCATCAGTAACCTCAATAGGAGAAAAGGCATTCGGATATTTTTACAATTCTCAGAAAATTGATGACTTCACAATCTACGGCTACAGAGGAACGGCGGCGGAGACATATGCAGACGAAAACGGCTTCACATTCATTCCGCTTGACGGTGAAAGCTCGGTCAAAGATGTTGCATATACTCCGTCATGGAGCAGTGTAAATGATTACAGCTTCACGGTTGACGGTCGTGCGGATAAGGTTCAGATTATTGAAGCCACCGGAGCAACGAGAACCTTTACGAGAAATAACGGCAGCGTTGCAATCAGAGGATTTGATGCCGACGGTAACGAGGTAAGCTCGCTTTCAAGGGAGCTTGACCACGAGGTTTGGACGCTCAAAACAAGGCTTACACCTGACAGCAGCCTAAAGATTCATGCAAAATATAACAATGTTTGGGAAGATCAGATGTATTATTTCAGTGTTTCAACGCTTCGCTCGGACACGACGCTGAAATCTGCCGAGCTTTCCGAAGCAAGCGGCACGCAAAGCTCCGTTGATTGCAAAATCGTTACAGGCTCGGGCGTTAACAAGGTTCGCATTGAGTACGAGGACGGAATGACAACCACTGTCAATTCCTCGGCAGCGGTGCTCGACGAAGCGAATATGACCTACACCTACAACCTTTCGGTAAGGCTGCGCCACAGCGGCGAAAACAGCTTTAAGGTATATATCAAAACCCCGTCGGACGGCTGGATTTACGCAACAACCCTGACCTATACGGCGGAATAAATCAATTCAGCACCGCACATATCGAGGTGCACGCTTTACCTGAATATATTTCCGGCATATCGCACAATGTTTATGGATTTCACTGGAATTGAAAATCCGTTGGATGCTTCAAATTATGAGGAAGGCTGGGTCGAAGACGGCTTTGCTGTGATGATAGTATATTGGAGGTAGGTTTATGAAAAAGCTTGGTTTAAAAACAACTGCGATATTTATGGCTTTGTGTTTGATCTTATCGGTTGACATCTTTGCTTATGTTGATGGTGAGGACGATATTGTGTATGATGTGACGCTCAGCAGCGGCGATGTCGTGGAAAAATCCCAGTATTATGAACCGTACGAATATGATCCTGATTATAAGCGTGTTGGAACAGTTACATTTAACGCAACGGGAAGCGAACCTATAATAGTAAAGGAAAATGCCTTTGCAAGCAGAAGCCATCCTAAAAATGTTAATAATATAATTTTCAACGGAACAGGTGATATAGTTTTACATACCAATGCTTTTTCAAGTGCTGCCATAACTATATTGAATTTGCCTTCAAATGTACAATTTGCAGATGATGCTGAAGAAGTTTTTTCTTGGACAGATTATCTGGAAAAAGCAACTATTGCTTGTGATATCTGTCCCGGTATGTTTTACGGATCGGGATTGAAGGAAGTTGAAATAACCCAAGATAACAAGATGGAAGAATTTCCAGATAGTGCTTTTGGCCTTTGTGGTTATTTAGAGAAAATCAATTTCCCGTCAACGCTGAAGAGGATTGGAGGAGGTTGTTTTTATTACGCAAGCTTCAAAGATGAGATCAACCTTAATGAAGGCTTGGAAATTATAGATGATTATGCTTTTTACACTGCAACATCTACTAATTGCGACATTGAAATTGATTTCCCTTCAACACTAAAGACAATTGGCAAAGAAGCTTTCTACAACTGTAGCCTTAAAAAGATAAAATTACATGACGGTCTTGCTTCGATTGGTTCAAAAGCATTTTACGATAATAGCTTTAAATCCGTTACAATACCTGCTTCGGTAACCTCGATAGGCGAAAAAGCATTTGGATATATTTCCGAATCTGAAACGATGG
>CAVFTC010000138.1:0-3194 GCA_963625295.1 Bacteroides faecis
CACAGGCTCTGTTACCGGCAATACTACCGACACCGGCGGATTTATCGGAAAAGCAGCAGGATATGTTAAAATCGAAAACAGCACAAACAGCGGTAAAGTAACCGGCAGCGGAGTTTCGGTAGGCGGCTTTATTGGTTGGGTTGGCAACGGCGGCAATTCGACCGTACTTACAAATTGCACTAACACGGGTGTAATAACAGGATATGGAAATGACGGCTATGTCGGTGGCATTGTCGGTGCTGACGACGGCACATCTGTAATCACCGTTTCCGGCTGTATCAACAACGGTGCAATAAGCGGAAAGAGATATGTCGGCGGTATTTTCGGAAAAACAGAGGGCAACCGCTCAAGCTTGACATTTAGCGGTTGCACAAACAACGGTTCGGTCACTTCAACAAGAACAGATGACGACGCTGCCGGAGGTATCATCGGCAGATTTATGATTGATCAAGCTCTTTATGTTACAAACTGTACCAATACCGGTACGGTCAAGTGCGGCCGTAATTACGGCGGCGGTATTGTCGGCTACTGTAAGGGCTACCTTTACGCAACGGGATGCGTTAACAGCGGTACGGTCAGCGGTTCAGGCTATACGGGCGGTATCTGCGGTGAGATTGAGGACGACAGCTCAACCTTTACAAATTGCAGCAACAGCGGTAAAGTATCGGTAACCTCTGAGTGTGTCGGTGGTATCCTCGGAAAGACCGGCGGCTCGCTTTACCTGACAGGCTGCTCAAACAGCGGCGAAATCACCGCATCGAACTCGTGGTGCGGCGGTATTGTGGGCTGTTTATATAACGACGCCGGCATCGTCGAAACCGTCGGCTCACAGGCGATGGTTTTCGATAATCTTTCAAACTCCGGCTATGTTCATGCAGGGGGCGACAGAATCGGCGGCATTATCGGCGGCAATAAAGGTTATGGCAAATGGGTAAATTGCTCCAACACAGGCGCGATAACTTCAACCGGCACAGGTGGCGGAACCTATGTCGGCGGTATAGTCGGCTGGATTGAGGACGACATGAACAACTTTGAAGGCTGCTTCAACAAGGGCTATGTTTCCGGTTACTTTGCCGCAGGCGGTATTGTCGGATATATCGGAAGCAACAGCAATACTTATACAATGACCCAGTGCTACAACCTCGGCAACATCTGCGGCTACAGCAACTACGGTCATGTCGGCGGCTTGGTCGGTATGTTCTACGGCGGCACGCTGAATATGACCCAATGCTTCAACGGCGACGGTCAGAACGGACAAATCGGATCGAAAAACAACTCGGTTCATGTCGGTGGCGGACTTATCGGCTTTACATCATCGACGATAAATATCACTGCCTGTTACAGCCATGCTCCGGCAATTTATGCCACAACAACTAATTCTGACGATTTCACCGGCGGTCTTATCGGTAAAGGCTGCGGCTCAAACACAATAAAGAACTCGTATGCAGCCACAAACACAACGACAGGACGCTACACAGGCTCTATCATAGGCGACACGAATAACGGAGACCGTGATGTCGGTTATACTTTATCTAGCACATATTACTCAACAATATTTAACAGTTACTCAAGGAAACAGGAAACTGCTTGTGCTGACGCAACATTCAAGGGCACTACGCTCCTCGGTACAAATTATTTGAACAACGGCACTACATACTACATGCAGGATACGACCGGCGTTAACGGTTATTATCCCATCTTCGGCTGGTATAAGGACAATGGAAATGTAAAGTGCGATGTGCTTTACGACAATCAGTTCGACTTCGACAGCTATAATTTCCAGGGTACTACGGCTCAAAGCTCACCCATTTACAGAGACTGCGAGGAAAACTCGATTACCTTTACATCGCATTCTTCTGACGAATATACCAACGGTCAGGATAACGGCACGATCGCCAAATCACCGGCTCAGCTGAACTGCATGACGCTTATTCCGGGTCATACCTACAGAGTTTCATATACATATATCACGGACAAGGCGGCGAAGGTGAATTTCTACCTTTTCGCAAACACTTCAAACACGAGCTTCAACTGGCAAGGAACAAATTTTGAGTCGACTATCTCCTCGGCAGGCACAAAATCGGTAAGCGGCACTTACACGATTCCGTCCGGCAGACCGTATGTAACGATTCGCTGCGGAACGACGACAAACGGCGTTACAGTCACATTCAAGGATATCTATATTCAGGATATCACCAACATCGCCGGTCAGACCGACAATGTTTCAACGCCCGACCCCAAGCTTAACACTGTCGGCTATAACGGTTCGGTTTCGTCCTTCCCGTCGATCACAAGATCGGGCTACACCTTCCGAGGCTGGAGCACAACCAAGGACTCAACGACGGGTATGGGCAATCCGAGCAATATCGTTACTTCGCTTTCGTCAATCACCAAGAATCAGCAGCTTTATTCCTGCTGGTCGCCTGCGGTTTATTTTGACCCGAACGACGGCACAAGCCAAGTTAACCTGCTCACTCAGCCGACAACCCGTAAGTCGAACGATTTATATTCTCCGACGCTTACTTCAAGCCCCGGCAACGGAGTAACAGCAACATTTGATCCGTCGGACAGCACAATCACATTCAACGGAACACCGACAAGGGATGCAGAATATTTCCGCTTCCCGATTGCAGGTAAGCTCAAGGCAGATACCAATTATACATACAGAGTTGTTTATGTCAGCGGTTCAAAAACTCTTGACGGCGGCACACTGACATTGACAATGGATATCTGTGATAAAAATGAATCCACATGCTTCAAAGCAAGCGGCACAACATACAGTGACAGATTTGTATTTGACCAATTCGCAAATCAGGAAACAACCTGGAGAACACTTGCACCGGACGCATATCAGGCGGCAAATGCAGAATTTGTGAAGATATTTACCTATAGTACGAGCTACGGCACGGTTAAATATAATAACTATAAGGTCAAAGTAGAGCTTGTTGAAAGCAGTTCGGTAAATCAGACATATTCGCCAAACGCAATTCAACAGTATTACAATTCGCAGCTCGGCACACTCCCGACCCCGACACGCACCGGCTACACCTTCGACGGCTGGTACACGGCAGCTTCGGGCGGCACTCAGATAACCTCATCAACAACAATGGGCAAGAGCAGCATGACGGCTTATGCGCATTGGACGCGTAATTCATATCTGACAGCGTTTAATGAGAATCATGATGATCTGCGTG
>CAVFTC010000139.1:0-3146 GCA_963625295.1 Bacteroides faecis
TGACGGAAACATATTCAAGCAAGGCGTGCGCCTTAATTGTGCGGTATTGCCTTAATTAAAAGATAATCCCGACTCGCAATGAGCCGGGATTTTTTAGGGCAATACCGGATACCTCAATTGTGCGGAGTTGCCTTAGCAAAACAAAAATGAGAAGCAATACCGAAGTATCACTTCTCTTTTGGCGCGCTGCAAGGGATTCGAACCCCTGACCTTTTGGTTCGTAGCCAAACACTCTATCCAGCTGAGCTAGCAGCGCATTTCTTAACGCTCATATATTATAGCACAGAGTTTTCAAAAATCAAGTGTTTTTTAAAAAAAGTCTGAATTTTTTTGCAGTTCCGTTACTATTACTCGGCTTTAATTGACATACTCGAAATTTTGGTATATGATTTAATCAGCTAATACCTGACAGAGGGGTGAGACAATGGATAGATTTACAGAGAAATTTGCCGCCGAATATGACGGCAGGGGCTGCGACGATAATATTGTGATTTACGGTGATTTGCGAATAACTGTTATCACGCCGGAGCTTGTAAGAATAGAAAAGGGCGGTTTCTGCGACCTGCCGACCCAGACAGTGCTTTTCAGAAATCTCGGCAGAGTCGAGTTTTCATGTCGTGAGGAATCGGACAAAGTGCGTTTAAATACAGATAGCTGCGAATTTGTCATCATGAAATCGGGTGATTTGCAGACGGTCAGGCTTGCCGACGGGCGAACAGTGTCCGATTTTCACAAAGGCAATCTCAAAGGAACACGGCGAACGCTTGATATGACCTTCGGCAGGGTTAAGCTCGGCGACGGAATCGTTTCCCGTGACGGTGTTGCGCTGACTGATGATTCAAAATCGTTGACGCTGCTTCCAGACGGAACGATTTCTCCCCGTGCCAATGCGAAACGGGATGTTTATGTTTTCGCATACGGCTTCGACTATTTGCGTGCATTAAAGGATTTTTATCGTATTACGGGCAAAACTCCGCTGATCCCACGCTTTTGTCTCGGCAATTGGTGGAGTCGCTATTGGCGGTACACTCAGGACGAGTACCTTGCCTTGACGGAAACATTTAAAGACAAGGATATTCCGCTGACGGTCGCATGCGTCGATATGGATTGGCACTGGGTCGATGTGAAGAAACGGTTCGGCGGCAAGGTATGGGACTATCCCAAACCGAGAGATCTCATAGCAAAAATCACCGGCTGCTTTTTGATTCCTGGGTGGACGGGCTACAGCTGGAACACCGAGCTTTTTCCGAATCATATTGATTTTCTTAAAAAGCTGCACGAAAAGGGGCTTAAAGTCAACCTCAATGTTCATCCGGCTCAGGGTGTTCGTTTTTTTGAGGATATGTATTTCGAATTTGCACGGCATATGGGTGTTGACGAAAAAAACAAAGCCCCGATCAATTTTGACTTTACCGACCGAAAATTCATTGACGGTTATTTTAAATATATCAACGAGCCTATGGAAAAAGAGGGCGTTGATTTTTGGTGGATAGATTGGCAGCAGGGAAGCAAGTCGAAAATCGAAGGACTTGATCCGCTTTGGCTGCTCAATCATTACTATTGTCTTGACAGGGAGTCGAAAGGACTTCGTCCGTTGACCCTTTCCCGCTTTGCAGGCTTCGGATCGCATCGTTATCCACTCGGATTTTCGGGCGATGCGGCGATACAATGGTCTGTGCTTGATTTTCAACCGTATTTCACGGCGACTGCGTCAAACGCCGGCTATTGCTGGTGGAGTCATGATATCGGCGGACATAATTTCGGCAAGCTGAACAGTGAGCTTTATCTCAGATGGACACAGTTCGGTGTTTTCAGCCCGATAATGCGTTTTCACTCGGTCAACGATGCCCGCAAAAGCAAAGAGCCTTGGAAATTCGGCGAGGAAACAGAAAAAATCACGAAGAAATTTTTACGGTTCAGGCATCGCATGATTCCTTATACATATACAATGAACAGGCTGACCGAAGCAGAGGGCAGACCGCTGCTTATGCCCATGTATTACGCCTATCCGAACGAGGAGGAGGCATACAAAGTTGGCAACGAATACTTTTTCGGAACACAGCTTATCGTTGCGCCTATAACGCACAAAGCGGACAAAAAGACGCACAAGGCGTCCGTTTCGGTCTGGCTGCCGGAGGGAAGCTATACCGATATTTTTACGGGCGATGTTTATCATGGCGGGAAAACGGTTATTTACCGTGATATTAACACAATTCCGGTGCTTGCGCCGGAGGGTGCGATCATTCCTCTTGACGGAAGAACGAGCGGCAACGACTGCGGCAATCCGGATTCGCTTGAAATTTTGATTTACAGGGGCAACGGCTCATTCAGACTCTATGAGGACGACGGCGAAACCCTCGCTTACAGAAACGGACGCTATGCCGAAACCGAATTTAAGCTTGAAGAAAAAGGCTCAATGCTAAAATTCACCGTCAGCCCTGCCGAGGGCGATTTATCATTGATTCCAAAACGAAGAAAATATATTTTCAGCTTCCGTGATGTTACTGCGGCTGACAAAATATCTGTTGCCGCAAACGGAGAAGCTATCGATTTTACGGTCGAAAAAGCTGGCAAAGGCTTGTCCGTGACGGTCGAAAATGTTATATCCGATGTCGGCGTGATCGTTAGTTTAGTTTGATATCTAAGGCAATACCGCACAAAAACCTTTGCTGCTTTGTACGGTATCGCCTTAATTTTGTGGGGAAGTTAGGCTATAAAAAGGCAGAAAAGCCGTTGCGTTTAAAAGAGGGAAATTTGTTTTCCAAAGAGAAAAAATGTGTTGACAAAACGGAAAAAAGTGGTATAATAAATGCGTAAGAAAGGGTTGACAATAATATGGAAATGTGCAAAAATCTTGACAGACAGACAGACAGACAGACAGAACATCTGCCTGAGCGTTTTTGTGTGCAAAAATATAATAGCTGTGAGCATGTATAATAAAGTGTGTAAGTTTAGAGAATGACTTGCGCACTTTTTGTGTTTTAAAGCAATACCGCACAATCGGGGTTAGCGAATTGTGCTATGGTTTAATCGGCGGTTATCGAAACAAGGTGTATGCCTCAATTTGTTCGGTGTTGCCTTAATTCTTTCGAGGATATTTTATCGCAAATTTCATAACATCAGGAGGTAAAACAACATGAAAAAAA
>CAVFTC010000140.1:0-3123 GCA_963625295.1 Bacteroides faecis
GTTGATGAAACAGTGAAAGATGTTGATAATACATTCGATAACTATGAACCTGCTCCGGGACAAAAAGCGCCGGATAATTGGTATGACCCGTATTGCTATGAATCTGACGGAAGAATAAATAAATACTGTTTAAATCAGGGGGGAGATGGCTTTAGCGGCAGGATTGCGTGTTATTGCCCCACATATAAAAAAATATTTACCATATGCTCCATGGGTCGAACAACAATTCCAGCTCATTATGAAAATGAAGTTATAAATCCAGACGGGTCCATAACCTATGACTATTATCCTGAAGAAACTGTGGGCTTTAATCCATATTATGAGACCTTAACAAATTGGACAATTGCTTTTGGCGAAGACTTAGAAAAAGGAGTTGGAACCACTTACAAAAATTATACTGGTTGGTATTGCCCGTATTGCGGTATGAAGGAATTTGAAAACTATACTGGTCAGGACAATTACAAAGAGATTTCTGCATTTCATTCGCATCCTGCTATTCAGTCAGTGTGTTATGGATATTGGCATGAAGAATGTGATACATTTATTGCCGGTTATAATTTTGTTAACGTGCTATCGGATAAAGACCCATTTTCCTTCAGAGCGAAATATATAGATTATACAGGCTGTTATAATGAAACCGACATCAACACTATGAAACTTTATCGTTTTCTTAGTGATGCACAAAGAAACGCTGAATATTCGTTCATCTTTGCAGAAACCGAAAAAGACTTTGGCGATGGTAAGGACGGCAGGGTTGAGGACCTAAAAAAAGATGGTAATGGAATGTATCATGAATGGGACAGCGAAGACAATCCGTATAGAAACCAAAAACTTACTTTCTGGCAGAAGATAGCGGCTTTCTTTGCGAAAATAGGAGCATGGTTTAAAAACCTGTTCAAATAATTTAGTTTGAAAATTTACGGTTTCGTAAATATTCACTTTATGTGGCAAGCGGAGGAGTTGCGATTTCGGTCGCAGCTCTTCTGCTTTATCTAACATGTTTATATTGCTAATGAAAAACTTGACACAAACTATATGGCAAGAGCACTCTCAAATCTCTTATGAGGAAACAGTGCAAATAGCCGACAAAATTTTATCTCAAATAGATTGGGATAATTCGGCTCTTATGCATAAAGGAATCGGCTGGATTACGCGCTTTTATTTAAAAAGTCAAATTCAAGCAAGGTGAAAAAGGGCGCAATTTCGGTTGCTGTTTTCGTGCTGCATCTAACATATTTATAGTGAAGCTATTACAAATAAGGCAAAAATAGAGACAACAAATTGTTAAGTAGAAAGACACTACTTGTGTATCTATTGTAGCTACAGATAGTTTTGGCTTGGGCGTAAAGCTCTGGGGCCACCGCAGGCGGGGAGTATATTCCCCGCCATTTTTATTTATTGAGAAAAAATACTATAATATTTAAAAGAGTTGCGATTTCGGTCGCAGCTCTTTTGCATTGCCTAAAACAACACCGCACAGTCGGGGTGTTCGCCCTAATTGTGCGGTGTTGTGTGGTTATTTTTTATAAATTCTGTTTGTTACGAATGTTGTTATGCCCATTTCATAGTATTCCTGCATGGTTTCACCGTCGTCAACCGTCCAGCAGGCGAGGGCAACACCTGCTTCCTGAAGCTGCTTGATTTTCTTTTCGCTGTTTGTTTTTTGGTGTCCGTTGAAGCTGACGCCGACGGATGGGTCGTCAAGGCACTTTTGCAGATTGTCCTTATTGAGCTTTGAAACAAGCGCATAGAGCTTGATTTTATCGTTTTTCTCTCTGACCTTATCCAATGCCGTGCGGTCAAAGGAAATTACGGAGCAGGACTCGGTGAAGCCGTTTTTGTCGATGATTTGAAGCAGGGTGTCAAGCCCCTCGTCGGTGTAGTCCTTGATTTCAATCATCGGCTTAATGCTGCTTGCGAGGCACGCCTGAAGCATTTGGTCAAGTGTTGCAATCTTCAAGACGCCGTAGTTCTTGTAATTTGCGCCGTTGTCAATGTCAGCGGTTATCAGGTCGTAATATGTATAGGAGGAAATTTTGCCGCTTTTGTCGGTCATGTCTTTTATGTCAGCGTCGTGCGAAACCACCCAAACGCCGTCAGCGGTTTGTCGGACATCAATTTCGACGGTGTCGAAGCCGTACTCGGCGGCTTTTTTTACGGCGGCAACCGTGTTCTCAGGCGCTTGACACGAAAATCCACGGTGAGCGATAAGCTCGATTTTACTTTGGTCGGTTTTCTTGACATAGATGCTTGAAAGTGCGATAGGGCTTTTGGCGGTATAGCGTTTGTGCTCGGCGATTGCATTTGAGACGATCGGCGCAGCTATTGCGGCGGCGACTATCAGGGCGGCAAGCACGATAGGCCATTTTTTCCTCCTCATTATGCGAAACGAACGCTTGATTGCTTCCTTATTCATAATCCATCCTCCGAAAAGAGACTTGTGCGGTGTTGCCTTTGTATAAATATAGTTTATCTCATCGGCGGAATAATGTCAATTGATTATTTGCCGACGGCGGATATCCTTTTTGACCGTCGGCACGGTTATATTAAACGGATATCTTGCGATTGCGGCATTTCTGCGGACAGGATGTCACCGCAGATCAATATCCGTTGACCTTATTTTTAACATCCTGTTACATTATATGCCTGCTTGTCGGCTTGGGTCGCAATTTTATTTTAAGGCAACACCGCACAATTAAGGCGCACGCCTTGCTTGAATATGTTCCCGTCATGTTGCACAAAAATTCCTTGACTTGCGACAGCAAGCCTGCAAAATTTTTGTACAACCTGACGAAAAATCTTACTGCGCAATCCGCACACCTAAATTGTGCGGTATCGCCTTAAGACAACAACTCAATTGTGCGGTATTGCCTTAATTATATCATCTTCAAGATAAAAATCAAGTGTTTTTTAAAGCAAATGTATGTAATTTTTACTTTTTTAAATACAAAAAGCGAAATTGATCTATAAAATATCCGATTGCAGAGGGGTGCAGTGATTTAGCCGTTGGTTACATAGTATATCCGAGAAAGGTGCAAGTATTCTGAAAATTGGAGATAGAAAAGAATTAAGGCAATACCACAAGCTCATTTTGCGGTATTGCCTTGAATATATTATGCTTCT
>CAVFTC010000141.1:0-3095 GCA_963625295.1 Bacteroides faecis
TGACGAAAAATCTTACTGCGCAATTCGCACACCCCAATTGTGCGGTATTGCCTTAGGATAAAAAAGCGGAGGTCAAACTAATGAGAATGACCTTCGCTTTATTTCTTCAGTTTAAAACTTATTGATTGCACCGACGGAGTATTGAAGTATCTTCAATGCGTCCGACGAATTTATTTTGCCGTTATTGTCGACATCGGCGAGAGCTTGTTTCTCACTGTTGAGAGTAATGCTGCCGACGGAATGCTGGAGCACAAGAAGCGCATCGGCAGAATTTATGCTTCCGTCCATGTTTACATCGCCTTTTTTCGAGGTCGAATTGACCTTGAATTTCAGCGTTGCCTTTGAGCAGTCAAAATGTTGATCATCGGAATACATGAGCATATTTTTGGTATCAATACTCGAGGTTGTGAAAATCGAGCTGTAGAAATATCCGGACTTGTAATTCTTGGTTCGCATTGTTTCAATCGGGAGAGCAATTTCACCCTCTGCGCCGGGCTGAGCCGATTTTGAAACATCAAAGGTTATTGTCAAAAGATCCTCGTTTAAATTGCGGACAGCCGTTGTCGTAAGCATAACATTCGGCGTCATGGTTACACGCAGAAACTGATGTGTTTTTTTGTATTCGGCAAGCTCGGTTGCGCTGATGTTAGGCCAGCCTTGATTGCGGTTGCCCTGAGCGATCTTATCCCAGTCAACGAATGTACACATGGATTTTCCGCAAACGCCGTAAAGCTTTCCGCTTGTATTGAATTCACCGCTTGAAGCCTTTTCAAAAATTGATGGGGTATAGAAAAGCTGGAAGCAGGTGGGACCCGTGTAGTAGTTGTTTGAAAGCCGGATAGTAACCTTGACCTTGTCGCCGGGGTTGACGGAAATCGCCGAGCCGGAGGAATAAGATGCTCCGTTAACATTTGCCGTCATCGTCCATGTTGCGTCATAGCTCGTCTTTGCGTCCGCAAAAACAAAGCAGCAGGAAATAACGGTTATTACTGAAATGATGATGCACAGTGTTTTTTTCATAGAAACCATCCTTTCGTTTGGCAGCCGATAAAATCGGCGGTTATTTTAGAATGAGTGCTGTTATGAATCCGGCAACCGACGCTGCGAAAACTGCTGCCGAAGCGATTATGCCGAGAATTCCTTTAAGATTTTTGTCGGCTGCTTTTTCGTCAGCCGATTCATCGTCTGCGCTGCTCAGGTGCTCACAGCCGGATAAAATCAGGAGAAGCTTGTCCGAACAGGCTCTGAGCAGCTCCTTTGATGTTTCGCCCTTTTCCGAAAAAACATTGTAGGTCTTTGTGCCGTCGCTGTTTGCGATTGCAATATATACACATGATGTGTGATTTTCATCGTCGGCAAAGAACGGATCGGATATGTAAATCCCAAGCTCGGTATGATTTTTTTCACGGACATTTCTTGCAAGCGTAATGGCAAGCTCCCGAACACTGTTGTTTTCTTCGGGCAATTCATAGTTCATATCGACCGTGAAGACGGAGCTGTCGTTCTTCGACAAAAAGGAAACAAGGTAATCGGCTGCGTCGTTTCCGACAATAGCAGCTCTAATAGAATTTTCGGAAAGATTTTCAACGGCTTTTTTGATCAATTTGATATGTCTGTTTTTCAACGCATCCGAAACAACATATGGTTCGCTAAGCTCGGCAAAATAATCATAGAGAGAGCCGAGTATGATTTGCTGTGCTTTTTCGTCCTCTACAGGCATGTAAATAATATGCTGACCGCCCGAGGTTATGGCAAAGCCGCAATTCATATAATCGTTTGTTGAAAGCAGAACCGCAGTTTGAGGAAAGGTAACGGAAGCTTTATACAGATTCGGCTTGAGCTGCTTTGCCTTGGGTCTGGCGGAAAGCACCGACGCAACCTCGCTGTTTGATTCGGTCGGTATATCGAGAGCGGAGCAGAGAAGTCTTTTGGTGGCGTTATACATCGTTGTTTGAACAGCAACGAGAACGATATCCGCTGCAAGAAGGCTTTGTGAAATCGCAACAAGCATTCTTTTTTGAGATGTGAACTCATTGAATCCGTCACATTCCGGGAAAAAATCCTTCACACAGTCGAGGATTTTTTCTTTTCCGTTTTCCGCCTCCGGTGAGTCCTGATTGCAAAGTGAAAAAAGTTTTATATCCATCATTTTATACCTCTTTAATCAAGCGTGAATTTTTTGGCATTGGCAAAGGGATTTTCCATTCCGTTTGCGTCATACCATGCCTGGGGAAATTTTTGATTATTGTTTTTCTTGACCTTTGAAACATCTACCGTTTCGCTTTCTCCGTCCCGAACCCGCCTTGCCATAACAACAAAGCGTGAATTGTCGAATTCATAGCAACAGGTCGAGAGGGTCAGAATTTTATCACCGGGCTTTATATCGACCGCTTCGTTTGTATAATATGAGCGTGATTTTACATCGGCAATGAACTCGTTGAATTTTTCGTCCGACGGGAAGTTAATTGTCAGATAGGGGAAGGTGTAGCCGTTATCCTGCGAATCATATACATTTGCAATAAAGGCGGCAAAAATTTTCCATGTTCCGTCCTCGTATATCGTATTGAATTTTATCGTCGGGTATTCCTTGTAATTGTCAATATCCTTGTAATAGTTCAGGTTTCCGAAAATCTGACCGTCACGCATTTTGTGACCGTAGATTATCGTGTTGGTGTCAAGCTCGTCTATTTTGTCTCTGTAATCGACAAACAATGTTCCATAGCCTGAATATTCTCCGTTGAAATTCGTTGAAAGATATGTCTCATTATCGTCGCATTGAACAACTTTCATATCGTCCTTATCGAGAAGCGGAATCTTGAGAATTCCGACAAAATCTTCATTCTGCTCCAGAAGCTCCTTGTATTTTGCAAGAATGTGCTTGGATTTGTTCGCCATAATCGTGGTTTGAGTGTCGCTCTCGTTGATTGACGGCGTTTGAGAAGCAAGCTTGTTTTTATACGGCTCGATTATATAATTTTTTATCAAATAAGCCGAGCAGGCAACAAAGCAAATCACCGAAAGGCCGAGAACGGCTTTTCTGATAAAAGAAAATATTGACTTTTTTACCTCTTTTTTCTTCATTTGTTTTCCTCTTA
>CAVFTC010000142.1:0-3057 GCA_963625295.1 Bacteroides faecis
GTGCTTTCTATTATTACGGCCTTACCGATACCATACCGAATCATTATTTTGTCGCCACTTCAAAGGGAAGCAGGAAAATAACAGACGAAAGAGTGAAGCAAATTTTTGATAACACGGACGGCTTTGAACTCGGCAAATCGACGATTCTCTATGACGGAGTTTCTGTTCCCATTTACAATAAGGAGCGTCTTTTGATTGAACTGATACGGAACAAGAGAAGATTTGCCTTTGATTTATACAAAGAGTTGATTCTAAGCTACCGTGAAATCATTCAAACTCTTGATTTAGAATTGATTTCGGAATACGCATATAGCTTGCCTAAAACGAACATGGTAATGGACAGTCTGAGGCTGGAGGTTTTATAATGGTTAATTTGCAAGAATTGATAAATAAAGAAATGCAAAAAGGATATCCGGGCGACAGTGCTTCCGCAAAAATCTGTCAAGATATTGTCCTAAAAGCAATTTCCGAAAGTCCGTTAAACCGTAATGTTACCATCAAAGGCGGCGTTGTAATGCGCAGCAAAACCAATAATATCCGCAGAGCAACGCAGGATATGGATATTGATTTTATCCGCTATTCACTTGCCGATGAAGCGATAGACGCTTTTATTGACAAACTCAATTGTCTTGATGGTATTTCTATCCGGCGTGAGGGAAGCATAAAGGAATTGAAGCAGCAGGATTATCATGGGAAGCGTGTTTTTGTCACGATTTTCGACACGAACGGGAATCATATTAAAAGCAAAATTGATTTATGTGTTCATAAACGATTGGAAATTGAGCAGGAGGAATATTGCTTTGACATTGCATATGATGATGAGGGCGCAACGCTGCTAATAAACACCAACGAGCAGATGTTTTCCGAAAAGCTTAGATCCCTGCTGAAATTCGGAACATTTTCCACCCGATACAAGGACATTTTTGATATGTATTATCTGAAAGATCATATCGAAAAATTAAAATTACTTAACAGCTTTGATGTCTACATATTTTCCGATGAAAGTATGAAAGAAAACAGCGTTGCCGATATTTCCAACCGTTTGCGGCGAATTTTTTCAGATAAGCATTACAAGCATTCACTTGATAAATCCGATAAAAGATGGCTCGACGAGGATATAGATATTATCTTAAACGGCTTGTTGAATTTTATTGAAAAATTATAATTCACCTAATTCATCTGCCGATGTTATGTATAACCATTTTTATTGATTTCATGCCTGCAATGTGATAGAATTTATTCGGTGATTTTATGCTTAAGAAAAACGATGAAATATATTTGAATGTAAAAAGCTGCACCGTGCAGGGCAGCGGCGTCTGCGATTACGAGGGCATGACGGTTTTTGTTCGAGGTGCGGTAACCGGCGACCGTGTGCTTGCGCATATTATCAAGGTCAAGAAAACCTATGCCGTCGGAATTATAAAAAAACTCATGCAGCGCTCACCTATGCGGGCGAAAGATTTTTGCCCCATTGCCGAAAAATGCGGCGGCTGCTGTTTCGCCCATATAAAATATGAAGCCGAGCTTGAAATCAAGGCGCAACAGGTTGCCGATAATTTCAAGCGGCTCGGCAAGCTTGATATAACGCCCTCTCCGATTATCCCCTCGCCCTCGGCTCAGCGATACAGGAACAAGGCGCAGTACCCCGTCGGTTCGGACGGAAAATTTGCGACGATCGGTTTTTACGCTCCGATGACTCACAGAATAATCGACTGCGCCGATTGTCTTTTGCAGCCGGAAGAATTCGCAAAAATAACCGACATTTTCCGTGACTGGATTCGTGAAAAGAAAATAAGCGTTTACAATGAAGCTGAATGTTCGGGAATAATCCGTCATATTTATATTCGCAAGGCGGTCGCAACGGGACAAATAATGGTCTGCATTGTCGCAAGTTCCGACAGTGTTCCATGTTCGGAAGACTTGATTGAGCGGCTTCGTGAAATCGACGGCGTTACGAGCATAATTCTCAATATCAACCGTGACAAAACAAATGTCGTGCTCGGCAAGGCGTGCAAAACGCTTTGGGGAAGCGATTACATCACCGACGAGCTTTGCGGCTTAAAATTCAACCTTTCTCCTCTCTCGTTTTATCAGGTCAACCACGACGGAGCGGAAATTCTTTACAACAAAGCGAAGGAATACGCCGCCCTCACCGGCAGCGAAACGCTCGTTGATCTCTATTGCGGCACGGGCACGATAGGCTTGACAATGGCAAAGGCGGTCAAAAAGCTGATTGGCGTTGAAATCATTCCGCAGGCTGTTGAAAATGCGAAGGAAAACGCAAGCCTCAACGGCATCGAAAACGCCGAATTCATCTGCGCCGACGCATCGCAGGCGGCAGCAGCTCTGCTTGAAAGAGGAGTGAAACCCGATGTTGTCGTGCTTGATCCGCCGAGAAAAGGCTGCGACGAGGCGCTGATAAACACCGTCGCACAAATGTCGCCCGACCGAGTCGTTTATGTCTCCTGCGACAGCGCAACCCTCGCCCGCGATTGCCAACGCTTTGCCGCCCTCGGCTACCAACCCCTCGCCGCCACCCCCGTCGATATGTTCCCCCACACCGCCCATGTCGAGACTGTAGTTTCTTTGGTCAGGAACATATCAACCAAGGCTTATGTTACGGTTGAGGTCAGACCGGAAGAGCTTGAGCTTGGCTCGTTAAATGCTCACTGAGCTTACGAAGAAATCAAGTTTTATGTCCTTAATAAATACGGATTAAAGGTATCAACTCTCAACATTTCACAGGTTAAACGCAAGTGCGGACTTGATGTCGGCGAGGCATACAATAAGCCAAAGACCCAAAGCAACAAAGTCCCCAACTGCCCTCCAAAAAAGAAAAAGCCATTATAGACGCCTTAAAGCATTTCAATATGATATAAATCCACCCCTCGCAGTTGATTCTGCGAGGGGTTAAATTTTAAGGCAACACCGCACAATTGAGGTGTATGGATTGCGCAGTAAGATTTTTCGTCAGGTTGTACAAAAATTTTGCAGGCTTGCTATCGCAAGTCAAGGAATTTTTGTGCAGCATGACGGAAACAGATTCAAGCAAGGCGT
>CAVFTC010000143.1:0-3040 GCA_963625295.1 Bacteroides faecis
CGACGGATTTACACCGAACTTCCCTCCGATATGCTGTTTTGTTTATGATAACATTTATTATCGACAATGTCAATAAAGTTGACATCCAGATTTTATATTGTATAATAAGTTTATTAAGGCAAAAAGGCAGGCAATGAAAGATGAAGAAAAATAATCTAACTTTTGCAATTATTATCGCAGCGGAAATTGCGGCAATTGTTTTTTCGCTTACCGTATTTTCACAAACATATTCACTATGGGCAGTGTGCCTACTTGTAGTCGAGCTTATTGCAGCAATTGCATTTTTTATCCATGCAGAGGACTATGAAAACCAGCTTGAGCTTATGCTTATGCCTCTTTTTATATCTCCGATAATTTCAAGCTTTATTAAAACAAGGCTACAGTTGATTTTTCTGCCGATTGTTTTTTTGTTTATATTTTTAGCCGTTGAAGCTATCCGAAGAAAATACAAAAAAGCGGATATTCCGTTATCGGAGTTTGAGGACAAATCCGAACTATATGCGAATAAATCCGTGCTGCTCATCATCCCTCATCAAGACGATGATATCAACCTGATGGGAGGAATTATCGAAGAATACATCAAATACAAAAGTGATATCAGAATTTGTTTTTATACAAACGGAGATATGGAAACCGCTGCCGAAATCCGTCTGAACGAAAGCTTGAGAGTTGCCGAATTTTACGGTATACCGTCCGAAAATATAATTTTTATGGGATATGGCGACCGTTGGGATTCCAAGCTTGGGCACATCTACACCTGCGCCGACGATGAGCTTGTAAGCTCCGCTTCCGGGAAAACCCAAACCTATGCCTTGCCAAATCATCCGGCGTACAACAACGGTACGGAATATAAGCATAAAAATGTTGTGAATGATATGAAAAGTATCATTGAAGAAATCAAGCCGACCGATATTTTTTGTGTAGATTACGATTGCCACACGGATCATATCGCTTGTTCGCTTTTCTTTGAAGAGGCTTTGCTCGGCGTATTAAAAAACAACAGTAATTATCAGCCGAATGTTTTTAAAGGCTTTGCTTACGAAACTGCGTTTTTTTCGGAAAAGGATTTTTTCAGGACGAATATAGCTTCAACCGTAAATGAAAGACGCACGGATTACATGAAAGAATTTGTCAATTTCAACTGGCACGACCGTGTTCGTTTCCCCGTTTCGACTAAATCAACGACAAGGTTTATTGAAAACAGCTCGGTTTACAGAGCTTTGTCTTTTTATCAATCGCAAAACGCAACAGACTACGCCGAATCCATTATAAACGGCGACAAGGTCTTTTGGAGAAGAAGGACAGATTCTGTTCTTTACAATGCGAAAATTTCCACAAGCTCAGGCAATGCGAATTTGTTGAATGATTTTAAAATTTTTGACACGGATGCCCTCCATGATTTTCCGATGTCAAATATAAAAGGCGTATATATCCCGAATTCGTCCGAATTCCCGAAAGCAGGAATATGGCATCCCGACCTTGATGACGAAAAGAAAGAAATCAAGATCAAATTAGCTGAAAAGAAAAATATTAAATTCGTTTGTCTCTATGATAATCCGTCACGCACCGACAACATAATCAATGCTGAAATAGTTTTTGATAACGGTAAGGTAATCGAAACAGGTCCGTTGAATTCCGACGGATCGGCAACCCTGATAAAAGTCTCTGCCAATAGTGTCTCGTCATTCATTGTCAGAATAACCGATTGGGATGGCAACGAGCCTGGTCTTACCGAAATAGAAGCTTTTGAAAAAGAAAACGAAAATGAGCCTTGCTTCATAAAGTTGACGGACGAATGTGAAAATTTCATTTACGATTATATTATTGACTCAGGTGACCAAACAAAACTTTCCTTATATTTCTATAATCACTATGGACTTTCCCTAGAAAATTACACTATATCATGCAGCAATAATAAATGCTCGGCAATTTTCGACGATGAAATGATTATTGTGAATTGTCCGAAAGGCGAAAGCTGTATAATCACCGTAGCATCGAAGGATGGCATAAGCGACAGCGTTAAAATTTCCAACCCCAAAGATAAAAAACTCCTTAAAAAAGCAATAGGTCTTGATAAATATTACTATCGTATTTTGAAGCCACACTCACAAAAAATGTATTATAAAAAAATGCTGCTTTATTTTTACGACAAGCTTATTTGGACAATAAAGGGATTCAAGACAACACCGCACAATTAAGGCGCATGCCTTGTTTAAGGGACAAAATATTTTGTGATTTCAACACCCTCATGCTGCAAAAGGATAAGCTTTTTGTCGATGCCGCCTGCGTATCCGGTCAGGCTTCCGTTTGTGCCGACGACACGGTGGCACGGAATTATGATTGAAATGGGATTGTGCCCAACGGCGTTTCCGACTGCTTGCGCCGACATGCGTTCAACGCCCCTAAGAGCGGCAATTTCTTTTGCGATCCGACCGTAGGTCGTAACCTCACCGTAGGGAATTTTACATAAGATTTTCCAAACAGTCTGTCTGAATTCTCCTCCGTTTAGAGCAATCACAAGCTCGTTTATTTCAGGCTTTTCGCCGCTGATATATCGCCCGATCCATTCCTTTGCCCTGCAAAGCGTCGGGTCGTCATCGACCCTGACAAGACCGTTTTTGTAAGAAGAAAGAAAATATTTCTGTCCCTCCAGCCATAGTCCTGTGAGCTTATTCTCCTCGGCAGCAAAGGTAAGCTTGCCAAGCATCGGAAAGCTTTGTTCGGAAAATTTAATCATATTCATTTCCTTTCGTTTGATCGGCGGTTATGTAAGGATTATAACACATAAAATCAATATTTCAACATTGACACACTTGCAAAAATGGGTTATACTTGGAGCAAGAGAAAATAAAGGGAGGGAAAGGAAATGTTGAATTCGATCATGATTTTTATTCTTGATGTAATCGACCTTATCAAGGTTGTCATCAATGTCTTCGGTTAATCGTTGACAATGCAAAATTTATTTAGGGCGATACCGCACAATTTAGGTGTGCGGATTGCGCAGTAAGATTTTTCGTCAGGTTGTACAAAAATTTTGTAG
>CAVFTC010000144.1:0-1134 GCA_963625295.1 Bacteroides faecis
GCCGTAGCCAGCAGAATCATTGCTGCAGCCAACATTGAAAATAACATTATTTCGTATCACTGTATCTGGCTGCATGCCGAGAGTGTAAATGCCGCCCATGTCCGACAACCAGCCTTGTCCGATATCATAAATAAGGTTGTTTGCTATCAGGTTGTTATTTGAAATATTATCCGCATAGCCCCACACCCAGCCGCAGGAGATACCCGAGTAGTATCCGTCATGAATTTCATTGTTTTCCATGTTACAGTTATAGGCATGTATAAGCAATATACCAACCGCATTGTTAAACACTCTTCCATAGGTTTCAATCAGACAATCCCGAACATCAATATTGTGTGTTTTGTCCGTAGAAGACGCGTCGTTTACACCTCTGATATAAATCGGATTGCCTCCGATATCCTTAAATGAGGACGATGTGACGGAGCAGTTCGCTGTACCGTTACCGAATCTTATTCCGGACGAGCCTATCATTCGGAAATCGCAGCTTTTGAAGGTTATATTTTCACCGTTCTTTATGTCGATTGTACAGGGAGTATCGTAGCAAGCCTGCGACATATCAGAGTAATATTTCAGCGCTCCGGTAAGAGTGTTCGCATTTTCTCCGCTTTGCATACGCCAATCTGTGTCGCGGAAGGTTATTCCCTCAAAACTGATTCCGTTGCAGCCGTTAATTGTCATAAGCTGATTGGTACTGCCTAAGTTAAGGACTGTTGTTTCGGCTTCTTCGCCTTCAAACGGAACATAATACAGCTTTTGTTCGGTTCTGTCATAATACCATTCACCCGGAGAGTTAAGAGCCTCAAAGACATTTTCAAACAGATATCTGTCGCCTTTAACGACTGTCATGGAGGAAGCTTTTTGTACAGTTATTCTGCCGGTTGAAACATCAACGCTATCCAACGGCAAAAGCTCATCCTTCCACCAATGCATCATGCGAACATCAATATCGTTCACATTTTTAAAATTCTTCAGGTCGCTTGTCTGAGCGTAAAACGCCGTATTAAGAGCATAATATGTGTCGCCGGGATTCAATGCGTCGGCGGAATTTACGCTTGCAACATTGAATTCTCCGCTTTCCGGCCATGTCGGTCTTTTCAACCTGATGTTTCCGTTATAAAGAGTGTTTAAGCCATC
>CAVFTC010000144.1:1144-2098 GCA_963625295.1 Bacteroides faecis
TCACCGTTATAGCTGTAGTCGGCAACAAAGGCTTTAACTCCGTTTACGGTTGTTTCCGAAAATCCGCTAATTTGTTCAGCTCCCGAAAATTCAACCTTTTCATTCGGGAATGCCTTGTATGTTACATTTTCCAAATCATCCGATGTAAAGCTTAATGCAGAGGAAAATCTGTAGGTTCCGCCGCGAATCCACACCGTAATCGGTTCGGAATCCTTGTTTTTAAATGTTTTTGCCATTTCCTTTGCGGCAGAGATAGACGCAAGCGGATACTGATAAGATCCGTCGTAAGCGTCATTTCCGTCAAGCGAAACGACAATGTCATTTTTACCGATGTTTTCAGGTGTTTGGCTTGCAGGGTCATCGGCAAGATATACACCGAAATCACGCAACCATTTCACATCATAATCAGCTATTCTGCCGTCTGAATTTATATCCGCAGCCTTAACATAACAATCGGCAAAAGTATCGCTTCCGAATTTAACTATCAGATCGGCTGCAACCGAATCCTGTCCGTCAACTATGCCGTCTCCCGTCACATCACCCAGCAAAGATATATCGGCATAATCAGATATAGTTCCGTCTGTTTTTACTGCAATTCTGACGCCCGTTTTAATTTTCTCAGGCTCGGAAATTTCTTTGCCGTCTGCCGAGAAAAATATCAGGTTGCTGTTTTCAAACTGTTCCGATACGGATTCAATTCTAGAAAATTCTCCGTATAAAAGGTGATCATCCAAGGTTAACTTTGAATCGGATTTTAATGAAAGCTTGTTCGGCGCAACGGTATCAAGATTTGATATTGCGTCCTCCAGTGCGAGCCTTGCATTATCAATTTCATTTTGAGATGCTGTCGTTTTCTCATAAACTGATTTTGCTTTTTCCAATGCCGACAAGTATTTATTGTAGTTTTCCTCTATGTGATTTCCGTCAACATTTGTTTCGATTGCTGATTTCAGA
>CAVFTC010000144.1:2108-2958 GCA_963625295.1 Bacteroides faecis
CGGTCAGAATTATTCTTGCGTCCGAATTATAAAAAATCTGTTCGGGAGAGTTGTGACCGAGTGAATTGCAACGGCTCGTTACCGTAATAACCGCCGTTTCACCTGCAGACGGAACTTTTCCGTTGAGCTTAAAGGGCAGCGAATATATGAGAGAAACATAATCAGCCGTTGCGACCGTATAATTCAATTTGCGTGAGGTTGAATAAGTCGAATAATCACTTGTCACGACCACATCAGTCCATGACCAGCCGCCGCTGCCGCAGAGAGCATGAACATCGTGAGAAAATTCAATGGCTGTTTCGTTAAGATCCGAATACTTCGATGTGTCAACATATGCATAAGCGTATGCCGTTGAATATACAGGGAAATGCGTATTTGTAAGGCTTACATCGCCGTCTGTCGAGTTTGAATATTCGGCGCTTGTTCCGCTGTTTACATTGTAAACCTTTAGCGTCCTTTCGGTAGTATAAACATTAGGATAATTTCTGTAGCAGGTGTTCGTAACCTCGGTTGTCCCTTCAACCGTGCTTGCGCCATAACCGATGAGGCGTATTTTTATTTTTGACAGAGCATGGATATAAGTCGATTCCGAATATGTTGCGTTCTGGGCAATATCAGTCCACAGAGCCGCAATGAATTCAATGCTTTGTCCCGCCTTTGTCGGAGCTTGACCGCTGAGATAGTGCACCTTGGAATATCCCGCCTCCTGATCATTCACAAATTGCTGACCGGAACAGTCGAATTTATAATTAGAATCCGAGGAAAAGAGGATATAATTCATACTGTCACAGTATGTTTTGTCAAGAATGGTGAAGCTTATAGGAATGCTGACCGTACTTGACTTTGTTAC
>CAVFTC010000145.1:0-669 GCA_963625295.1 Bacteroides faecis
CCATCGTGGAGGCCGGGCATTTAGATCTCTATTACGGCGACAAGTATTCCGGACGAATCGGTCAAACCTCTGACAACAACATTGCAGTTGAAGGCACTAACCCTGATGGGGGAACATCAAAAGCCACAGATTTGCTAATTTTAGATGGCTCGCTCCAAACCAACACCAACAGAAGGAATCTTTTTGCAGGGCTAACCCACTGCCGAGAGACACAATATGCCGGCGGTGCTTACAACTTCCCCGCATACTTAAAAGTGGGAATCGGCGTTAACTCGTCCTCCCCAACTATGAGCTGCGAACTGTGGCTGAACAGCATTTCCGGCAATCCGGCCGCGAGAATAGATGTCCTGCAGAAGATGTACGGCACAAAACATGTGTTTGACTCCGCCGGAAATAAAGAGCTTACTTGGTCAAATTACAGCGACCTCGATGTTGTATTTTCGAGAGATTGCAGCGGATCGATGAAATCAAAAACGCTTAGGATTACTGATACCGGATACGAATTTCTAAGCAGTCCGGTATGTGCAAGTGATATATATTTAATAACCAAAACAGACTCAACAACTGGAAGCACGGCTGAATATTGCTCACTAAAAACGATCTTGAAAACCTTGGGATATACTGTAGCATAAGGAGACGGTTAAAATGACAATCGATGAAAGAATCAAA
>CAVFTC010000145.1:679-2953 GCA_963625295.1 Bacteroides faecis
TCGTTGCAGGGGTACGGCAAAAATATTGTTTGTGTGACCTCACAGGGCAGCTTTTGTTATGAGATATCAAGCGATACCTTTGACCTGCCGAGTGAGGTTTTGACGGACAACACGCTGCAAATGCAGCTTGTTTTAAAGGACGGTGACAGGGTGATCTGGAAATCCGTGCCGTACACATTTACGCTTAATCCGACCCTTGACGACAGCGGCGAAAACACTTTTAATGACCTCAAAAAACAATGGACTGTCGAAGCGCAGCGTCCGTTGACTATCCTTGTCAACCGTGTGACCGAAAAAGTTAATGAACTACTGACCGAAAGGAGAAATAAAGCATGAGTGACTATACAACACCCGCCGTTTCTGACGAATCCGTGAACAATCTTGCGGATGCAATCAACAGCTTTTATACGGAAATATCGGGAGATGTGGGAAACATAAACGAAATGCTTGCGGAAGTGGTTACGAAATATTACACAGTCAACCACGACCCGCAAATTGAGCTGCCCTTTGAGGCAGAATATGAATATATTTGCGAAAAGGTAAACAAAAGCTTATCGTCAAGCTACAAGACGGTTAACAACTTTACGCACATATTTATTTCGGGATTTTTGCCAAATGGTAAAACAATCCGTTACAATGCTCTTGAAAAAGACGAGAAGGGCTATACCGTATCAAAATATGCAGGCTTATATATTAACGGAACGCAAACATATACTGACTATACCTGCCGAGCAGAAGAAGGCGGCTGGGAAAGAATTAATGTATTAATTGTCGGTGCGCCGAAAATGTCACCTTACGCCGCAAGACTTGATATTGATTATGCTGATATCCCTTTAAAGGATTTTAAAATGATTGTCTTTGATGATTTAGAAGAACCTGTAAGTCCTAATATCAATAGTTTTCTTGCCGAGGATATCGACACACTAAAGTGTATTGGCGATTTACGGTGGACTTATACGGGACTTTGTACTATACGGAGATTGGAAATTACAAAAGATATTACTGTAACGGGCACAATGGATTGCCCTTGTCTGCAAGCACTCATTTTGCCTAATGCGACAGAAATTCCCAACATTTCCCCGTCGGCTTGGTACTCTATGACGGAACTCGACATCTCAAATTACAATGGCGATGTTAGCAATGTCTATTTCCCGAATTTAACCGAGGACTTAACACTTAAATGTCGGAGTATATCAGGCTTAAAAGTTAACCGTCCGATTACAATTGATGTAGGTAACCGCTGTGTTGCTATTTACAATAATGCTTGTCAAAACTCAAAAATCCGCACCCTTATTGGCGGTAGCAGTCTATCAGAGATTTCTCAACACACATTTAACGGCTGCACTAACCTAATTGAGGTTGATATTAGTAATAGTCTCCCTGTCAAGTTGGTTGGTTACGCCACATTCGAAAACTGCACGGCGCTCAGGACAGTAAAGGTAAATGCTATAGTTACCATGGCAAGTGACTCATTTCGAAACTGTCGGGTACTTCAGAATCTTGTATTCGCCCCAAAAGGTACTGCCTGCAACCTATATTTTAACGCATCTCCCGTACTTACCGAGGAAAGCTGTCTAAACATCATTAACGCTATTGCGGACAATGCGAAAATTACCGTATCGCTCCATAGCACAGTTAAAACGCTTATGCAAAACAGCTGGTATTGTAAGCTCGAAAATGATAAGTATGTGACTTGTGCTGCCGAGGACGAGGGAGCAATCACACAGGCTGAGGCGATAGTTTTGAGAGGAGGCACATTAGCATGATAAAAAAGCTAAGTATAACATACAATAAGGAGCATTGCACTTGCTACGATGAGCTTGTCGGCGATACACTCGTTGCCGTAATGGTAGAGCCTGAGAGCGGCTACAAGCTCAGATATGATGACGGCAATGACAGCTATGACATCAGCGGCTTTGTGCTCATTAACGCAAATGCCCTTGATAATTTCGACCATTATTCGGCGGTCGAGGAAGGCGCAGAAACGCCGACAGAAGCCGACGAAATCTCGGACACCGAAGCGTTAGCTATAATTACAGGAGGTGGCACAGATGACGAGAGCGGAAGCTAAGGATTTGCGCCGCAAAATCCTACAGGGCGAAAAAATCGAAAAGCTCGGCGGAATTACAGAGAAAATCGAGCAGTCCGATAAAATTGGTTATGACTGGCATAATTACTATGTCGGCGATAAGCTTGTAAAATCCGATTATGTTGCGCAGGAAAATCCCGTCGGTACGGCTGACAATCCGATTGAGTGGTCGCCCGGTGTGGCAC
>CAVFTC010000146.1:0-2937 GCA_963625295.1 Bacteroides faecis
ATCGACCTCGTTGGTAATGCGGTTGGAGACGGTTGCGAGGATATCGTACGGAATCCTCGCCCAGTCTGCGGTCATGAAGTCGTCGGTCGTGACGGCACGGATTGCAATGACATTCTCGTATGTTCTGTGGTCGCCCATAACGCCTACCGATTTTGAACCGGTGTAAACGCAGAAAAACTGGCTGAGATTTTTTTCGTAGCCGTTCTTCGCCATTTCATCTCTGAGAACGAAGTCTGCGTCCTGAAGAATTCTTATCTTCTCGGCGGTGATGTCTCCGACGATTCTTACGCCAAGACCCGGACCGGGGAACGGTTGACGCCACACAAGCTCGTGAGGGATTCCGAGCATTTCGCCGACCTTGCGAACCTCATCCTTGAAAAGGTCCTTGAGCGGCTCGATCGTGCCGAGGAACTGGATATCCGACGGCTTTTCAACCATGTTGTGATGAGTTTTGATGACGGCTGTGTTAGCCTTGTCCTTGCTCTTGCCCTTGCCGGACTCGATTCTGTCGGGGTAGATCGTGCCCTGTGCGAAGAAGCCGTCGTCCGCCTGCTTTCTAACCTCGTCCCAGAAAACCTTATAGAATTCCGTGCCGATGATTTTCCTCTTATGCTCAGGGTCAACAACGCCTTTGAGCATTGCAAGGAAGTGATCGCCGCAATTTACACGGACAAAATTCATGTCAAAGAGGGAGGTGAAGGTCTTTTCGACAAAATCACCCTCGTCCTTTCTCATAAGTCCCTGATCGACAAAAACGCAGGTGAGCTGCTTGCCGACGGCACGGCTGAGAAGCGCAGCGGCAACAGAGCTGTCAACGCCGCCGGAAAGACCGAGAACAACCTTCTTGTCTCCGATCTCTTCACGAAGTCTTTCAACCGTCGTGTCGATGAAGCTATCCATTTTCCAGTCGCCTGCACAGCCGCAAACATTGAAAACAAAGTTCTTGAGCATTTGATTGCCGTATTCCGAATGGGTGACCTCAGGGTGGAACTGAACGGCATAGAGCTTTTTGCCAACATTCTGCATTGCTGCACAAGGGCAGTTGTCCGTCTTTGCGATTATCTCAAAGCCCTTGGGCGGTTCGGAGATATAGTCCGTATGGCTCATCCAAACAACGCTTTTTTCGGGCACATTCTCCCAGAGAAGGCTGTCCTTATTAAGCTGAAGCTCAATCTTGCCGTATTCCGAAACGGGAGCGGTCGCAACCTTGCCGTCGCCCATCCATGCCATGAGCTGGCAGCCGTAGCAGATGCCGAGAACGGGGACTCCGATGTCAAGAATATCCTTTGTGTAATGAGGAGATTCCATATCAAAAACAGAGTTCGGGCCGCCGGTGAAGATGATTCCCTTGTAGCCTGCCGCCTTGATAGCTTCAAGGTCGGTAGTGTAGGGGAGAATCTCGGCATATACATTGAAATCACGAACCCTGCGAGCGATGAGCTGATTGTACTGTCCGCCGAAATCGAGGACAAGTATTTTTTCGTTCATTCTTTTCGTCCTTTCTTTAGATAGTGACTGCCGTGTCACATCTTTTGAAGTCAGCAACACGACAGTGAATTTTTATCTATATATAATTTCGTCTCTCTTGGGGCCGTTGGAAACCATTGTGATCGGCTTGCCGATTTCTTTCTCGATAAAGAGAACATAGTCCTGCGCTTCCTTCGGGAGCTTGTCAAATTCCTTGATGCCTCTGATGTTGCACTTGAAGCCCGGGAGCGTTTCAAGAATCGGCTTTGCTTTTTTGAGCATATGGGTGTTCGGGAAATCCTTAATGATTTTTCCGTCAATCTCATAGCCGGTGCAGATTTTTATTTCATCAAGATAGTCGAGACAGTCGAGAGCGGTCAGGCAAACCTGAGTTGCGCCCTGAACCTCAACGCCGTAGCGTGTTGCAACGCAGTCGAACCAACCCATACGGCGGGGACGACCTGTTGTTGCGCCGTATTCACCTGCGTCGCCGCCGTGATTGCGCATTTTGTCGGCCTCCTCGCCGAAAATTTCGCTGACGAATTCGCCTGCGCCGACTGCCGAGGAATAAGCCTTTGTAACAGTTATGATATCCTTAATCTCATGTGCGGGAATGCCTGCGCCGACTGCGCCGTAGCCGGCAAGAGTTGAGGAGGATGTGACCATCGGATAAATGCCGAAATCGGGGTCTTTAAGCGAGCCGAGCTGACCTTCGAGAAGAATCTCCTTGCCGTCCTTGATTGCCTGACGGATAAATGCGCCGGTGTCGGCTACATAAGGCTCGATCATATCCTTGTACTCCATAAGCGTGTTGAACAGCTCGTCAACATCAAGGAGCGGTTTATGGTAAACATGCTCAAGCAGGAGGTTCTTGACCTCGCAAACATTTGCAAGCTTTGTTTTAAGCTCATCAGGATAGAAAAGGTCGCATACCTGGAAGCCGATCTTAGCATACTTGTCCGAATAGAACGGAGCGATACCCGATTTTGTTGAGCCGAACTGCCTGTCCGCAAGACGCTCCTCCTCGTATGTGTCAAGAAGAACATGATAAGGCATCATGATCTGCGCTCTGTCGGATACAAGAAGCTTTGGCTGAGGAACGCCCTTGGAAGTAACATCGTTAATTTCCTTAACAAGCTTCGGAATATCAAGCGCCACGCCGTTGCCGATGATGTTTGTAATCTCGGGATGGCATACACCCGACGGAAGAAGATGCAAGGCAAACTTTCCGTAATCGTTGATGATAGTGTGACCTGCGTTTGCACCGCCCTGGAAACGGACTACAACATCCGCCTTGGAAGCAAACATATCTGTGATTTTACCCTTACCTTCGTCGCCCCAGTTAGCGCCGACAATTGCTCTTACCAATGAAAGCACCTCCAAATGAGATATGGAACTTCGTTCCAAACATAATGATTATAATCTCTTTAGGTTCTAATGTCAATGAGAATATGCAAGTTTTTCAACCTC
>CAVFTC010000147.1:0-2879 GCA_963625295.1 Bacteroides faecis
AGCCGATATAATCTCCGCTTGAATTTTCAATGCCGAAATTTCTTGCTGATGAAACTCCCTTTCCGGGATTTTTCAGAGGAATAACTCGGCTGTCCTTTTTTGAATAATTTTTTATTATATCAAAAGTTCCGTCGCTGCTGCCGTCGTCGACGCAAATAACCTCAAAATCGGAAAAGGTCTGGTTTAAAACAGAATCAAGGCAACGGGAAATATTTTTTTCTTCGTTATATGACGGAATAATAATGCTGATTTTAGGAGACATATCTATCACCCGTTAATCTTTTTTATCAGGTTTGCAAGAGGATCGTTATTGACCGTTTTGTTCTCATTTGATTTGTAAATTCCGAGTCTGTATTTTCTTCCGGTCACATCAAAAATGGCCTTGCGAATTGCCAGTGAATGATTGTTTTGACGAATAAACTGTGAAAAAACAGGATTATCGCATTTAATGAGAATAAAATCTCCTCTGATATAAGCCGTTGATGCTCCTAAAATTCCGGTGAGCGGCTTGTCGGAAACATCAAGAAGTGAAAGAACCTCTGCCCATTGGAGAAAAAGAGTATCCTCCTCGGTGCTGCCGTGAGCTTCGTTTGACAAAGGCTCGCTTTTAACTTCCTCCCGAATTTCAGGCGGAGGCGGAAGCTCGGTATCAACCTGTTTATTTGGCTCGACACTTTCTTTGACACTCTGTGTGGGAGCTTCGACGATAATTTTTCCGCTTTGGAGGGCTTTCTCAAGCTTTTCAATTCTGCTTATAATCGCAGTGTTGTCACTTGAAATTTCCGCCATGGTCATTTTAACCGCAGTCAGCTCCATTTCCGTGCGCTTGCTTGTGCTGCTTTTGAGAACGGTTGAAGCTTCCTCAAGCAGAGAAATGCAGCTGAGAATTTTTGAAAGATTGGTTTCGTCCGCCTGCTTTTTGTAAAGCTCAAGATCATGATCCGTACAGACAATCAGCTTCTGCGGTTCTTTTACGGTTTTTATCATCATCAGATTTCTGTAATGATTGATAAGCTCGGAGCACAGCCTTTCCATGTCGCACGATTCGCTGTGAAGCTTGTCGATTACAGAAAGAACCTCGGACGACTTGTTTTTGTTTATATAGTCAACCATGTCGAAAAGGTGACCCTTTCCGGCAAGACCTGCGGCGTTGCTGACAATCTCCGATGTGACATGCTCGTTTATTCCGGCGCAGCGGTCGAGGATAGAAAGAGCGTCACGCATTGCGCCGTCTGCAATTCTTGCAATAAGAAGCGAAGCGTCGTCGTCCAGCTCGATTTTTTCTTCGTCGGCAACATATTTCAGCCTTGCGCTGATGTTTTCGGGGGTGATTCTGTGAAAATCAAACCGCTGACATCTTGAAAGAATGGTTGCGGGCAGCTTGTGAACCTCGGTTGTGGCAAGAACGAATTTAACATGCTCCGGCGGTTCTTCAAGCGTTTTGAGAAGCGCATTGAAAGCTCCGATTGAAAGCATATGAACCTCGTCGATTATATACACACGGAATTTTGTGTGGACAGGGGTGTAGTTTGCTTCCTCACGAAGGTCACGGATATTGTCAACGCCGTTGTTGCTGGCAGCGTCGATTTCAATAACATCGAGGATTGAGCCGTCGTCTATTCCTTTGCAGATTTCGCATTCGTTGCAGGGGTTTCCGTTGTGAGTATGCGGACAGTTGACCGCCTTGGCAAAAATTTTAGCGCAGGTGGTTTTGCCCGTTCCTCTTGAACCGGTGAAAAGATAAGCGTGAGAAACCTTGCCCGATTCTATCTCATGGGCAAGGGTCGAGGTGATATGCTCCTGACCGACAACATCGCTGAAGGTCTGAGGTCTCCATTTTCTGTAAAGAACTCTATACACGGCATATTCCTCCTCACTAAATAAAGTAATAATAAAAAGCATTATCTCAGTCACATGGTGTGCAGGCCGTACTGTGTCGCACGGTGTTAACCGCTTAATGCTGCTCGGTTCCCCGCCTGACATGGTTCGCGGCACCCCGTCGCACAGGACCAACACACCACATGACTGAAATAATGCTTCAGATATAATCTCCTGCAATATCTTAATTATTATAATATATTTCTGATTTTTTAGCAAGGGATTTTATAAAAATTTATTTATTTTCTTCATGTTTTTTCTTTTTGTTGCCGTATTTTTTAATCAACAGAGCCGCAATTGCCACGGGAATGGCACAAATTGCCGCAATAACGATGTATTTCATCGGAATAAGGTCGTATATTCCGTCGCCGAGAATTGTGAAGGCTATTACCCTCGGAGCAATGCCGAGAACCGAAAGCAAAAGATACGGCAAAAATTTAAAGTCGAATGCGCCCATGAAAAGTGATGAAAAATCAATTGGAAACGCCGGAATAAGTCTCATAAGAAAAATTGCTGCATTTCGGTTTTTATCAAGCATTGAGAAAAATTTATCGCCTGATTTTGTGCTGCGTATTTTCTTTTCGACCGTATCCTTGCCGAGAAATTTTCCCATGAAAAATGTTATTATCACCTCAACGGCAATACCGATAAGATTTATAACAACGGCTCGTTTTGTGTCAAATGCCATTCCGACGGAAATATAAACAAGAGAAGCCGGAACAACCATCAAAACAGCCTTAACGGCATAAACACCGAGAATAATCAGCTCGGCAGCCAAAATAGACGATGCGCCGGCAATCAGCACACGGACATCGAGCTTTGAAAGATAGTCATAGTTGACAATCGCCGTGACAAATACAGCGACGGCAAAAATGATTTTTATTATATTTTTCACGGTATCTTTTTTCATTGGCATCTCCGAAAATAATTTTTATAGGAATTTGCACTTAAGGCAATACCGCACAATTGAGGTGTGCGGATTGCGCAGTAAGATTTTTCGT
>CAVFTC010000148.1:0-2785 GCA_963625295.1 Bacteroides faecis
TCTTCATTGCGCTTTCAATCTCATTATAGTACGGATATTTGTCCGACATAACAACGATAGCCTCGTTATCGACATTCGATTTCATTATCCAATTTTGCTCGGAATTGCGAAAATTATCGTTCACATCGGTCACCAAACGAAGCTTTATCGGATTTCCGGGCACACCGATGCAAAGGTCGTCAACCATCTGATCGAAAGCGAAATCGTTGTTGTTCAGACGGAACTTTTTCGTCATAAAAATACTGCCGAACGCAACATTTGCAATCTCACGCACAACTGCCGAGCTTTCAATGTTTATCTGATTTATTTCGCGTGCGATATCCTGCTCATCATCGGTCAGGAATGAATATGTATCGCCGTTTCTTGCAATGTAATTTTGACGCAGAAGCCTATCCAGCGACTCACGGATATTCTGTCTCATATTGATTTTGTCTGCGTCAATTCTGTCAACCATCAAGGTCGCTATGTTATCAATATTCGCCTTGATCTCCTCATCGACATAGCGGATAAGATAAAGAAGCTTCAGCACCTCAACGTCGTATAGCTCAAGCCCGTCGTTATTCTCCGCAGCTCTGCGGCAGCGGTCGATTACCCTTCTTATGGAGCTTTCGAGGAAGGTATTCAGCGTGTCGTAGAAAAGGTTAAATGAAATGAACGAGTTTTCGTCCTTGTCCGCCAAGCTTTGCGCCGCCTCCTGGAAGCCCGACAGCATGGAACGCTCACCGCCCGACATGCTTTTTCCGGCGTTGCCGTGCCTGCGCACCTGCAAAAATACATTCTGCATCAGCTTAAATTGATACGGAACGAACGGATAGGTTTCAACGAATTCGTTTTCGCCCGAATAGCCCTTTAGGTCCATTTTATACGGCGAATTAAACGTGAACAGATTTTTTAATACGCCACTGTTCTTTTCGTAATTCATCTTGAGCATTTCTTTAGCGGCGTCGTTCTTCTCAAGAATACGCTTTTTGATGACCTCATCAACAGAAGATGACGACAGGCTGAGTCTTGTATCAAATCGTCCCTGAATTTTTGAAAAATCATCGCCGATAATTTTTGTAACGGAATCAATCGCCTCTTGGCTTGTAACCATTACCCACACTCTGCCGCCGCATTTTGAGCCGATTGCTTCAACAATGCTTTGAAGATTAAGCATGAGATCGCTGTCGGAGCCGATGTACTGTCCGATTTCATCGACCATAAAAATCAGACGGTTATCCTTGCCCTTGCTATCAATATATTTCTTTATCTCCGCAACGAGCTGGTCAATGCTGATGTCCGCCGTTTCAGTGCCATTGAACCAGTTGTGCGCCGCCGTTTCGCTCATGCCGAGAACATCGACAAGGCACTCAACTATATCGTCCTCAAAGAATATGTATGAATCTCTTGAATCAAGCCATGTTCCGCCGTTAACTTCCTCGAACTTGGCGGCGAACTCGTCCATTTTGCCCGAATTCGTGATGAATTGCTCAAGCTTAGCTACCTTGAGATCATTTCCCTCAAAACCCATATGCTGATAGAAAACCTTCGCAAAAACCTTCAAAATTGCGGTTTTGTCCTTATTTATTCCACTTTTCTTGTCAACATTGAAAAGTATCGTTTCGGT
The DNA here is from genome assembly GCA_963625295.1 of Bacteroides faecis. Taxonomy (GTDB): domain Bacteria; phylum Bacillota; class Clostridia; order Oscillospirales; family Acutalibacteraceae; genus CAG-488. The sequence goes on from CAVFTC010000148.1 coordinate 1,607, forward strand.
CGGCACAGAAATGCAACGCTCGATCTGTGCAAGGAACATAGGATCGTCAAACTTGTCTTTGAAATAATCGAATGCCGTCTTTCCGTCAACAACCTTATTGGAAAGCAAATACGAAAGCATTTTCAAAAAATGCGATTTACCGCTTCCGAAAAATCCCGATATCCAGACACCAATCTTATTAGTCTGATAATCAAATGACTTTTCATAATTGTTAAAAAATGCGTTATAATGACTGCGAAGCTCTTTGGTTATAATATACTCGGAAAGCTCTTGCTTCACGACTTCACTGTCATCCTGATCGACCTGTATAACACCGTTAATATTTCTGTTTATATCCGATTTATAAATCTGCTGTAATTTCATTTATATTCCTCCAAATCAAAGCAAATTGAATGCTCTATAGTAATTGCCGTCAAGAAATTGCCCGAACAGCGTAAGCTCCTGCCCATTGTACTCACCGGGATAAAGCATAACCACGGGTATATCCGAAAAAACATGCTGAATATTGTCCAAAATTTTGTGAGATCTCATATAGGGAAAAACAGCCCCGACGCCGGTAATAAGCAGTACGTCACCGAATTCATGCGGCTCGTATTTCATTCGTTCAACAAAAGCCTCGGGCGTAGCAATCTTTTGAAGCTGCTGCAAAAGGAATTGCTTTCCTCTCTGCTCCTCCTGCTTCGGAATTCGGTCAAGTATGCGCTTGTCCTCAAAGATTGATAAAAGGATCTCATACAAATCACATTTTATCAGGCGAAACGGCTGATTTTTATCTTCAACCAACCTGTCAAAAAAGCTCATAACCTTTCGCTCATCTTTCGGTGAATAGCAATAAACATGAAGACCGACTTCGTTTGACAGCCCCCTGTTCCCTAAAAATTTTTCATCGGATAGACGCTCAATTATCCTGTTAAATTCATTCTCGTTGTTCATTGTCATTCACCTTTACTCAAAGAAATTAAATGCCGGAAAAAGCGCAGTGTCACCGTTTGCTCTGATAACATTTTCCAACTCCGGATATAAATAAACAGGGTTCAAAACCTCAGAATTAACCGAGTCCAAATAATCACACTCAACGAGACATTTTCTTAAAACCTGCTTAATCTTTTGAATCGTGCTTCCGCTCCACCTTGCCACGGCGTCGTTTTGCTCTTGTAAACGGAGCATAAATCTGTCCAT
>CAVFTC010000149.1:0-2675 GCA_963625295.1 Bacteroides faecis
TTAAAAAGAAAGAGAAAAAGCAAAAAACAAAAACAACCACAGCACCCCGAACCAATCGGCTCGGGGTGCTGCATTGTTTAAGGGGGTATTAGATTGAATACTTATTGAAAAATCGCACAGAGGTCTTTTATGGAATCAACGCAAACATCGGCCTTAATGCATGAATTTGCATATATTTTAGGCGTTGTAACTCCGGTAAGTACGCAGGCGGTTTTCATTCCGTGTCGAACTCCGAGGGCTATATCTGCGGCGAGGGAATCGCCGATGAAGCAGATTTCATCACGGCGGCAATGGAGCAGCTCGGTCAAATAATCGGCGGTATACACCTCCGGCTTGCCCATAACAAGCGGTTCAACGCCGGTGCAGGTGGAAAATAACGCCATCATCGAACCGGCGTCCGGCATGTAATCGTCACCCATCGGCGCTTTGATATCGGGGTGAGTTACGATGAATTTTGCGCCTTTGATAATATAATTGCAGCCCTTGCGAATTTTTTCGTAATTGAGTGTGTCGTCAAGCCCGAGGACTACGATGTCCGGTTTGTCATCGGTGAGAGGTATACCGGATTTTTCAAAATCATAAAGTAACCGACTGTTGCCGATGAGGTAAACCGACTTTCCCGGGTAATTCTTTTCTATATAGCTGATTGCAACATGGGTCGAAACAATTATTTTTTCCTCCGGAACAGGAAAATTCATTTTTGTAAGCTTTTCAAGACAAACCTTTGAGTTGTTTGACGAATTGTTTGTCAGAAAATAATAGTCTTTTCCGTTTTTCTTTACAAGCTCGAAAAATTCCTTTGCCCCGTCGATAAGCTCGTTGCCGAGGTATACCGTTCCGTCAAGGTCTGCGACATAATATTTAACATCCTTGAATATTTTTTTATCAAACATAAAAAGCCTCTTTTGAGAAAAATTTAAGGCAACACCGAACAATTGAGGTGTGCGGATTGCGAACAAGGCGTGCGCATCAATTTGTGCGGTATTGCCTTAAGGCAATTTGTGCGGTGTTGTTTTAGTTAATTATATCATATTCGGCTCGAATTAGCAACCGAAACGGGCTATAAAAGGATTCTTTCACGGGCTATAAAAGGATTCTTTCGACAGCTTATCATGATTTTTTTAAAAAATCTACAATTTTTACTGTACTTTTTTGATTTTATATGCTATTATATTATTATATTAAAGTATTGGAGTAATATGTAATGGTAAATCCGCCGAATCCTGCCCTGGGAAAAAAGCTGCTCAAGCTTAGAAAAGAATTTGAAATGACACAGGACGATGTGGCAAACATACTCGGAATGAGCAGAACCACATTCTCAAAATATGAAAACGGAAACGCCAATCCGCCGCTTCAGGTTATGCGAAAGCTTGCGGATATCTATAATGTCGGTCTTGAATATCTTATTTTTGACGAAAACACGACTATTAAATTCAATGATCCGCAGGTGGAAGACGAAAACACCGTCAAGCTTCCTTTCTCAAAAATAACTGATCTCAGACCGATAGAAAAAGAGATTGTCGGAAGATTCAGAACTCTTTCCGATGACGAAAAGGCTGAATTTATAAAGAGCTTTTTCCCTGATAGGGAGGACGGCTGAGCAATACCAACCCAATTGTGCGCATTGTCGTAATAATAGAAAGTAATACGGACAGAAGCATTTATCGGCTTCTGCCCGTCGTTTATTTTATAATATGCAAAAAGAGGAACGGCTATAAAAATATTGACCCGATTTTATTTGAGTGATATAATTATAGAAAATATACAAGGCGGAAGGTGAGAGGTATGCGCTACGGAATGTGTATGGGTATTGACAATCCGCAAAATGTCAAAATTACCAAGGACGCAGGCTTTGATTATATGGAATGCGGCTTCAGTCTGCTTTCACGGGCAGATGAGGACATGTTTAACAAATATAAATCTGCTCTTGAAAGCAGCAATATTAAATGCGAGGCGGCAAACTGCTTCCTACCGGGGGATCTTCCTGTTATCGGTCATGATTACGGGAGCGATGAGTACATAGATTTTATTGAAAACGGTATGGCAAGAGGGAAGAAGATCGGGCTTGAGGTTATCGTTTTCGGTTCAAGTGCTGCAAGAAATGTTCCGCAGGGAACAAGCTATTCCGAGGGCTTCCGTCAGCTCGGAGATTTTCTCGGAAGCGTGGTTTCTCCTATTGCCGAAAAATACGGAATGACGGTCGTTATCGAACCTCTCAGAAAGAACGAGACGAATATAATAAATACCGTCAAGGAGGGCACGATGCTTTCCGTTTTGTCCGGAAAAGATAATATAGCCTGCCTTGCGGATTTGTACCATATGGTCGATGATAATAACGACGATATTCGGCAGCTCAAAGGCTCGATCAGACACGCACACTTTTCCAATCCCTATCCGTCCAACGGTGAAAAACGGGGATTCCCGAAAAGCATGGAGGAATACGATTATCAGGCGTTTATCGATGCCTTGAAATTCGCAGGTTGTGAGCGGTGCTCGGTTGAAGCAAGGTGTGCAGATTTCAATAAAGAAGTCTTTGAATCCGGCAGGCTAATTAAACAGCTTAGAGCATTATTAGGGCAACACCGCACAAATTGAGGCGCACGCCTTGCTTGAAGCTGTTCCCGTCATGTTGCACAAAAATTCCTTGACTTGCGTCAGCAAGCCTACAAAATTTT
>CAVFTC010000150.1:0-2478 GCA_963625295.1 Bacteroides faecis
ATGTAGGAGCACGATTTACAATCGTGTAACATCAATTAAATAGTGAAAATGAATTTGGAGAGTTGTCCGAGCTGGCCGAAGGAGCACGATTGGAAATCGTGTAACAGGTCAAAGCCTGTTCGAGGGTTCGAATCCCTTGCTCTCCGCCATGAAAAGAACTGCAAGCCTTATTTTTCAAGGTTTGCAGTCTTTTTCTTTTCATAAATATTTTTACTGTATCGCAAGGTTGAACCCTCTTTTATCTTGCATTTGTCACTATTTTGTCACTGTAATGTCTTTGAAAGTATCGTTAAGAGCGTTGATAACGGGCTTCTGCATGGTTGTTAAAAGGTGAGAATATATATCGAGGGTTGTCCAAGTATCTGAGAAATGATATCCACCGTTGGCCGGTGTAGCGGCTCTCTGAACATATGTCAATTGTGCAGTGTTGTCTATATTGCTTACAGCTTCCGGCTGACGGCTAATTGCGCAACAAGATTTTGTGCAGCGTGGCGAAAACATATTCAAGCACGGTGTGCGCCTCAATTTGTGCGGTATGTCTAAAATGCCGACCCTCCCACTTGCGCCAACTGCTGTCTTATGATATAATTGCAATAAATTATCCATGCGGATGCGCAACAACCGCAAAAAATTCATTCATGTTTTGTAAAAAAGAGAGATGAACAACAATGATAAAAACCGCTATTTCGTTGCTAATGTCATTTATCATGCTTATCTTTAATACAATCGGAGCAGCGCTGCCCGGCTTCGTCCCAAAAGCAAAACCCGAAAACGATTTGACCGGGCTGACAGATATATTTGATGTTCATCCGCTCGCTCGGGAAATTGCAGTAGTTCAGTCATCAAAGACGAGCGATGAGGAGCTTGCGGCAATCATATGTCTGCAAGGTCTTGTAAACAGGGACGAAGCGTCAATATTTATCAACTACGGCTACGATTCAATAACAGAGCTGAGCGACCTTGAGAGTGCAGGCTGCAAGCTGCTTTATGCCGACTCCAACGGTAACGCATGGAGGCTTGAAAGCCTCATTCGCCGCTACTCATCTCATATCAATAACAATGGCTATGTGCTGTTTACAAGCAAAAAAGACTGTAATCAAATTAACATGGCGTTTAACTTTGCGTCGGTTTACGGCTGGCTTGCAATTCCGCAATCCATGGAGCAGGCTGCAAAGACATCGGGACTTGAAAAGCTCGAGGATTTAACCGGGCGTAACATAGATATTGCTTACCAGCGGAATTTTTATAACAAAAATAAAAAGACATTCAAAAAGAATCTTCTTGTTCACCTTGACAGCTGTGCGCAGGGTCTTCGTGACCTTGCCGTTGCGCAGAAAATTTTCATTATGTTCGTCAGGGAGGACGACCGTAACGGCAGAGCCTTCAGAGATGAAATCTTCGGCAAGCTTGATGCACCGGCAGCAATTCTCGGCTGGGGAAACTATGAGGAAGCATATACGGAATCCGTTTCTTCGTTCGGGCACTATGTTATCCCGTCCGACAATAGCTATAACACAAGCATCCTTACCTGCAACAGGCTCACAGTTGACAAGCTCGGCAGGCAATCCGACGGAGTTAAGCTCGACCCAACGAAGCACTATGTTTCGATCGTTTACAGCGACGGCGACAATGCGCAGTGGATATCGAACGGCTACAACGAATTTTATGCCTGGCAGAGTTATGATATCGACATACCGATAACATGGACATTTGCGCCGCTGATGAAAAATTTTTCGTCAACAGCCGTCAAAAAGGCTATAAGCAATGTCGGGAACGACTCGTTTATAACGGGACCGTCCGGAGCGGGATATGCAAGAATATCACAAATGTCCGGCAGAGAGCTTCGGGCATATTCGGACTTGACGGCGGCAGCTATGCTCGAAACCGGGCTTACAACGATGACCCTGCTTGACTATGTGCCGAATTCTTATTCTAACCTCACATTTGCAAACAAGCTTAAATACTTTGCAAGGTACGAAAATATACACGGTGGAATATTGCAGATGGATCCGGGTAGATACGCTTCAGGCGAGGGCAGAGTGTATTTTGTAAATGACAAGCCCTTTATTTCCGTTCGACTTTCGTTGTGGCATCCAAGTGGAAATCCGGATGAGGTAACCCACGAATGGCTAAGTGAACAAGCAAATATAGTCAACGCCTCCCCTGCCGACATCAGCTCCATCAACGGATATACAGTTATAAATGTTCATCCGTGGACGGTGAATGCCGATGACCTTGCATATTTTGTCAGCTGTCTCGGTGACAATATTGAGGTTATTTCGGCAGACGATATGATAACCGCATTAACTGAAAACATTCCTCATGAATATGCAGAACCGCAAAAAAGCTGACAACGCTTCTTTGCTCTCCGTAAATGCAATGACTGCAAACCTTTTTCCCAAGGTTTGCAGTCTTTTTCCTTTTTATTTATTCCTGATTCTTTTTACATTTGCATTCATCAGATGGCGGCCGAGATTT
>CAVFTC010000151.1:0-2400 GCA_963625295.1 Bacteroides faecis
TGAAGCCCCATGTTGCGATTATTCATGAAAAGATTGCCGACGCTTCGTTATCCGGTGAAATCGGATTTAAAGTAAAAGCTTCGACCGATTTGTTGGATGGCAAAACAAGCAAAGCAAAACATGATTGTAAGGTTTGTATTGACGGTGATGTTTCATTTGTCATTAAGTTTAGTGCAGAGCTAAAGTTGTTCAATTCAGAAAAATGGAAATATAAAGCTGATTTATGGGATACATCATTTAAAATTGCGGATTTCTATATTTCAGTACTGTATGGCTTTGGTTGGGGAGTTTGTCCTCATAAATTCTACGAGGTGAAATTTACTGTCGCTGATTTGAGTTATGAAAAGGCATATAAAATTTCGGCTGTCGGTGCGGGAATACTTAGCGGAGTGCTGAGCGGAAAGGTTTCTACCGGATTAAATGTTTATGATTTTGTAAATAACAATTTCTTCAAGATGAACACTTCGGCAGTTGTTAGTGAAGGAAATGCTACAGGCAACAGCAACGCAAGATATTATCCGAATGAAAAAAGCACATATGACGGTAATACCGCAGCAATAAAAGACGGTGTAGCAACGCTTTACTATACAAACGGTGACCAAACGGCAACAATAACTGCTTCCGGCTATAAGAGCAAAACAATAAGCTTTACCATCAATGACGCAGGAAAATCATTGGTTGTTTTCCTTGAAAAAGGTTCTGATAATCCGAACCCCGGCGGAGAAACGGGCGGTTCAACCTCCGACGGCACGGGCAGTAACGACAGCGTTTTCACCGGCACGGAAGCGACAGGAACAGTAATCAATTTTGGCTCATATCCGCAGAGCAAGGTAACGGATGAAGCAATAATTGACGGACTTAATTCACAGTCGCTTTCATGGAAGTCATATAACTACTACAGCGGAACAGGAAGCTGGAATGACGGCAATATGAAACCGTCGGACTACATGAAATATGCGGACATCGTATTTAACGGCAACAAATACAGAGCCGTAACATTCAGCGAATACAGACCGTATTGGACAGGCTATACCTCCTCAACATCAAATACATATCAAGACGACAACGGCTACTATACGAACAATACATACTATTTCAAATACGAACCGTTGAAGTGGCGAGTTCTTGACGCAAGCACAGGCTTAATTGTTTGTGACAGTGCGATTGATTCACAGGCATATAACAACTATGTTCTTTGTGCTGACAGCACCTACTGGGGCAATAGCGGCAAGGATTACTATGCCAGCAACTGGGAAAACAGCAGTCTGAGATCATGGCTGAACAATGAGTTCTATAACACGGCATTCAGCGAAGCACAGCAGGCAAAAATACAGAAGCTTATCCGTGAGAATAAGAGTACATACAGCAGCACATACGACAGCAATCCGACATCTGATAAAATCACACTTCTCTCATACAACGATGTTCTGAACACAAGCTATGGCTTTAGTTCATCGAATTCAAGTGATACGGAAAGATATAGAAAAGGTACGGATTACGCAAAATGTCAGGGCTTGAATGTATATAACAGCGCAGGCAGTAGTTACGACGGGAACTCTTGGTGGTGGCTGCGGTCGCCCTTCAATTCCCACAGGGCGACGGGAGTCGGCTTCGACGGCTGGGCGAACGACTACTACTACGGTGTCTATCACACTGGCAGGGGCATTGTTCCGGCTTTAAACTTGAGCCAATCCAAAATCGACACATCTTCAATCACCTCTGGAGAGATTGCTGCCGAGGACGCAGCGGACGAGAACACAGTTGGGACAAGCCAAGCGACGCAAACGGTTTTTGCACCCCTTGCGAATGGCGAATTCACGCTCGGCTCTGCGGTTGACGGCAACCTCTACATGGTCTACGGTGTGACGGATTACAACGACGGCTTCACGCTCACGAGCGACAACCTCGTTTATATCGACCAGTCCGAGGCTGCGGACGGCAAGGTTACGCTTGCCTACAAGCCGAGCAGAACCGACGAGGCAACGGTGCTCGTTGTCGGTGATTTCGGCAGCGGAGTTGAAGCGAGACAGGTCGAGCTGAAAACGGGCTACACCGTAACATGGAACATCGACGGCAAAGCAGTGACCGAGATTTACGCCGCAGGCGATAAGCTCACTCCGCCGACCGTTCCGACCAAGGACGGCTACACATTCAAGGGCTGGGACAAGAGCGTTCCCAAGACCATGCCCGCAAACGACCTGACCTTCACGGCGGTCTATGAAAAGACGAGCGTAAAATCCGTCTCAATCGGCGACATAACCATGAATTACAAGAAGTCCGCAAAAATCAACCCGACAATCACCGCCGACGATGGCGCAGAGTACACGGTGAAGTATTCCTCGTCCGACACAAGCGTTGCAAGAGTTGACGATAACGGAAATGTCTACGCCGCAAAGCGTG
>CAVFTC010000152.1:0-2243 GCA_963625295.1 Bacteroides faecis
ACGAAAAATCTTACTGCGCAATCCGCACACCCCAATTGTGCGGTATTGCCTTAACGGCTCTGAGAGAATAAAAATCGAAAAAATTTTATTCGAGGTGACAGCACTATGGATAACAGGTTTTATTATGTGATTTTTGTTTTATTGCTTATAGCGATGGCAATTATTATTCCGTTTTTCCTCAAGGCGGAGCAACCTAAACCATGCAAAAAATCGCTCCTCCTTAAGCAGGTCTGCTCAACCGTCTTTCTCACAAACGCACTTGTTGCCGGACTTATCGGCGATTTCACGAGATATGCTGTATTCATCTTTATCGGGCTTTGCTTTTCGTGGCTTGGGGATTTTCTTCTCCATGTCCGCCCCGGCTCGGGATTTTTCGTTGCGGGACTTTCCTCGTTCCTTGTGGGTCATGTTTTCTACACCGTTGCCTACTGCAAGGCGTTCAGGGTTCTTTTCCCGACAAAGTCGCTGATTACCGCCACTGAGGTTATCGCTTACATAGCCTTAATTGCGGCGGCTATGCTTTCGGCAATATTCATCGCCAAAATCGAGCTTGGCAAGCTGCTTGTTCCCTGCACCCTTTACACTACAACAATAGCGGCGATGGGCGTTAAGGCGTTTTCGCTTGCCGTAGCGTTGATGAAAAACGGCAGCCTGGTCGAAGCTCCGATATTCACCGGTATACTGCTTATGCTCGGCTCTTCGCTCTTCATTCTTTCCGACTACACGCTTTCCATACTCACCTTTAAGCCTAATGTTGCAAAACACGGCGCGCTTAGAGATGTAAATATCTGGACTTATTTCTATGCCCAGATGTTCCTCGGCGCAACGATATTCTTCATTTCAACATAACAGCCAAAAGCGGACTGCTTCATCAAAGAATGAACAACAGTCCGCTTTTCTCATAAAATCAGTCGTCCGGTCAAGCCTGACCGGCAAAGGCGTAATGCCTTGCTCTTTTGTAATAACTTTCCCAAATCCCCCGCAAGGCATGTCGCCCTGCCCCAACAGCGTGTTCGGCTGTCAAAGCAACACTTTGCGCCGAACAAGCTCTGCTATCGGCTCTTTCCCTCTCGGCCGTCGGAGTCTCTTTCCTAAAGCTCTCAACGCCCCTCAATTCATTTTATTTTCTCTCCCCAAAACGGTCGTGTTCCACTTTCCCTCAGCAGCCTGCGGCTGCTTTATATCAAAGCAACGATTCACGCCGCTTTATGATACCTTGTTCATGACCGCACACAGGCTCATATGCGCATCGTAATTGGCATTCACCATATCCCTTGCCTGTCCCGAAAGCAGAAAATCCGAGGCAGGATACGACGCCTTAAAGGTCTTTCCGCAGCACGGACATCTTTTGATGTATTCCGATCTGGCAACAGTCCTGTTGGTTCTCTTTACAGCAAACAATTTCATTATTATTCCTCCGTTTTTCACTTGGCAATGCCGCACACCCGATGTGTGAATTGCCTTTATTTTTCTCTCCGTTTGGTTCTTTATGAACCTTACATGCGATATTATAACACGCAAAATCCGCTTGTCTATAGGCTTGGAGCATTCTTAATCGGTTCTTAAGCAAATCTTAATCAGTTCTTAAGAATTCATACTTGAAATGCGGTATTGCCTTAATATTTTTATACAATATAGTGAGGAAACGGTGTAAAAAGTCGTAGCGCTACAGCAAGATTTATATAATTATTGCTCCATTTGCTTTCCGATGAAGGACGCCGCCACCTGCGCCAGCTTTGTTTCCGTTGGGGAGATCTTTGACCCGTCGCTCCAGAGAAAAACCACCGCTCCGAGAATATCGCCGTTACCGATTATCGGCATTGCAATGGATGCGCCGTGATCAATTCCCTCAACGGGATACAGCTGCTTATCTCGGTCGCCGGTGTAGAGCTGTCTGGATTCCATCACGCTCTCAAGCTCGGGGCTTATCCTTTTCTCAAGGAAGTCCTTTTTGGAAACTCCTGCGCAGGAAATGACATGATCCCTGTCGCAAATCAAAACGGGCGTGGTAACGCTTCGGTAAAGCACATCGGCAAAATGCTCCGTCACATCGGAGATTTCGCTGATGGGCGAATATTTCTTGAATATCACGCCGCCCTCGGTGTCCGTAAAAATTTCCAGCGGCGCACCCTCCTTGATATGCATTGTGCGACGAATCTCTTTCGGAATAACCACTCGTCCGAGGTCGTCAATTCGCCTTACGATTCCGGTTGCTTTCATATATAAAACTCCTCTTTTATGAC
>CAVFTC010000153.1:0-2239 GCA_963625295.1 Bacteroides faecis
CAGTTTTCTTCAAGCTTTATTTCAAAATCTTTTTCAAAAATATTTATATTTTTTTCAAGATCGCAGACATAAAGCTTGCCTTTTCCCACAACCTTTTCGAGGGAATCGTTACAGCCGTAAACGCAAAGTCTTTCATCCTTTTCCGTCACGCTGACAATAAAAGGCTTCGCCGCACGCTTGAAGGCATAGTATCCCGGCTTCGGCTCACCGTAATAGTCGATAATCGACCAGCTGTTCGCCGCCGGCCAGCAATCGTTGAGCATCCAGTAAATAATACCCGATGAAAACCATTTGTTGCGGCGAAAAAGCTCCATGCTCTGCCGAATCCATTCGCACTGAACCGACTGCATTTTTTGCACTTTATCCATGCCGTCCGAAAAATCTCCGAAAATTTTCTGCGTCATGTTTTTTATATAAGTAAAAAGATTATGCGGCAGTGCGGGATTGCTCTGCGAATGAAATTTATGCATTTCCTCGTCCTCGCCGAAAATGTCCTCGTCGGTCATAAACCTCCTCATGGTTTTGACAAACGGCATACCCATTACCGGCTGTTCGGCATTAAAACGGGCAAGGAACGAGTCGAAAAATTTGATGTAATTTTTAAAATCGCTCTCCATCATATAAGAGAACATTTCGCCGAGATAATATGTGTTGTGTGTTGTGCCCGTCATCGCCGAGCAAAACGGATCGCCGCCGTAGGGCGAGGACGGCAGAAAATATCTGTCGGGGTCAAGTCTTTTAAGGACAGGCTCAATTCCATAGGTTGCGCTGCGATATCCCGGGAAGTCCGTTCGGTTTTCGTTGCCGAGCACGGCGTTTTCATTGTCGCCGCTCCACCAAACAAGGCAGGTTCGGTTGCGCAGTTTTTCTGCGGCGTATTCCGTTTCGGCCTGAAGCTTTTTTATGAAGCTCGAATCCTCCTCCGGATATTCGCCGCACGCCATGAGAAAGTCCTGGGTAACAAGAATTCCGAGACGGTCGCACTCCTCGTAGAATACATCTCTTTCAAACACTCCGCCGCCCCAGACACGGATAATATTTACCCCTGCGTCCTTTGCCGTATGCAAAATCTTTTTTATCTTTCGGTCGCTTTCCTCTGAGGGGAACGGCTCACAGGGAACCCAATTTCCACCCTTGCAAAAAATTTTTATATCGTTAATAAGCAGTGTAAATCCCGAGGTGTTTTCGATTGAACCGAAGTTCTCCGTTTGAGAATTCATTTTCGCCTCTGCGCAGATTTTTTTCTCCGCTTCTCCATCGGGCAGCTGAAGAATGACCGCCTCACGGATTCCGAAGCGGTGTTCTTTTTTTGAGCTGTCGGTCGAAAGCTTCAATGTATAAAGAGGCTGCTCGCCGTAACCGTTCGGATACCACAGCTTCGGCGACGGCACATCAATACACTCGCCGAGCTCATTTTTTATTATCGTTCTTTGCTTCTTGAAAATCGTTTTTCCCTCGGGGTCGAGCAGCTCTATTGTTATTCTGCCGTCGGGAGCGGCATCCCTAATCTCAACCTCAAGCCGGAGCTGTGCGGAAAAGGGATTTATATTTTTTGTGTATAAGTAAAAGCTTTTTATTTCATTTTGCTTGCGGAAGCTCAGCCGCACATCACGATAAACTCCCATGGTCACGAAGCGTGCGACCCAGTCCCAGCCGTAGGTACATTGAATCCTCCGGGTATAAAGCCGCTCACGGGTGAATGCTCCTGAGCGAAGCGGAAGCCCTTCAACCTCCTTTATCGGCGAACGGAACTGAACCTCAAGCCGATTCTCGCCTTGCTTCAATATTCCGTCAACCGAAAATTCATAGGCAATGAACATATCGTCACATTCGCCGAGCAGCTTGCCGTTGAGGTAAACCGTGCAATATGTGTCCAATCCGTCAAATTCAAGGTACGCGTTCTTTTGAAGCGTTTCCACATTGAATTCGCAGACATAACTAAAATCTTCTTTTTCGATCCAATCGTATTTCTTCGCATTGTCACGGTAAAAAAGCTCCTTGATTATTCCGGCGTTTATCAAATCGCTGTGAACACAGCCCGGAACGCAAGCCGGTAAAGCAAAGCTTTCTCCTTTTTCATTTTTTCCGTGTAAAGTCCATTTTCCGTCAAGCATACTTTTTTCCTTCTTAAAATGTTTTTTGAGATTATATCATATCGGTTTTTAAATATCAACTTAAAACAAAAAGAGCCGCCTAAGCGACTCTGTTTGGTGCAGGAGAAGGGACTTGCCGTCTGCTG
>CAVFTC010000154.1:0-2203 GCA_963625295.1 Bacteroides faecis
ACAACATGAACGACGACAGTATTTCTCCGAGCGGAACAGAGCTTATGAACGGCATGGATTTTGCCAGACTTCTGCGTTCAAAGTCCAAGCCGACCAAGGGCATAGTCTTTTTAACCTCGTACAGCGACTTTGTCTACGAAGCCTTCGAGGTCAGAACCTACCGTTTCCTCGTAAAACCGATTGTTAAAGAGAAGCTTTTTAAGGTGCTTGACGAATTCTTCAGCTCGCCGATCGATTCCGGCAAAATCATGATAAAAACCAAAAGCACATCAAGGCTTATCGACATTGATTCGATATATTACATTGATGTGGCAATAAAAGAGGTTTACATTCACCTTGAGAACGAAACGATCAAATGCAGAAGAAAAATCGAATCGTTTGAAAGAGAGCTTGAGCCGTTCGGCTTTTTTCGAGCCCACCGTGCTTATCTTGTTAACCTCTCTAAAATCATCTCATTGACCTGCAAAAGTGCGGAAATGGCAAACGGCGATTTGATTTATGTCAGCAGCAAAAAATATGCAGAGCTTTGCGAAGCGTACCTTAAGGCAGCACCGCACAATTAAGGTGTGCGGTGTTGTCTAAAATGAAAGAGGTTTGATTTATGGCAATTAAATATATCAGTTATATGCTTACGATATCCCTCGGTTGTATTTTTGAGCTTTTCATTTTGAACAAATTTTTAGGCTACGAGCTGAGAATAAAAAAGCTTCCGCTGATTTTGACCGCCGTTGGCCTGTCGGCAATTATGTTTGTCGTCGCTTGGAAAAGGCCTCCCGAGGATTCGGATATATTTATGGCTCTTTTTTATATGGTCATTCCGTATTTTGTTCTAAAGCCGCACAGAAAAATACAATTTCTCCTTTTCGGATTTGTCATGGACGGCTTTTTTGATACAATGAGCCAAATAACGATAATGCTTTTCAAGGCCGATGTAACATCGCCGCTGTTAAACGCTGTTGTTTCGGCATGGTTCTTTGTCTGCCTTTTGATATCCTTGATTCTTTATTATAAGAAGCAATTTGTTATTCCGAAATTTTTCCTTGAAAAAATCCCTGCACTTTTTTACATATTATTCTGCTTCGCCTTGCTCCTAACAATATTGATGCTTAACAGCGACATTGATATTATCGCTTCGGCTGAGGTTTATTTTGCCGGTGCTTTTGTCATTCTCGCATTCATCGGTCTTTCTTATATCGTGTTCCGATATGTAAATGTTTCGATGAAACAAAAAGAAGCGGAAACTCAGCTTGAAATGCAGGCCGAGCACTACACGGAGCTTGCCGAAAAGAACCGTGATATTCGTCGCTTCAGGCACGATATCAAAAACAATCTGCTTGCGTTGAACATCCTTCTTTCCGAAGAAAAATACGACGAAGCAAAAGAATATATCGTCGGTTTAAACGAATCTGTAAAGGAAACGGAAAACAAGTATTCGACCGGCAGCTACTTTGCCGACGCAATTATCTCGCACAAGGCCGATGAAATCAAAAAGGACGGCATCGGAATAGACTTTGACGGTTCAATCCCTTCAAAGAAAGTCAACAACGGCGACCTTTGTACAATTCTGACAAACTCAATTGACAATGCGGCAAGAGCCTGCCTTGAGCTTGCTCCGTGCAGCATTAAAATCACTGGTGAAGAGAACAACACCGGCTGCACAATAACAATCTCAAACCCCGTTACTAAAAAGGTTGAGATCAAAAACAATTCAATAAAGACATCTAAAAAGAATGCGCAAAACCACGGCTTCGGCATTGAAAATATCAAAAAAGCCGCAGAAAAATACAACGGCTTCGTCCGCCTCGAATGCACCGAAAGCGAATTTACAATAACGATTGGCCTGTTGTATTAAGGCAATACCGAAAATAAAAATTTAGTGAGTCAAGCAGAATATTTTTTTAGGGACAGAGAAAGTAAACGACGGAGCGGTAAGCGAACGATGTCCCGAAAAAGGTGCTTTACCGCCGTACTTTACCAACCGCATAAAAATTTATAAAAAACAGTTGACAAACCGAGATTGGCATGATATAATATCAACCGTTCCTTGAGGGAACAGAAGCTTAATGCGAGAGTGGCGGAATCGGCAGACGCGCACGTTTGAGGGGCGTGTGGTAATCCCGTACGGGTTCAAGTCCCGTCTCTCGCACCAATCGAGTAGGAGGCTACCCATTAGTTGAGTAGCCGACCTCTCACACCACCGTGC